>NZ_CAKC01000001.1 GCF_000296855.1 Lactobacillus gigeriorum DSM 23908 = CRBIP 24.85 | reverse complement strand
ACGTTTTAATTTAAGAATGAATTTAATCTGCGGGATCATCAACCAAGAACTGGCTATCTAGTTTCGCAGTAACTCTAATGATTCAGAACCATACTGAGACACTTCTGTATCGATTGCTGAAGTTGCTAGTTCATCGTTAAAGATACCGGTAAATGGAGTATCAGTTTCGATAGCCACCTTAACTGTACCACCATCTTTAGCTGTCTTAACTGGCACAGTATCCTTAAATTTTGAAGCAGTTTTTGATTCATCTGCTGTGTTATTTCCTGATTTGCCACATGCTACTAAAGTTAAAGCAACCGTGGATAAAAGTGTTAACCCTGCAAAAATTTTAGTTTTCCGCATAAATTGTCCTCCAATTTTAATTGGAGCAAGTTGATAAATAATATTTTAACATTTTGATCATTATATTACAAATCATGAAAATTTATGGTATAGTCCACTTTAATTTAATAAATGAAAAAGACCCGATTATCTCAATCGGATCTAATTTCTTAAGTAATTGTTATGTATATAGTGTTAGTTATAGGATTAGTTATATTGTTATTTTGGAGTTATTAGCATCTCTTATTTGGCAAATCCAACATTAAACCATACGGAGTTACCCTTTGATGGTTTAGTGGAGTAACCAGTCAACTTGCTGTTTACAGCAGTAATACCGTAATTATTGTTCATTGGAACAACGAAAGCTTGATCATTCATGTACTTTTGCCACTTGTGGAAGACTTCGGTACGATATGCACGATCAAATGATTTTTCGGAATCCATATCCTTAATAAGCTTAGTGTTCTCAGGGGTTACAAAGCGTGCCATGTTAAACGGTGCATCCTCACCATACAAGTCGTTTTGTGATGGTTCACTTGATAAGCTCCAAGCTGCAACGTATGCGTCGATTGATGGATCATCATTTTCAACCTTGTCATAGAATGAGTTGAATTCCATTAAACGATCACCAGTAAGCTTAACGTTTAAACCAACCTTCTTCCATTGTTGAATATAGTTTTGCATGATGGCTTCAGCATTAATACCACCTGACATAGCTGCCAAATGAATTGTTAAAGGCTTGCCGTTTGGTTGAACACGGTAAGTACCCTTCTTCTTGTAACCTGCTTTATCAAGCAATTCATTAGCTTTCTTAAGATTTTGTGGGAATCCTTTCAAACTACTATCGTAGAAATCACCAAACTGTTGAGGAATCAAAGTCTTAACTCTGAAACTCAAGCCATGGTTGTAGTGACTGTTAACTTCATCGATATTCATTGCATAAGCCATTGCTTGCCGCAAAGCCTTATTGTTCATTTTAGCATTAGGGTTCATAACGTTTTTATGCTTATTCTTATCAAACTTACCAACCTTAAATGCTAAGTAACTGTAGCTCAATGGAATATTTGCGACAAAATCAACACCTTTGGTTGACTTTACTTGATTCCATTGTGAGTTAACAACATCTGCAATATCAAATTTGTGGCTCTTTACAGCTTGGGTAGCTGATTTCGTTGAAATTACAGAGATAACGATCTTATCAAGTTTTGGTTTACCTCTCCAGTAGTATTTGTTTGGAACCCAAGTTACTGATTGACCACGAACGATCTTAGAAACTTTATAAGGTCCAAAGAAGATTGGGCTCTTTCTTACTTGATCAGAACCCTCAAGTTTACTAAATGGTACATCCTTCATGTAATGATATGGGTCAGCCCATTCTAAGAAGTAGCCATTACCTGATTGAGTCATACCTGGGGTCATCCTCTTAAAGTGGATAACCATCGTACGGCCATTTTCACCATCAGGTAATTTCAAACCTGAAATAGTCTTAGCCTTTCCTTCATGGTATTCTTCCATACCAACAATATTTGCTAAAGAACCGGTATATCTTTGTGATTTTGCCGCTTTATTTGCAACTACTTCATAAGGATATTCCAAATCTTTGGCAACTACTTGCTTACCATCTGACCATTTAACACCCTTTTTAATGGTGATTGTAATTGTCTTTGCATTCTTATCTAATTTGAAAGTGGCTGGACCATTGCTAGTAATCTTATATGAATCAGTCACGTCAAACAATGACTCATTACCAAATTGCATTACTTGACTGTCATAGTTGTCAGTAGATAACCCATTTTCAAAAATTCCAGTAAATGGAGTATCAGTTTCCAAGGCAACATTAATTGTGCCACCTTGTTTAGTAGCTTTTTTAGGTGTTTCAGCAGGGAACTTTGAAGCTTCCTTTGCACCTGAATTGTCATTTTTGCTAGTGTTGCTACTCTGACCACATGCTACTAAAGTTAATGCGGCAGCAGTAACAACACCAATAGAACCTAAAAATTTAGTAGTCTTCATAAAATACTTACCCCAATCCTAAAAGTTTATTTAAAGTATTTTTTGAAACAAGTTGATGATTTAATAATATCATCTCTTATGAAAAAATCAATAGTTTTATGAGATGTTTTTGAACTAAATATTTTTATTTAATAACGTAATCCACTATTATGTTCAATATTAATTAAGCGTAAATTGAAATAATGTAATTTTTTATACAAAAAAATCCTATCAAAGCATTGCTCTGATAGGATTTTTGAATGTTTATTAAAATTAATTTTCTCTTTGTCTTGCGTCACCAGCACGTTGCAAAGCACGACCAACGTAGTTAATACTTAATGAAATAATCAGCAACATGATTGTCGCAGGCAACCATAGCCATGGACGGTTAATAACGTTAACTGGATCGTCTGCAAATCCAATTAAAGTACCGAGTGATGGTGTAGTAATTGGTAGCCCGTAGCCTAAGAATGACAAGGCCGTTTCGATACCAATGTTACCGGCAACCATCAAAACAACATCAATGATGATCATTGAAGTAATGTTAGGCAAAACTTCACGGAACATAATCTTTAAGTTGCTTGAACCCGAAGTCTTTGATGCCAAAACGTAATCTCTACCACGTTGCGATAAGATAAATGATCTAAAGTATCTCGCAGTAGTTGTCCAACCGAACATTGAAATCAAAAGTACTAAAGTTACAGCATTGTAGTGAGGAATAACAGTTACCAAAACAATGATAATTGGCATTTGAGGCAAAATTTGAATAAAGTCAACTATTCTCATGATAATTGCATCAACAATGCCACCATAGTATCCAGATACCAAACCTACAATCAAACCAGTAACTTCAATAATTGCAGTTACGGAAAGACCAATCATAATTGAGTTTCTACCACCCATTAAGAGTAGCTTGAAAATATCACGTCCACCATCATCAGTTCCAAGAAGGTGACCACCTTGACCCCATCCCATATAACTATCGATGATGTTAATTTCTGTAACCTGATCCTTGTTTAAGAATAAAGAACCACCAAAAGTAAGAATTAAAATTAAAACAATTAATCCAAATGCTACTAAGGCAACTTTATCCTTAACAATTTCATGCATTATAATTCTGAATCCAGAAGGTGGAAGTGATGCCTTAGGCTCATTTTTGACATTTGCTTGCTTCTTTTTAGTTTTATCAGCCATCTTATACTCCTCCTTCTACTGAATTCTAATACGTGGGTCAATAATACTCATGATGATATCTGACAATAAGTTACCGATTAAAGTCAAGATACCAAAGATCAAGATCAACGCGGTTAAAGTTGAATAGTCACGTTGAGCAATTGAATCTAAGAACAACTTACCCATTCCTGGATAACTGAACACCATTTCAATCATCATTGAACCACCAAGTAAACCAGTAATGGTATTACCTAAAAAGGCAGCAATTGGCAAAAGTGAGTTACGAAGAATGTGTTTGTTAAATACTACACTTTCAGGAACACCTTTACTTCTTGCAGTTCTTACATAATCTTCAACCTTGTTATCTACAATACCTGTTCTCAAGTATTGAACTGTTCCAGTAGTAGTAATCAAAGCATACAAGATTGCTGGCAAAATCATATGGTAGAGACGACTTCCTAATACTCCAAAGAAACCAGAAGCATTAGCAGAAACTGAACCTGAAATTGGGAACCAACCCAAAGTAAATCCAAACAACCAAATACCTAAAATATAGAATACGAATCCTGGGATCGCAAAAGTAATATAGTTGAAAATTTGTACAGCTGTATCTTGCCATTCATCTTGGTGTCTACCAGCAGTAATTCCCAAAGGAATCGCAATTGAATAAGTCAAGATAGTAGTCAAAAGTGACAACCAGAAAGTATTAGCAGCTCTATCAGCAATCAATGAAGTTACAGCAACGTGTTGGATGTAACTTGTACCAAGATCACCATGGAATAAATTACCAACCCATCTACCATATTGGATGTACCATGGATCAAACAAACCAGCCGCACGTTTTAATGCTTCAATTTGTTTTGGATCAGTGTTTGGGTTAATTGATCCAGTAAATGGGTCACCTGGCATCATCTTAGCTAAGAGGAAGACCAGTAAACTCAAAATGATCAATTGAGGGATCATGATTAACAAACGACGTAAAACGGTTTTCCACATGCTTAATCACGCTCCTTTTCTTCTTCAGAAATTGCATCTTGAACTTCATCTTTTGGAATTGCAACAAAGTGATTTGGTGCCACTTCTTGTAATGGGAATACTCGGCCGTCTTTGTCGTACCACTTAGATTGGTTTTCTTCAAATTCTTTTTCGACCTTTTCACGTTGAAGCTTGTGAGCATCACGATTTTCAACATCTACTTGAGGAATTGCTGAAAGCAATCTCTTAGTATAGATATGAATTGGATGCTTGTAGATTTCTTCTCTACTACCTAGCTCAACCAAGCGACCACGGTGCATGATCGCCAAATTTTCTGACATGTGCTTAACCACACCTAAGTCATGGGAAATGAATAGATATGCAATGTTGTATTGTTGTTGAATGTGCTTCATGAAGTTTAACACTTGAGCTTGAACTGATAAGTCCAAAGCTGATGTAGGTTCATCTGCAACAATTAATTTAGGATTTGTAGCAACTGCTCTAGCAACACCAATTCTTTGACGTTGACCACCTGAAAATTCGTGAGGAAACTTGTAAATTGCATCACTAGGCATCCCAACGATATCAAGCAATTCCTGAACACGATCTCTTTCTTGATCAGTAGTTAAGTTTTCAAAGTTTCTGATTGGTTCAGCGATAATATCTTCAATTCTCTTTCTAGGGTTCATACTTGACATTGAATCCTGGAAAATCATTTGTACGTCTTTATTGTAGTTAAGGCGTTTACGATTTGAAGCCTTAGTAATATCTACACCCTTGTATAAGATTTGACCGCTAGTTACTTTTTCAACACCAACAATTGCCTTACCAGTTGTTGACTTACCTGATCCTGATTCTCCAATCAAGCCATAGGTTTCACCTTCATTAATGGAGAAGTTAACTCCATCAACGGCACGAACATAGTCGGTAATTCGGTTCCAAAAACCTGATCTAATCGGATAGTGAATTTTTAAATCTTTAATTTGTATTATTTCTTTACCCATAGCTTATTCCCCACTTACTGCTTCTTCATTTTCAAAGTGGAATGTCTTCCAGCAAGTACATCTTACAAAGTGCCCCGGTTCTACTTCATGAATTACTGGATTTGCCTCATGTGCGCTTTCGGGAATCCAAGGAATTCTTGCAGCAAAACGGTCACCCGTTCTTGGCATGTTCTTCAAAGAAGGAACAGTTCCATGAATTACATGCAAATCTTCATCATCGTCATCACTCTGTGGCATTGAGTTTAAAAGTGAACGAGTATATGGATGTAATGGATGTTCAAAAATTGTCTTTACATCTGCACGTTCTACGATTTGGCCAGCATACATAACTGCAACTTCATCAGCAGTTTCTGCAACAACCCCAAGGTCGTGAGTAATCAAAATAATTCCTGAGTGAATTTGCTTTTGAATATCTTCAAGTAAGTCAAGGATTTGCGCTTGAATAGTAACGTCTAAAGCAGTAGTTGGTTCGTCTGCAATAATAACTTCTGGTTTACATGCAATTGCCATAGCAACAACAACTCTCTGACGCAAACCACCAGATAATTCATGCGGATACATCAAATACATTTCTTCAGGTTTAGGCATACCTACCTGATTAAACAATTCGATTACTCGAGCATGACGAGCAGCTTCATCCATGTTCGTGTGGTAATACAAAGTTTCAGCAACTTGGTCACCAACACGCATTAATGGATTTAAACTTGCTAGTGGATCTTGGAAAATCATTCCAATCTTATCGCCACGAACTTTATTAAATAATGATTCATTCAATCCAACTAAATTCAATTCGTTGTAAAGAATATCTCCTGTTACTTTAGTATTTTTATGATCATATAAACCAATTATACTTGATGCAATTGTACTCTTACCGCAACCAGATTCGCCTACAATAGCTAAGATCTTATCACGCTTCAAAGTAATATTGACATCATCGGCAGCATCATAAAATTTCCCTTGCAAACGATAAGCCGTATGCAAGTGTTGAATATCTAATAATAGATCACTCTGCTTCTCCAAGGGTCATTCCTCCATCTCATACAGCGTTTTGAAATTAAAACGTGCTTAAGTTCCTTAATTTAATTTCTAATTATAAACATAAAGCCGCTCTCTTGCAAACTAAGAACGGCTTTTTTTTGAAATTTATTTTTGATGTGCCTTGATATACGCTACTGCGTCGCCCACTGTTTTAATTTTTTCTGCTTCTTCATCTGGGATTTCAGCACCAAATTCGTCTTCTAATTGGAGGATAAATTCTACCAAATCGATCGAATCTGCGTCTAAATCATTAGTAAAATTTGTATCATTAGTGATTCCACTTTCATTGATATCAAAATTTTCTGAAATTAATGAGCTAATCTTGGAAAAAATCTGATCTTCTGTCATTTATCAAAACATCCTTTCTCTATTTGCCAAACTCATTTTTAAAATCGGAAATTAGATTCTCTTTTAAAATTTTATCCACTTGTTTTAGGGTATAATAAATCGCTCTTGCGCCAGAACGACCATGGGTCTTGACAACCGGGGCATTTACGCCAAGCAAAACGGCACCGCCATGTCTTGCAGTGTCATATTTTTGACGCATTTCATTAATTCCCCCTTTTATCATTAAAGCACCTAATTTGGTAAAAAGTCCATTATTTAGCAAACTATCTTTCAGAGAATGTAATAAAACGCTGGACATCCCTTCGATGCTCTTTAATGCAACATTGCCACTAAAACCATCAGTAGCAACCACATCAGCCTTGCCTGTCATTAATTCATTGCCTTCAATATTACCAATAAAATTAAGACTGCCTTCAGCTAATAATTGATAAACTTCTTGATGAAGGTCATCACCTTTATCGCTTTCCGCACCATTATTCAATAGCGCAACTCGTGGATTCTTGATACCACGAACTTTTTCAGCATAAAAAGTGCCCATTTTTGCCCATTGCAAAATGTATTCTGCCTTTGATTTAGCATTAGCACCAACATCAATGATGTTAAATTCGTTATTATAACTACTTGCTGGCAAAGTAGGCATCAAACCAGGACGAGCAATTCCTTTAATCCGTCCAATGATAAAAATACCACTTGCTAATAAAGCACCCGTGTTTCCTAATGAAAGTAGGGCATCAGCTTTACCTTGCTTAACATAGTTAGCGGCTACAACCATAGATGAGTCTTTTTTTGAACGAATGGCCTTAACAGGCTCATCCTCGTCAGCTATTACTTCAGTTGTATTTACAATAGCAAGTTGATCATCCAATTGCTCTGCAGGAATCAAAGCTTTGATTTTAGCTTCATCGCCAAATAAAACCATTTTCGTCTCTGGGAGTTCAGGTTTTACTTTCAAAACTGCATCGACAATTGCTTTTGGAGCATTTTCTCCACCCATTGCATCAATGGCAATTGTTCTCATTCACATCACAATCTTTTCTATAGTCTATTTTGTTCTAATTGTTTATATTGTAGCACGTCTTTGATAACTTTATGATTTTTATCAGTTAATTCTGGATCAGCTTTGATGATGTTTTCAGCGACTTCTTTAGCTACTACCATCGTATTATAATCATTTACTACATTACCGATTTTGAACTCTGGGAGCCCAGATTGAGCCTTACCAAATAAGTCACCTTCACCTCTCATTTTCAGATCTTCTTCGGCCAATTTAAAACCATCAGTCGTACTTGCAATAATTCGCATACGAGCTTTACCAGAATCAGTTTTGGGATCAGCGATAAAAACGCAATAACTTTGCGTATTTCCTCGGCCAATTCGTCCCCTCAACTGATGTAATTGACTCAAACCAAAATGATCAGCATTGTAAATGACCATCATATTAGCATTAGCTACGTCAACCCCAACTTCGATAACGCTAGTAGTAACTAAGATATCGGTATTACCCGCAGCAAAATCACTCATAATGTCATCTTTTTGATTTCCTGGCATTTGTCCGTGAAGCAAAATTACTTTTTTATCAGGAAAATCTTTACTCAGATTCTCATAAAGTGTTTCTGCATTTTTTAAATCCAATGTTTCAGATTCCGAAATCAACGGCGTTACGGCATATATTTGAAATCCCTGTGCTAATTGTTCGCGCATAAGTTGATAGACATCTGCCATTTGATTGCTAGTCTTCCATTCAGAAATAATCGGTTTTCTTCCTGCAGGAGAATGCCTAATCTCAGAAACCTTCATTTCACCATAAACGGTTAACGCTAATGTTCGCGGAATCGGCGTTGCCGTCATTGCTAAAATGTCAGGACGATCGCCTTTATTAATCAAAGCTTGGCGCTGGGCTACTCCAAACCGATGTTGTTCATCAATAATTACCAAGCCTAATTTTTTAAAAATAACGTTATCTTGGATCAAAGCATGCGTTCCAATTACCACATTAATCGTACCATCCGTTAATTCACGATATATTTCTCGACGTTCTAATGCTTTAGTATTTCCAGTTAATAAAGCAACCCGAACACCTAAAGGCTTTAAAAGCTGCTCTATTTTATAGAAATGCTGCGTCGCAAGTATTTCTGTCGGTACCATTAAAGTCGCTTGATATCCTGCTGTAATTGCAGCATAAATTGCATAAACCGCTACAACTGTTTTACCTGAACCAACGTCCCCTTGTAATAAACGTCGCATTTGCGATTGACTGTGCAAATCTGCGTATATCTCATTAACAACTTTTTTCTGATCAGGAGATAACTGAAACGGTAAGGAAGCAGTTAACTCAGCAATTTCATTTAAATCATAATTTTTACTCTTGCCACCTACTTTTTGTTGACCTTGATAAGTTAGCTGTGCTAATTGTAATTGGAAAATAAAAAATTCACGGAAAATCGCGCTTCTTTTTGCCAATTTGGCCTCTTGGGCACTTTTAGGATGGTGCATAGCATATACTAATTGCTGTTCTGACATCAATCGATATTTCTGTCTTATTGCTAAAGGAACTACATCTTCTAGTTCAGAAAGACCAAATTCGATTGCCTGATCGATTAAGCTCAATAATTTCTTCTGCCTAATATTTTTGCTAACAGAATAAATTGGAGCCATGCCACTATCATTTTCTTTTTTTGCTACTAATTTGAAGGCAGTCATGCTTTGCTTGGCCAATTCAAACTTGCCATACACTGCAACCTCTTTTCCAATTTCAAGCTGCTTGGCAAGCCATGGCTGGTTAAAAAAATTGACCATGATAATTTCATGGTCAATTCGCAATTTAAAGCTCACACGGCTTTTTTTATAGCCAAATCGATTAACATATGGCTGAGTGGCTACAAGTCCTTTTAATAGAACCTTTTGTCCATCCATGATTTGATCAAGTGGCAAAGTTTGCAATTCGTCATAGCGAAAAGGGAAGTAATATAGTAAATCGTAGATACTATATATTCCTAGGCCCCCCAAATCAGCAGCAGTTTTAGTGCCCACACCTTTTAAATCGGTAACAGCCGCAAATAATTTACTGTTGCTCATTGTTATTATTCCACTGAAACTAAGAAATTATAAACTGGTTGACCACCATCGTGTATTTCAAATTCAAGATCGTCGTGCTTAGCTTCAAGTTCGGCTTGTACTTTTTCAGCCTGGCTTTGATTTGCATCACGACCAAAGATAATTGTGACGATCTCCGCGTCCTCGTTTAACATCTTTTCGACAGTTTCAACTGTAGCACTAATCAAATCAACATTATCAACTTTAATCTTGCCATCAACAATACCAAGGTAGTCATTCTTGTGAACTTCTACATCATCAATTTGAGTATCACGGTTAGCTTGAGTGATTTCACCTGAAATTACCGTCTCAAGATTTTCAGTCATCGCTTCGACGTTTTCCTCAACCGAATTATCAGGATCAAAGTTAAGCATTGCAGTCAAGCCTTGAGAAATTGTCTTACTTGGAACAATTCCAACTGGAATATCACTAACTTCAGCAGCTTGACGAGCAGCCATGATAATATTGCCATTGTTAGGTAAAACAATTGCTTTCTTAGCACCTGACTTTTTAATTGCGTCAACAATATCGGCTGTCGATGGATTCATAGTTTGTCCACCTGAAATAATTCGGTTTACGCCTTGGCTTTCAAACAACTTGCGTACACCATTTCCTGAACATACTGCAATGACAGCAAATTCAACACTTTCTTGTTGTTCCGTTTCATCATTTACAATCGTTTCATGTTGAATTCGCATGTTATCAATTTTAATTTTGCCCAATTGACCAAATTGACTACCATATTGGAATACATCCCCAGGATGTTCAGTGTGCACATGAACCTTAACTACTTCACCATCGGAAACTGCCAATAATGAGTCTCCAATTTCAGACAAATGCTTTCTAAATTCATCTAAATTAAATGGCTTCTTGTTAGGTACGTCAGCTGTAAGATCGACCATAATTTCAGTACAGTAGCCATTAACAATATCTTTCGTTGATAATTGACTTTGTACATTAAGATCACGGTGATGCTCAGCATTGATCATTTCATCCATTTCGTCAACATCAGGTTGATAACGATCAGCAAAGTTTTCACCCATCAATCCTTCTAAAAATCCTTCATAAATGAAAACTAAACCTTGACCGCCTGAATCAACAACGCCAACTTGTTTCAACACTGGTAACAAATCCGGGGTGGTTTTCAATGCTTTTTTGGCACCATCAACGATTGCTTCCATTACGGCTTCTACGTCATCAGTTTCATTAGCCTTATTTAAACCTGATTGAGCTGCTACTCGAGCTACCGTTAAGATTGTTCCTTCTACTGGCTTCATAACTGCTTTATATGCAGTTGCAACCCCATTTGAAAAAGCATTAGCTAATTCTTGTGCATTAAGAGATTTCATCCCCTGCGTTGCTTTGTAAAAGCCTCTGAATAATTGAGAAGTAATAACGCCACTGTTACCTCTAGCTCCCATTAGCATACCTTTAGCTAAACTTTCGGTTAAATCGCCAACGTTGGCTGAAGCATTTTCGGCAACGGCTTTTGCTCCACTTTCAATAGTTAAGTTCATATTAGTCCCCGTATCGCCATCCGGAACAGGGAAAACGTTTAAGGTATCAACAAATTCTGCATTTTTTCCCATACGATGGGTGGCAACGCGAACCATATCTCTAAATTGCTTACTATCTATTTCTTTTAAAACCAATCTCAATTCCTCCGCTCATGTTATTCGTCAAGTACTTTAACGCTTTGAACTATGACATTTACGGCTTTTGTATCAATACCGAGTTGAGTCTTTAGATTGTACTTAACACTGCTTTGTACATTACGGCTTACTTCGGAAATTTTCAATCCGTAGCCAACAATTATATATACATCTACCGTAATTTCATTGTTTTCGGACTTAACGACAACACCGCGTTTATAATTAGCTCGATTTAAAATACCATCGAAGCCATCGCGAATGGCATTTTTAGACGCCATCCCAACAACGCCGTAATTGGATGTAGCTGCACCACCAACAACAGTCGCAATCACTCCGTTTGAAATATCTATCAAACCATCTTTTGTTTTGATTTTAACAGCCATATTTATCCTCCGTTATTATTGTCTTTACATATCAACTCATTTTATCATAGTACAAGGGTAAAGGTTTAGTAAAAACAAATAAAGTAAAATACTTTTTTGGTTGAATTGCAATTGATTATATGCTATCGTATTTAAGTATGAATTACACACAAAGGAGGTTTAGCAAATGGCAAAAGATTTTGTAACTGGTAAGAAGACTACTTTTGGTAACAAACGTTCCCACGCATTGAACTCAACTCGTCGTGCTTGGAAGCCAAACCTTCAAAAAGTTCGTATTCTTGTTGATGGTAAGCCAAAGCGCGTTTGGGTATCAACCAAGACTTTGAAGTCTGGTAAAGTTACTCGCGTTTAATGCGAAGAAAAGCTTATTATATCAATTTTTATAAGCTTTCTTTTTTTGTTTGAATTCAGATGAAAAAACGTTTGTGCACATTGTACAACAGAAAAACACCCTAACTAGTATTGAGTTGCTAGTTAGGGTGTTTTTTTAATTTTTATTGACTATGTGATAATAGCGATCGATATCTCTTGCTAAGATTAGACATACTAATCCAGAACTTGAGAAAGACAATTCAAATCCTTCTGACCTTGGCAAAAATTCATTTGATGAGAAGACTTTTGGATAGTCACAATTATAGTTAGCAATGTCATATCTTGCACCTCTAATTGTGAGTTCCTTTATCTCAGGGAACCAGCCTAAACCAAAATATTTATATGGCTGATATGGGATGAAATGCTTACCAGACGCATAGTATTTTATCAAATTCTGTTTATCTAAGAATTCCACTTTTTCTGCATAGGGCTTAAATTTAGGATTCAGGAGCATCATTAGATTGAGTAGCAGGTGATCCATTCGCCCACCTGTTGCTCCCAAAATCATCAGCGAAGATACTCGATATTCATCAAAAACCACCTCTAGCATCTGTTCAGAGTCCGTATAATCCTTAATTGGATTAGAATACCTAACATCTTTAACCAGATGTTCTACTTTAGCCAGCTCTTGAGTTTTTAGCGAATCAAAATCTCCTATTGCTAAATCCGGAATAAATCCCAGCTCCTGCAACAAAATACTTCCTCGATCTACGCCAACTAATAAATCATGTTGGTTTTTAGCCGATTTAAATATCTCAACTATATCCTCGGGCCATTCAGCTTTAGGCCCACCTAAAAGTGCGTATGCTTTCATTCGAGAATCTCATTCAACTTATTGACTTTACCAGCAATATTGCCATCTTTGAATAAGTATGAGCCAACCACGAATACGTTGGCGCCAGCGTCTTTAGCTAATTTAATCGTATCTGCATTAATTCCACCATCAACCTCTAATGTAATACGTGGGTTGACTTCATTTAGAATTTTTCGAGCAGTCTGGATCCTTTCAAGCGATTCGGGAATGAATTTTTGACCTCCAAATCCAGGATACACAGTCATTAACAAAACTTGTTTAACTTTATCAGCAAAATCATGTAAGACCTCGATTGGCGTATCTGGATTCAATACCAAGCCTGGCTTAAGGCCATTCGATGCCAAATAATCCAACCAATAATTAACCTGACCTTGATCCATAGCCTCATAATGAAATTCCAGTAAATCGGCTCCGGCTTGTACGAAGGCAGGGATCATATCTTTAGGATTATTACTCATCAGATGTATTTCTGCATCTGTCATTGGAAATTCTCGTTTAAAATCTTTTACCAGCTGTGGACCATACGATAGATTTGGTACGAAATGGCCATCCATAATATCGATATGGAAACGAGTAATTCCTGCTTCCGAAGCCTTTTTTATCTCGCTTTCCAAGCGCAAATTGTTGGCATTTAAAATTGATGGTGCAATAATCACAACAACATCCCCCTTACTTCAAATACTCGGGCATTCTTCCTTCACTAATTTCTGCCCTCATCGCTAAATAATTTTCATAACGACTAGCCATAATTTGTTTTTCTTCTAATAGCCGTTTTACCTCGCATTTTGGCTCTTTCAAATGTTGGCAAGATCTAAATTTACAAAATTGACTAGCTTCTTTAAATTCAACAAAATAACTAGCCAAATCAGTTAACTTAATTGGACTTAAATCGATCGCTGAAAATCCAGGAGTATCCGCTAGGAAACCTTTATTTAGACTAAATAATTGAACAACTCTAGTCGTATGCCGCCCACGATTCAATGCGCTAGAAATAGCTGCTGTTGACTGATTAGCGTCGGCTTTTAAATAATTAAGCAAGGTCGATTTACCTGCCCCAGACTGTCCAGCCAAAGTCCAAATTTGATCAGCTTCAAGCAAATCAGTCAGACTCTTATCTAGCTCATTTTTATCCAAAAATACTTGATAGCCGATTTCTCTGTAATAGGACAAGGTTTGCTCTATTTCTTTTAATTGAGCAGTATTTGCGATTAAATCTGCTTTTGATAAATAGATCGTAACTTTTACCCTTTGCCAACTAAAGAAAGTCAAAAATCGATCAAGCAATGCCACCGAAAAATCAGGTTCGACAGCTGAAATTACTAACAAGACATGGCTTACATTAGCAACTGCCGGTCGTCCAATACGATTTAAACGTGGCAAAATCTTGACTAAATAACTCATGCCCTTTTCATCAACTTGGATCTCAACTCGATCACCAACCGCTGGCTTTTGTTTATTTTGCCGAAAAACACCTCTAGCTCGCGTTCTAATTACTTCAGAATCAGTCTGAACATCATAAAAACCTGCGTTTAGGGCAATTACTGTCCCCGTTTCTTTTTCTGCCATTACTTAGTTACCTTTTCATTTAAGATAGTCTGTCCATCTCTTACTACTTTTAGACGACCATTACCATCTTTAAGAGAGAATGGAATGGAGAAATTCGTGTCTGACTTAATATACATGTCGCGATAAATATTGCTCAATGAGTGACTATCATCTTCTATATATATTTGAACGTGATTCCCCTGGTTTGCATGATTATCAGTTGCTTCTTCTCCATCATCAGTTGTTTCAGAAGGATCGTAAGTAACCGTGAACGATTTGGTTACTTCTGAATCTCCTTCCTCTTTTCCTTTAGATACAACAATCGTAATGGTTGATCCTTTTTCAATTTTAGTACCTGCTTCTGGCTTCATTGAAATAATGTTGCCCTTTTTAACGGTATCAGAAAATTCCTGATTAATCTGTAGCGTTAGATCATTATCTTTAGCATAACTTTGCGCATGTTCTAAAGTATCATTTGTCAAATCAGCCAATTTAATAGTAGGCTTATCTGGCTTAGGTTCCTTTCCTTCAGAAACAACCAAGGTAATAGTAGTTTGACTAGGTTTTACTTCAACACCAGCAGCAATGCTTTGAGAAATCACGTGACCTTCGTCAACCGTCATCGAATATTGACTCTCTCTAACAACATTAAAGCCCATCTTTTCTAGCTGAGTGGCAGCAGTTTCATAATCCTTATCCATTACATCTGGGACTTTGACCATTCCAGCACCACTTGATACTACAATTGAAACGACTTTTCCTTTTTTTACTGCATCTCCTGCTGATGGATTGGTACTAATTACCTTACCTGCATCGATACTGTCTGATTCTTTATGCGTAACTTTTCCCGTTATTAATCCGACTTTCTCTAATTTGGTTTTAGCGGATCCTTCGGACAAATTTGTTACATCTGGAACTCTTACTAACTTATTATTACGTCCTGTAAAAGCATATCCCATAATCACAACGATCAGCATTGTAGCTATACCAATAAAAACAAACCAAAGCCAATGTTTCTTGACACTCTGCCAAAATGGGACTTTATTTTCTTCACTGACCTCAGCACTATTATCAGCGCTTTTCTGATCATTCTGATTTTTGTTAAAATCTGGTAAAACTATCGTCTTATCATCATTGTAGCCATAATCAGGTTCAAAAACTGGCTCATTAGCGCGACTAGGATCTAAAGCAGTATTCAAATCCTCTTCCATTGCTTGAGCTGATTCATAACGATCGCGCGGATCTTTAGCTGTGGCTCGTAAAACGACATTTTCTAAAGCTTGTGGCACTTTAGGATCTCGTTCTCGAATTGAAGGGATTGGCTCTTGAGCATGCTTTAATGCAATTGCTACCGGGGTTTCACCATTAAATGGAACATGTCCAGTAATCAATTCATAAAGAATAATTCCCAAAGAATAAATATCTGATTGTCTAGTAACTAAGCCACCTCGAGTTTGTTCAGGCGACATATAATGAACAGATCCCATAATGGAATTGGTTTGCGTAATTGAACTTTGATTGAGCGCAACAGCAATTCCAAAATCAGCTATCTTAACATTGCCACGCTTATCCATCAAAATATTTTGTGGCTTCAAGTCACGGTGAATCACATTATGTTTGTGTGCTAAAGCAATCGCACTTAAAATCTGATCCATAATTCGTACCACTTCATCTAAGCTGAGTGGCGAATTATCTTTGATGTAATCTTTTAAATCAGGTCCATCAACATATTCCATCACCATGTACGGTAACCCCTGATCAGTGCCAACGTCTAAAACAGAAACGATATTAGGATGACTTAACTCACTGGTTGCTAGGGCTTCGCGTTGAAATCTTGATTCCGTTTGAGGTTCTTTTCTTAAGTCAAGACGTAAAACTTTAACGGCAACTTTGCGTTGCAAAATAATATCTTCAGCTAAATAGACATTAGCCATTCCGCCTTCGCCTAAGACATCAATGATTCGATAACGCTCTCCAAGCAAATAACCTTTATCGATCATTTACTTTTCCTCCCTAATCCAGATTAGACAGACAGTAATATTATCGCCGCCACCTAGTCTATTAGCTTCATTAATTAGCTTATTGCAACGATCCTTAAGAGAAAGGTCCTTAGTTGCCAAAATCTGTTGAATCTGAGGATCACTCAATGAATTAGTTAAGCCATCAGTACATAAGAGAATGATCGTCTCTTCCGATAGAGATAAGTCAGCAAATTCTGGATCAATCGTACTTGAGACCCCTAAAGCCTGAGTAATTATGTTCTTTTGTGGATGATGCTTAGCTTGTTCTTTAGTAATCTGACCCATTTTTACTAGCTCGTTAACTAAGGAATGATCTTGCGTTAATTGCAAGAATTTTCCATCAGCATAGCTATAAGCTCTTGAATCACCCAAGTGTGCAATCAAAGCTTCATTTTCAAAAGCAAAGGCTAAAACAACAGTCGTTCCCATGCCATTTAGATCGGGAAAACGATCTGCAGTTTTTAAGATCGTTTCGTTTTCCGCATTTAATTGGACTTCCAGCCACTTACGGGCAATTTTTGCTTCTGTAAAATCTGTTGAAATAAAATTATGCCCTAAATGGCTTACTGCCATTGTTGAAGCGACATCGCCACCTTGATGACCTCCCATGCCATCACAGACGATTGCTAAAGTAACATCACTTTTATTTTTAAATACTCGTACAAAATCTTGATTGCTCTTCCGTATTCTACCAATACTGGAAGCATATGCAGTTTCTATCAACATTTAACCTCGTAATTTTAACTTTGCAATAAAGAAGCCATCACTACCAAAACTATCAGGTAAAATTTTTAACATTCCTGTTTCCGTAGAAATATTCGGTAGTTCAAAAGGAAGCAATTCAAATTGAGGATGATCAGCCAAAAATTGTTCAATCACGTCTTCATCTTCCTCATGTGTTATCGTGCAAGTTGAATATACTAGCTCCCCTTTTTTAGCAAGAACTTTACTTACACTATCAAGGATGGCTAATTGTATCTGCTGTAAATTTTCTAAATCTTTCTGGCTCTTACCATACCTTATTTCAGGTTTTCGACGCAAAAGTCCCAAGCCGGAACATGGTGCATCTACTAGTATTCTATCAAATTGTTGATCAGAAAAGAATGTATTCGTTTTCTTAGCATCTAAAGCTATCGTCTTAATGCGACTAGCGACACCCATACGTTCAGCATTCTGTTTAACCAAATTTAACTTCTTAGGATGAATATCTAATGCTGTTACTGATCCAGTGGATAACCGTTCCGCTATTTGGATAGTTTTACCACCTGGTGCGCTACAGGCATCCAAAACCTGCTCATCACCTGAGAGATCAAAAACATCAGCGACTAGACTAGCTGCTTCATCCTGAATCGTAACTTTTCCATCAGCAAACAATGAATTTTCAGCAATTCCACCGTGTGCCACAATAACACTATTTGTGGCCAAATTGGAGTCTACAGGCTCGTAGCCTTGCTCATTTAGTTCGGCAAGGACCTTGTCACGATCTGCTAAATTTGAGATTCGCAAACTATTTTTAGCATTTTCGTTAAAGCTCGCTAAAATTGTCTCAGCACGCTGTTCTCCCCAATTCTCAATAAAATATTGTACTAGCCATTCAGGCATACTATCTTTAATACTCAAATAGCTTACTAGACCCACTTGCTTTACCTCTGGGAGAACAAGGCCTTTTCTAGTAAAATTACGCAATATTCCATTGACTAATTTATAACCATTCGAATGCGACTTACCATAAGCCTTAGCAAGTTTATTAGCTTCATCAAGTACGGCATTGGCTGGAATTTTATCTAAAAATATCAACTGATATAAAGACATCAATAACAGCGGTTCAAGATATTTTTCTGTCAATTTGCTTTTTAATAGCTGCTTAAGTTGATATTCCAATAATATTTTATATTGAATTGTCCCATAAACAATCTTGGTGGCTAAATTCGTATCCGTCTGATTTAACTTTACCCTATTCAATCGACTGTTTAGAGTAATATTAGAGTAAGAGTTATTCTTAAAAACACTAATTAATGTTTCTAGAGCAACAGCTCTCGCACTTTCCTTAATCGACAATTTTTTCACCTGGCACTAGTTTGCCACCCTGACCATTCAAAAAGTTTTTAATATCCATCCGTTTTTTGCCTGCAGGTTGAACTTCAAGTAAATTCAAAACCGTATTTTGTGCAAAACTAATTGCTAAACGATGATCATTAGCTACTAATGAACCTGGTTCTAAACTGGTTGAATCTTCTGCTACTTCCGCTTTCCAAACTTTAAATCGTTTCCCTGCTAACTCAAGGTAGGCACCAGGATCTGGATTTAGCGCGCGAATAAGATTGTTAGCTTCATTAGCAGTCATATCAATTGTAATTCGTTCTTGTTCTTTACTAATATTTGGTGAGAAAACGACTTTGCTCTCATCCTGTGCTTGCTTTTTAATTGTTTTATTAATGATTCCAGGCAAGGTTTCAAGCAACAAATCACGGCCCAATAAAGACAGTTTTTCAAATAAAGTGCCACTTGTATCTTCTGGAAGAATATCAATTGCTTTTTGAGCATAAATATCTCCCGCATCCATTTCTTTAACCATTTCCATAATGGTAATGCCTGTTCGTGCATCCCCGTTAAGCAAAGAATATTGAATTGGAGCACCACCACGATATTTGGGTAGTAATGAGCCATGAACATTTACTGCAGCAATTTTTACAGAATTCAAGAACTTAGTTGGTAAAAATTGACCATAAGCTGCCGTTACAATTAAGTCCGCATGTAAATTAATCAGCTCATCTAGCTCTTCTGAACGAGATAATCTAACTGGTTGATAAACTGGCAATTTGTGGGCTAAAGCCACTTTCTTTACTGGCGTTTCTTGTAAAACTTGCTTTCGGCCAACCTTTTTATCTGGTTGCGTTACAACTGCTTTAATCTTATAATTTTGCTTAATCAATTCTTCTAAAATTGGAACTGCAAAATTAGGAGTTCCCATAAAAATTATTGATGTCATTTTATACCTCTCACATTATTCTTTCTGGTTCATTATCAATATAGACATTTAAGCCATATTTTTTGATTTCCTGAGCAGCGTCTTGAATTTCATGCAACAATGCAATTAACCCAGTTTCTTTTTTATATTTTACCAGGATTTGATAATAATATTGATTTTTTAGCCGAGAAATCGCGCTTGGCGTCGGACCTAAAATAATTGTAGTTGAACTCAAACTAGACTGCAATTTTCTTCTAATTCGAAAAGCTTCTTTAGCTGCATTTTGTTCTTTAGCTGAAGCCACCGAAATTAGAATGGTGTAATAATAAGGTGGATAATTACCAGCATGGCGAACATTCATTTCGTAACGATAGAATTGCTCATAATCCTGTTTTTCAGCAAGGCGAATTGCATAATGCTCAGGATTATAGGTTTGAATGTATACTTCGCCCAATTTTTCTGCTCGACCTGCTCGACCTGCTACTTGAGTTAATAGTTCAAAAGTTCTTTCAGAAGCATTATAATCTGGTACCCACAGTCCGGTATCTGCATTAATGACTCCTACTAGCGTAACATTAGGAAAATCTAACCCTTTGGCAATCATTTGCGTACCTAGCAAGATATCTGCATCATGTGCTGCAAACTTGTCCAAAATTCGCTTATAGCTTCCTTTTTTACGAGTCGTATCAACGTCCATACGTAAGATTTTAGCATCAGGTATCAATTCTGTAAGTTCTTCTTGAACTTTCTGAGTACCACTTCCTAAAAAACGGATCTGGCGACTTTGACAATTTGGACAAGCTTGTGGAATTTTGGTAGTAAAGCCACAATAATGACATTGCATTGATGCTGTATCTTTGTGCATTGTCAGTGAAAGATCGCAATTAGGACACTTCATAACATAGCCGCACTCGCGACATAGCATAAAATTAGCAAAGCCACGCCGATTAAGCATCAAAATTACTTGTTCCCTTTTTTGTATGCGTTCCTTAATTGCTTCAATCAATTCTACGGAAAAATCAAACTGGGAACCTGCAAACTGTATTTGTTTCAGATCAATCAGCTTAACCGCAGGCAATTGCTTTTTGTTTGCTCTTTTGGTCAAACGCAATAATTTATAAACGTTTTTTTGGGCTCGAGCTCGACTCGATAAAGATGGAGTTGCACTCCCTAAAACAAGGGGGCAATCGTTGTACTGGCACCGCCAAAGCGCTACATCCCTAGCATGATATCTAGGATCGCTTTCTTGCTTATACGAACTTTCATGTTCTTCATCAATTACAACAAGGCCAAGATTTTTTAGAGGCGCAAAAACCGCACTTCTTGCACCAACAACTACTTTCACTTCACCTCTACGAATCTTACGCCATTCATCATATTTTTCGCCTTTTGAAAGTGCACTATGCAAGACCGCAACATTTTGCCCGAAACGTGCTTTAACCTGATTAACCATTTGAGGCGTTAAAGAAATCTCAGGTACTAACATCAGTGCAGTTCTTCCTTGGTTTAGCGTTTGTTCAATGGCATGCAAGTAGACTTCTGTTTTTCCACTTCCAGTAACTCCTTCAAGCAAAAACGTCCTTGCCAAATGCTCATTAATAGCTTGTGATATCTCATTAAGCGCCCCAGTTTGCTCATCATTTAACTGAACTCTTTTAGCTTTTGGGATAATATCAGCTTCAGGATCTCGATAGACTTCTACGCTATTCTTCTTTAACCAGCCTTTTTTTACTGCATTCGATAAAACACTTGTAGTGATTTGTAAGGCAGATTCAATTGCTTCCTGCGTTTTAGGATAATTTGAAGCATCTTCAATCATATCCATTAATAATTGCTTTTGCTTCACAGCATTCTGCCTTAATGAATTATATATTTTTTCGTATTCGTCAGTTTTTTCGGTAAGACTATAGGTATTGATTGTTTTAGCTTTAGCCTGATTGCCCACGACATATTCAACTTTAGCCTGACCATTCTTTAGTAACTTACGGTAATATGCATTCATTTTTTCATCGGTTACTTTATTTAAATCAATGGCTTCTCCCTGAAAAATCGGAAGCTTAGCTGTTATTTCATCAGTTGGAGTGAGTAATTTTCGATAGTTAGCCCGCATTACTGCAGGCAACATAGTTTTTAGAATAGAAATCCGATAAGTGAAAATTTTATTGGCCAAAGCTTTTGATAATTCAACTAACTCTTGAGTCAAAGGTGGCTGTTCATCGACTACTAATAGCAAATCTTTCAATTTACCCTGATATTCGCTATGATCTACGATTCCAACGACAAAGCCCTGTAATTTTCGAGGACCAAAGGGTACAAATACTCGTGATCCAAGTTCGACTCCTTCTAATTCATCGGGAATATGATATTCAAATATTCGATCGGTCTGTTTAGCTGCAATATCGACTATTACTTGAGCAATCATTGAATCTTCCTTCCTTAGCAAAAACAGGCTGGGACTGACCCAGCCTGTTTTAAACTATAAATAGCTAATATAAATTACGCTAATTATTCACCTTCAACTGTAACCGTGCCAGCTTCAATTTCTTCTAAAGCACGACCTACCGCTTTATCACAAACAAATTTACTTAAAGTTGGTGGGTCTCCGGCTTCAAGTTGATGAGCACGCTTAGCAGCCAAAACTGATAATGAATAACGTGAATCAACTTCAGCAAGTAATTTATCAATTGATGGATATGTAACTCTCATAAACTAATCCTCCATTACCATTTTACGATAGTCGTCAATAACTCTTTTTACACTGACATGTTCAGCATCAACAATTGCTTTAATATGATCAACTGCATTAGCAACAGTATCATTCACTACTGCATAATCATAATCTTGCATTACCAAAATTTCTTTTCGAGCTTGTTCTATTCTACCAAGGATAACCTCCTCAGATTCAGTACCTCGATGTTCTAAACGTAAATGAAGCGTATGCAAATCTGGTGGCGTAAGAAAAATGAAAACTCCATCTGGCATTTTTTCTCTTACTTTTTGAGCACCATTAACATCGATTTCCAATAATACGTCCTTGCCTTCTTCCAGCATCTTCTTGACTGGTGCTAATGGCGTACCATAATAATTGCCAACATAATTATTATATTCTAAAAGTTCACCGTCGTTAATTGCTTGTTTAAATCGTTCTTCAGTCACAAAATAATAATCTTTTCCATCTACTTCACCTGGACGAGGCTTTCTTGTCGTCATTGAGACAGAATATTCAAATGGAAAAACTTTCTTTTCAACGATTGCGCTTTTAACTGTTCCTTTTCCAACACCAGAAGGACCAGATAGGACTAGTAATAAACCTTTATCTGCCATGCCAAACTCCCCTACAAAATGCTAATATGTCTATTTTGCACTAAGCTAACACTATTTTCAAGTTTTGAAACGCTATAATCTGAAATTAAACTATTTTTTAAAGCTCTTCATTAAGTCAACTGCATTTTGCTTAGCAGCATCAGTGACATCACTTCCGGCCATCATTTGGGCAATTGCAGTTATTGTTTCTTCTTTTGATAACGGACCTACCTGGGTAAAGGTTGCACCATCTTTAACTTCTTTGGCAACTAAGTATCTCTGATCTCCAGCTGCCGCTACTTGAGGTGAGTGGGTAATAGCAATAACCTGCTTTATTTCCCCAATTGAGTGCATCTTGCGACCGATCGCGGCAGATACTCGACCGGAAACCCCAGTATCAATTTCATCAAAAATCATTGTCCCCACGGGCTCAACCTTACTAAAGATTGACTTCAAAGCAAGAATCAATCTAGACTGTTCACCACCTGATACAATCTTTACAAGTGACATCAATTCTTCACCAGGGTTAGGAGCAATCAAGAAAGTAATATTATCGGTCCCTTTAGGGGTAAAAGTTTTAGTTTCTTCAAAGTTGATTGAAAAACGGGCTTTTTCCATGTAAAGATCAGCTAATTCATTCTTGATTTGTTTTTCCAAAGATCGTGCTAAAAGTTCTCTCATACTATGTAACTTGTTAGCTTTTTCGGTTAAGCGATTCTCAATTTCAGCAACTTGAGACCGTAATTTTCCTTCATCTAATCCTCCGGTCTCAAACTGACTTAATTCAGCTTGCACTTTTTGATAAAAATCAAAAACATCTTCTAAACTCGGACCATATTTTTTCTTCAAAGAATTCAAAGTATCTATCCGATTAGTAACATATTGAAAATGTTCTTCATCAAAATCCATCTGATCCATCAAGTCAGATAATTCACTACGCGCATCTCCCAAAGCGTAAACTGCTTCATCTACAGTTTTGCTAAAATCCTTAAATTTGCTACCATAATTTCCTAAATTGTTTGCTGCTTCTTGGGCATCGTTCAGAAGCGTATCTAGACCATGCTCATCATCGTCATACAATTGCATAAAATAATTGGCAGTATCAGCAATCTTTTGGTAATTATTTAGCTCATTGAATTCTTCTTCTAGCAATTCATCTTCGTGAGGATCTTTTAAATTAGCCGCTTCTAATTCATCGTGTTGGAATTGTAAGATATCCTGTTTTTGTGCTAATTCTTGAGAATTTTTACGCAATTGCGTTAACTGTGCCGTTAGTTTTCGCCACTGTTCATAATCAGTTTGATAATCAGCTAACAAGTTTTTGAATTCAGCATCAGCATAATTATCAACTAAATCAATTTGTCGTTCTTGATCCATTAAAACCTGCTGATCATTTTGCCCATGAATATCAACTAAGTAATTACCAATCTCGCGTAAAACATTAATTGTAGTTAATTGACCATTGATACGAACCACGTTTCGACCTTTAGCCGCTAATTCACGACTGATCACCAATTGATCATCATAAGGTAAGCCATATTCTTCACATAATTCAGCAATTTTAGCTTTTTGGTCTTCTGGTTCAAACAAGCCTGTAATAACTGCCTTGCTTTCCCCTGATCTAATCATCTCTTTTTGACCACGACCACCTAATAACAGTGAGACGGCATCAATCAAAATCGACTTACCAGCACCGGTTTCTCCGATCAAAACAGTCATATGTTCTTGAAATCGCACTTTTAGGGTCTTTATGATTGCGAAATTTTTTATATCTAGTTCAACTAGCATCTTATCACCTATAATCCAGCAACTGCTCTAGCTACTACCTCTGATGCTGATTCACTTAGCAATAACTGTCCTCCGTTAGTTTCGTCTTTTTGTAAATGAACCAAAAATTCAATATTCCCCTTACCACCTTTTATTGGTGAATAATCAAGCCCTATAACATTGAAGCCGATCTTTCTAGCTTCTGCAATTGTATGCTCAATCACCGCAACATGAACTTGATGATCATGAACGATTCCATTTTTTCCTAAGTTTTCTGGTCCTGCTTCAAATTGTGGCTTGATTAAACAAACAGCATCACAACCATTTTTCAGAATTTGGAGCATTGGTGGCATAATCAAATCTAAAGAAATAAAAGAAACATCAGTCATCGCAAAATCTGGCATCCCCTGATCAAAGTCCTCAGGTTTGCTATAACGAAAATTCTGCTTTTCCATTACTACAACTCTTGGATCATCTCGAAGCTGCCAAGCTAGTTGGTTATACCCTACATCTAAGGCATAAACCATCTTTGCACCATTTTGTAGAGCTACATCAGTAAATCCACCTGTAGATGCCCCAATGTCTAAACAGATTTTATCTGTTAAATCAATGTCAAAAACTTTAAGTGCTTTTTCTAACTTAAATCCTCCGCGAGAGACATATTTTTTTCCATCATCTTTAACATAAAATTTCTCATCTACTGGGAATTTTGTTCCACTCTTATCGATACGCTGATGATTATGGTCAGAAACCAATCCTGCCATAATTGCTCTTTGAGCTTGCGTTCTTGAATTGAATAGCCCTTGCTGAGCTAATAAAACATCTGCTCTTTCTTTTGCCATTACATTACCTTTTGATATAAAGCTAAAAATCCATTTAGAAGATCACCATTGACATTAGTTAGATCTCTTTGTGCACGATCGATTAAAGCTTGCAATTCAGCTCTACTCTTATCAATTCCAAGTTGGGTAAGTGTATTATTCTTGCCAACAGCTTCATCTTTATGAGTTGCTTTTCCGGCTTCTTCACTTGTCTGAACTACATCTACTAAGTCATCATAAATTTGATATGCCCGGCCAAATGCTCTTGCAAAGTCAATCAAGTCAGTTTGAATAGTATCACTGGCATCGGCATATGTCGTAGCTAATTTAACACAAGCTTCAATCAGACATCCAGTTTTCAACCATTCCATCTGGTCGATCAATTTAACATCATCTGCAACTTGATCATTGTTTGTAGAATCAATATCGAGATATTGCCCACCAACCATACCATTAGCTCCTACAGCAGCGGTAATTATTGTAGCTAAGCGGTAATCTTGACTTCCTTCTGCAATCCATTGTACCCCTAATGGTAAAAGTGCATCTCCTGCTAAAATAGCTTCAGCCTCACCCCATTTTTTGTGGCTAGTAAGACGTCCTCGACGATAATCATCATTATCCATTGCTGGAAGATCATCGTGAATCAATGAATAAGTGTGAATCAATTCTATTCCACAAGCAATTCTTAATTCTCGTGAGTCGATAGGCCGATCAAGTGTGGCTAAGGTAGCCAAAAACAGTAATGGACGCAATCTTTTTCCCCCTGCCACCACAGAGTACAACATAATTTCTCTAAATTTTGGATTTTCAACTTCATCAGTTAGATGTTGAGTCAAGTAATCATTAATTATTGGTGTCCATTTTTTCTGAAAACTAGTAAAATCTAACATTTTATTCCTCCGGTGCTGAAGCATCATTTGGATCTAATGGATGTTCAGTTCCATCACTGTCAATTAACTTAGCAACTGTTTCCTCAGCTTGAGTAAGCTTTTGATCCAATTGTCGACTTAACTTAACGCCATCTTGAAATTGTTTTAAAGCATCATCTAATGGGACATTTCCGTTTTCAAGATTAGTAACAATTTTTTGTAATTCAACTAATTGTTCTTCAAAATTATTCTTTTTTGCTGACATGTTACTTCTTCCTTACTTCTTTAACTTCAACTTGAACTTGGCCATCACTTAGGTGGACAGTTAATTTATCTCGAGGATAAATTTTTTCAACTGAACTAATCGTACTACCCGCTTGATCGGTAACAAAACTATATCCACGGTCTAAGGTTTTTAATGGACTATAATCATCTAACTGCTGAACTAATTTTCCAAAATCAGCACGCTTATTTTTGACTACATTTCTAATGTTAGCTTTTAATTGCGCATCATAAAAAGTCCGTTCTTTTTGTAAATCAGCTATTTTTTTAGCTGGTGTATTAGAATTCAGTTTTTGAGCTAACAGTCTGTACTCTTGTCTAGCTGCAAACAACCGTCCTTTAGTTGCAGTATATAACCGTTGTTTCAGCAAATCTACAGTTTGAATATGTTGATCATAAAGTCTGGTAGGTTCACGCAAAACAATCGAATTATTTATTCTCGTCAACGCTTCTCGTCTTGTCCTAATAATTCCCTGCATGCTTGCCAATAAACGACTTTGTAATTGATGAATATTACTTAATTCATCTGCCAAATTTGGTGTGGCATACTCCGCCGCAGCCGTCGGAGTCGCCGCTCTTGCATCTGCAACTAAATCACACAAGGTAGTATCAGTTTCATGACCTACGGATGAAATAACTGGTATCTTCATATCATAAACCTGACGTACAACTTTTTCTTCGTTAAATGGCCACAGGTCTTCCAACGATCCACCACCACGTCCGATAATCATCACATCATAGTCGTCTTCATGGCTGGCAATTTGTTGCATTGCTTTGACCAAACTATCAGCAGCATTTTCACCCTGAACTTGTGCTGGAAACAGATCTATTTCGGCATGAGGGAATCGTCGATTGGCTGTTACCATAATATCATGAATCACAGCTCCAGAGGCACTGGTTACAACTGCAATCCGATCTGGAAAATGAGGTAATGGCTTCTTATGCTCTGGTGCAAAGAGTCCTTCTTTACTTAACTTTTCTTGTAATTGTCTTAGTTGTTCATACAAAGCTCCCAGCCCAGCTGGCTCCATTGACTCTGCATAAAATTGATAACTCCCCTGCGGACCATAAACACTGACGTATCCCGTCAGATAAACCTTCATTCCTTCTTCTGGCTTAAACTTAACTTTGTCAAAGTAAGTACGGAACATTACAACATTAATTTTTGATTTTTCATCTTTGAGTGAAAAATATTGATGCGAATTACGTCGAAACCTAAAGTTAGATAATTCACCTTGTAAAAAGACTTTGTGCAGATATGGATCATTTTTAAACTTTTGCGTGATATAAAAATTTAAGTCCGTTACAGATAAGTATTTATCCTCTGTCATTTTTATGCCTCATCGCTAATTTAACCACTTGTTCCATTAGTGACTCAACAGTTAATGGACCAACACCACCTGGAACTGGCGTAATCCAAGCTGCCTTTTTACTTACTTCATCAAAATCTACATCGCCGATCAAATGTTTATCAACTCGATTAATTCCTACATCAATTACGATTGCACCCTCCTTAACCATATCTGCAGTAATCAATTTAGGGTGTCCCACTGCTGCTACCACTATATCTGCATTTTTAGTGTGTTCAGCTAAATTTTTAGTTCTTGAATGTAAAATTGAAACACTGGCATTTCTTTCTAACAATAGAGCAGCTAAAGGCTTTCCTACGATATTGCTACGACCTACGATTACAGCATTCAAGCCTGTTAGGTCGATGTCATAATAATCTAGCAAAGTGATAATTCCTGACGCTGTTGCCGGTTCAACAAAATGATTACCAATCCATAATCTACCTGTATTGGCAGGAGTCAAGCAATCAACATCTTTTTCAGGATCAATCGTTGCCATTAAATGGTCAACATCAATGTGATCTGGAGCTGGTAGTTGCACCATAACTCCAGTTATTTCTGGATCAGCATTTAATTTTTCAATTAAAGCAATTACTTCCGCTTCGGTAGTTTCAGCTGGAAGTTGATATGTTTCTTCTATAATCCCTAATTTCTTAGCTCGACGTGCTTTCGTAGCAACATAGACCTTACTAGCAGGATCAGCACCAATATTAATTACACAAAAATGTGGCGTTTTACCTTCACTAACCAACTTTTCAACTGTATGTTTTAATTCTTCACTTTTAATTTGTGCTACTTTTTTGCCATCAAGTATTTTTCCCATCAATCTCAATCCTCGCTGTAGTAAAAAAGTCGGCAGTTTACCTGCCGACTTTCAATTATTCATTAACAAAGTTCGCCAAAATTCCATTCACAAATGGTTTTGCCTTAGGATCAGCAAACTCATCACATAAATTTAAAGCTTCATTTACAGCTGCTTTCGGCTGAATCTCTTCTCTATATTTAATTTCATATAAAGCAACTTCAAGAATTGCAACAACGATTGCATTGATTCTTGATAAACGCCATCCAGCCTTTAAGTGATCAGTAATATCAGCTTCTAACTCATCCCGATGTTCAATAATTCCTGCAATTAAAGCTTGAGAGTAAGCAGAAAGTTCTTTCAAATTGAGTACGGACATTGTCTTAGCCTCTACTTCACTCGCTGACAATTCTTTGGCTTGATTAGCTGAAAAAATTGCTTGCATGGCTATTCTACGACTATCGTGTTGATTCATTCTCACTCTTGCCCATCCTCCGGAAATAACTCAGTTGTCACTTTCTCAGCTTGTTCTTGTTCATCTTTAAAAATCAAGCCGACAACATGAATATTAATTGCTTTTAACTCTAAATCCGTCATTTGTACAAGTTGAGTCTTAAGAACTTTTTGTAATTTCAAAGCAACGGATGGTACGTTTAAACCAGCTTGAACATAAACATATACATCTGCAATCAATTTTTGCTCTTGATCGATGCTAATGTTGACACCTTTGCCACGATCGCTTAAGCCTAAAATTTGTTTAATACCAGAGGTAAGATTGCCTCTCATACCAACAACGCCATCTACTTTTTCAGCGGCAATGCCCAAAATAACTTCAAGGACACTGGGATCGATTTTTATTTGTTCGCCATTTTCCTCGCCAATTAAGAGAATTTTTGAACTATCTGCCATTTTGTTACCTCAACTCTAGATTACTTGTTAGCACGTGATACGTAAGTACCATCGCTCGTATTAATAGTCAATACGTCGCCTTCATTGATAAAGAATGGTACTGTTACAACCAAACCAGTTTCCATAGTTGCTGGCTTACCACCACCAGAAGAAGTATCACCCTTAATATTTGGTTCAGTCTTAGCAACTGCTAAATCAACAGTATTTGGTAATTGAATACCAAGTGTTTCACCTTCATGGGTAATTACAGAAACATTCATGTTTTCCTTCAAATACTTACTTTCTTCTTCAACTTGTTCAGTTGGAATTGCTAATTGATCGTAAGTATTAGTATCCATGAAGACATAGCTTGAACCATCATTGTAAAGGTATTGCATTGACTTAGTTTGGATATCTGCAGTTTCAACTTTAGCAGTTGAACGGAAAGTATATTCTTGAACTGCACCTGTTCTTAAACTCTTAAGCTTAGAACGTACGAAGGCACTTCCTTTACCTGGCTTTACGTGTTGGAATTCAACAATTCGCCATAAATCATTATTGTATTCAATGGTTAATCCATTCTTGAATTCGTTAACTGAAATCATTGTCATAGTTGTTCCCTCATTTCTACATTACATATGTTACCAATTTGGAGCAATTTTGGCTATAGTGAAAGCAGTTCATCTTTTGGCAAAGTTGATAAAACTTCTGGCTGATCGTTATTTATCAAAACATCATCTTCTATTCTAACTCCGCCCTTTCCTGGTAAATATATTCCTGGTTCAACTGTATGCACCATCTTATTTACTAAGGCTTGTTTTCTAAAAGGCAATGCCGGTTGACATAATTCATGTATTTCTAAACCTATACCATGACCAATTCCATGACCAAAATATTGTCCATATCCCTGTTCATTAATGTAATCTCTAGCAGCTCGATCGACATCAGCTCCAGTATTTCCAACTTTGGCTGCTGCAATTCCTCGTCTCTGAGCCTCATGAACAATGTCATAGATTTTCTTTAATTCTTGATCAACTTCACCAAGTGCGACCGTTCTAGTAATATCAGCGGCATAACCGTTATAGAAACTACCAAAATCGATTACAATTAATTCGCCTAAGCGAAGTTTTTTATCGCTAGCAACACCGTGAGCCCATGCCGATCTTTCACCAGAGGCAATGATCGTTTCAAAAGATGGGCCGTCACCTCCGTTTACCTTAAACAGATAATCTAGCTTAGCTCCAATTGCTCGTTCGCTTTCACCAGGCTTTATCATTGGTAAAATTCCATTAAAGCTTTCCATCGAAATTGCGATAGCTTTTCTTAAGGCGGCAATCTCAAGATCATCTTTAATATTTCTTACTCGTTCGACTAACTCTTCACACATTATTAAATCTGAATTTGGATTTAATTCTTGCAAATGTTGAAAATCAATCGCAGAGACAAATTCACCTTCTACCAAAACACGCTTGGCCGGTATTTGCTGCAATACCTTGCTAATTTCCCGATAATTATGATCATGTTTCATTATGACCGTCATTTCACCAGGTGCTTGAGCTTTGATCTGATCAGCAAAACGGGAATCCGACAACAAATAGCGATCCCCATCTTTGGTCAAAATCAATTCTGCTTCTTCACCTGTAAAATTTGTTAAATATCGATAATTAGCTTGATTATAGATAATCATTGCATCAGCATCTTGTTGTTTGATAAGCGCTGTCACTGCATTAATTCTTCGATTTAAAAGCGTCAAAAGTTCTTGCTGTTGTTCCATATTAATATTCCTCAAAATCAACTTTTTAATCTATTATACAGAACAATCTGTATTAGGTAAAAAATATTCAACCATTAAAAAAGCGAGGCAATTCTGCCTCGCAAATTATCTTTCGATTATTTAGCTTCGTCAGCTGGAATAACTGAAACTTGCTTCTTGAATTTACCAAGACGTTCAAACTTAACAACACCATTTACTAATGCAAATAAAGTATCGTCTCCACCTCTACCAACATTCTTACCTGGGTGGATCTTAGTTCCACGTTGACGGTAGATGATTGAACCTGCATGGATAGTTTGACCATCAGCAGCCTTTGAGCCTAAACGACGACCAGCTGAGTTACGACCGTTGGCAGTAGAACCACCACCCTTGTGGTGGGCAAATAATTTCAAACCAAAAATATTCATACTATTTCACCTCTAAAATTAAGCTTCAATCTTTTCAACAGTAACCTTAGTGTAAGGTTGACGGTGACCATATTTTGAATGTGAGTGCTTCTTAGGCTTGTACTTGAAAGTTACAACTTTCTTTTCCTTACCTTGCTTTTCAACCTTAGCAGTTACCTTAGCACCTTCAACTAATGGGGTACCAACCTTAACATCCTTGCCATCTGCAACAAGAACAACTTCATCAAAAGTTACTTCGTTACCTGCTTCAACATCAAGCTTTTCAACGAAAATAGCATCGCCTTCAGCAACCTTGTATTGCTTACCACCGGTCTTAATAATTGCGTACATTTGTACACCTCCGAAAAAAATACTTAGACTCGCCAAACGAGGTGTCTTCTACCTCAAAGAACTTGTTACCTCGTACTGTGCGGTTGCAGATGTGGAGGTCTCCACAAATACAACTACTATATTCTACAACCTTGAACAATTTTTCGCAATGAAAAAACCTAAAGTTTTTTTATGACTGATCTTGAACTTCATACTTGATGGTTTGAGTTCCTTCATATGCCGGCAAGCCATTAGCTGCTCGATATAGCGCACGTTCAAATGATTGATAACCCTTGCTTGAACTGACAGCAAACTTTACACCATATTTGCTAGCAAATTCGCGAATATTCCAAGTGGCGTCATGAGCTGCAAAGGCAGTTACAAGAATTACTAGATCCAGTTCTTTTATTTGCCGTTCCATAGCCTTTTTCTTGCCATCAAAAGCATTAATTGGAATGGGAATACCATTATAGCGTTGAACAATGCCTTCGAGCATCTGTTCATTCTGATTATCTCCAACCGCTATTCCTACACGTTGATAGTGTAAATCTAAATCAAGCTTTGTGAGGTTTTGTTCACTTTCAGTTTTTTCTTTAGTCTTTTTCTTAACACCAGCTCTCTTTTCGGCTTCAGTTTGATATATCCACCGAATTTGCACAGCATCAGCTGGATTTTTCTTGAGCCTAACGTCACCTGTATACCAAGCGAGATCGACTATTGAACCATCTTCTAGATGAATATTTTCGCCTTGATAATAGCTGCTATCAACTGGAATGACTACATTCTTACCTCTGATCTTAAGTTTCTGGCCATTAATATTACGCGTGATTGCTAATTGACCTGCTTTTCCCTGCACAACAGCATATTTAAAATCTTCGATTTGATCATAGTCTCGCGTACGCAGTTTACGATAACCTACAACACGAAGAATCTCCGCTTCATAATTTGGATTTTGCTTATCCTCAAGTGCTTCAACAATGTCCCCACTCTTTAAATTTAATGGATGCACTTGTGATTCTTTTACTGTATAGACAACTTCGCCATTATCATTGATTAATTCTGCACCTGAGACTAACCGGATGACAGTATATCTTCTCCCTTTGCGATAGTCCTTGATCGCTTGCTTCTTTGGCGTAACTGCATCCCTAAAAATTTTAGAATTAATAGCTTCTTTTGTCGTAATCGACTTATTAATAGCAAGTTCTAGCTTGCTGAGCTGTTTCCCATAATTTTTAGCAACACCCTTAACAAAAGTCAATTTGTGAATATTACTAATTGCTTTGTCTTTTGCTACCTCATCTCCAGGTACTTGCAATAATCGAGTTAACTCGTCTAAAAGATTTCTAACCAACTCCACTTCTTCATCATCAGTTGAAACTGGCGTTTGACCGTCTTCATTGCCCTTCATTTGTAACACTGTTTTGATAGCTGCTAAGCCGTTTTTTAAGCTTTTCTCATCGCCAGCTGTGTTCTGTAAAATTCGTTTTAAGTTATTACGATAATCGAACACTCTTTACACCCCCCTTTTTTTATAAGATCACATTTTTTGCATTAATTTAGTTAGCGGTTTTAAAACTATTGGAGTTAAGACCCCTGTAAAAATCATTTCAATAATGCCATTGGTTCCTAAAGCAATTAACAACATTATAATCAATGGCTGGTTGTTGGTCATTCCAAGAGTACTAATCAATTTTGTTGAATTCTGTAAATAAAACAGATCTGTTAACAAAATCACTAACAGCGTGTTAGCTAGAGATGCACTAAGTCCAGCAATAAAAAAAGATATCATCCCTGACTTTTTCTTACTAATAATTCCTGGCAAAAAACCTGCTGCCATCCTTGGGATCAGTGCAATAAAAGGATTTTGAAACAACATGATTGTGATTAAGTCGCTTGGAGCCGCATAAGCCATAATCAATCTAGTTATTCCCCAAAATAGTCCAAAAAAAGCCCCTGCTTTTGGACCCATTAACGACGCGTAAACAGCTATGGTCAATGGAACCGTAGTGATTGCCGGTAACCCAGGCAAAATATGAATGTAGCCAATCAAAGGGACAAATGTTTGAAGAAGTAAGATCGCTGTAAAAATAGCTGTCACTGCCAACTCTTGGGTTTCTTCTTTTCGCATAAATTCAACCTTTTTTCTAAAATACCAGTAAATACTAGCAAATATTGCACTAAGCTTCAATAATTGTGCATCACTGTAAAACAAAAAGGTTTTACGCTCCATAAAACGTAAAACCTTTCGTCTATTATGATCCGGGTGAGATTCGAACTCACGACCCACAGTTTAGAAGACTGTTGCTCTATCCAGCTGAGCTACCAGACCAACCTGTTTGTCCTTAACAGAACATAGACTATTATACGGAATTAAATTTCAAAATTCAAGGGTAAATTTTATAATTTTTTGCTTTCTAGATAATTAACTCAAGTTTTGGTTTTTCCTTATATTATTAGTATATTTTATATAAAAAATATCACTTTGCGATATACTTAGATTAATAACTTTGCGAAAGGAGCTATTTATTATGATTAAATTTTACGGATATAAGCGCTGTTCAACTTCTCGTAAAGCTGAGAAATGGCTTCAAGATCATAACGTAAAGTATGATTTTCAAGATTTAGTTGAACAACCTCCAAAAAAAGAAGATCTAGTTGATTGGATGACTGCACACCAAGATCGAGGTCTGCGTTATTTCTTTAATACTAGTGGTCAAAACTATCGTAAAGCCCATCTAAAAGACAAGGTAGCTGATATGACAATTGATGAGGCTGCAGAATTAATGTCACATGATGGTAAGCTAATTAAGCGACCTTTGATAGTTGATGGCGACAAGCTTACATGTGGTTTTAAAGAAGACGTTTATCAAGAAAACTGGTTATAATGGAGATTTTGTATGAAATATAATCAATATGCATACGTAACTACCCCGCTCGAAAAAGAAATTAATGAATTGCAAGCAATTGACTTTTTGCCAAGCAATTATTCCAACTACTCATTAACTGAATTATTTGGTTTATTAGTTAAGCAAACTATCGCCGAAGCAAAAACTGCTGAAAGCAAAACTGCCAAGATGATAGAATTTGCAGTTTCTGAAACTACTGTTTTGGCTGATTATCTAAAAGAAAGTCACGACAGTATTAATCCTAAAGCTTTCTATAATGTAGCCCTTCAGTTGCTCGGATACCATGTTGAATATGATTATCAACTTAGTGATCCCCTTGCTTTTATGAAAAAGCAGGCGCTTCCTTATAAAGAAGAAATTGGCTCTATTAATGAACTAATTGATGCTTTTTATCGACTTTTGAATACCCGTAGCAAAAATGGGCAATTATTGATTGACGTTATGGCTGGAAAGGGCTATTTCGTGCCCTTCTGGGGTAAAAAGCAATTCCTATTTTTCAACGGAAAGGCTCTTCCTGTTTTCGATACCAGCAAAGTCATCAGAGAAGTTGTCTACGTTGAAAGTGATCTTGACACCGATGAAGATGGAAAAAGCGATCTGATTCAAGTAACTATTTTTCGACCAGCAGGATCGTCTAAAGAATTACCAGTACCTGCACTATATACAGCAAGCCCATACTTTGGCGGAATTATTGATAATGTTAAACGCAATCACAGCGTTGACGAGAACTTATCTGATGCTACTCTTTGGTCAAATCCTCAATATCAAGCAGCACCTATCGTTTCCGCTAACCAGCCTAGAGATTCAGATGCTCCTGCCAGTGAAGAGGCCGTTCATAAAGGATCATATCCATTAAACGAATATCTTTTAGCTCGTGGATTTGCTAGTGTCTTTGCTGGAGGCATTGGTACTCGCGGTAGTGATGGCTTAAGAATCACTGGTGCTCCTGAAGAAACTGAATCTGCAAAGGAAGTTATCGAATGGCTACATGGTGATCGGATCGCCTATACTGATCGTTCTCGCACCCAAGAAACTAAAGCTTCTTGGTGCAACGGTAACATTGGGATGACCGGACGTTCATACTTAGGGACGCTTCAAATTGCCGTTGCAACTACTGGAGTTGCTGGTCTTAAGACTGTAGTTTCCGAAGCAGCAATCTCTTCATGGTACGACTATTATCGTGAACATGGTCTAGTTATTGCACCTGAAGCCTGTCAAGGTGAAGACCTTGATCTACTAGCTGAAACCTGTCAATCAAATCTCTGGGATGCAGGCTCTGCTATCAAAGTCAAGCCAAAATATGAAGCAATGCAAAAACGCTTGCTTGAAAAATCGGATCGTATAACCGGACAATATTCAGACTTTTGGGAAGCAAGAAACTATCGTCATCATACAGATGGAATTAAATGCTCTTGGATCAGCGTTCATGGACTAAACGATTGGAACGTTAAACCAAAAAACGTTTATAAGGTATGGCAAAAAGTAAAGCAATTACCAATCAAACATCATTTATTCCTACATCAAGGTCCACATTATAACATGAACAACCTAGTTTCAATCGACTTCACTGATTTAATGAATTTGTGGTTTGTACATGAACTGCTTGAAGTTGATAACCATGCTGAAAAGCAGTGGCCAACAGTAATGATTCAAGACAATCTTCAGGCAGATAAATGGCATGAGGAAAACGATTGGGCTGATGAAATCGGGCAAAAAGTGACCTACTATCCAACTGATGAACTTGATCTCCAAAAAGATGGTAACGGAAAAGCTAAACTTTCCTTCGTTGATCATGGTGGACAAGATTTCAAAGCTGCCAAGATTTCTGAAAGCGATTGGCAATATAAGTTTATCTGTGGCGATGAAAAATGGGCTAAGCCTAGTCTTCGATTTACAACGGAAGAATATATTCATCCTGTAACCATTGTCGGTCGACCAGAAATCAAGCTTCGCGTTGCTGGTTCATTACCGAAGGGTCAAATATCCGTTGCATTGGTAGAAATTGCCGATCGAAAACGACTTACTGCCACTCCAAAATTCTTAATGCGCGGTGGTCAAGAACTCGGATATCGCTTTGGAACTGATACTTTACAAGAGTTTGTCCCAGACAAGCTAACCCATGCTAAATTGATTACTAAAGGGCATATGAATTTACAAAACTATCAAGATATGAAAAAGCCAAGTAAGATCAAGGCTGATCAATTCGTTGATCTTGATTTCAAGCTCCAACCAACATATTATCAAATGCCTGTTGGTAGCAAGTTAGCGTTAATCGTCTACTCAACTGATCAAGGTATGACTAAACGTCCTTTGGAAGACGAAACTTATACTATTGATTTAGCTAACACAGAATTACATTTTTATCAAAAATAAGCATAAAAAAGCCATGGCCTCCATAAAAGAAAAGTCATGGCTTTTTTAATATTCAATTTTAATTGGGAAAGCTTCTTTTAAGCTTTGGTAAACGGTTGAGACCCATAATACATGTTCAATGAACTTTTTCTTGCGCATTTGATCAAGATCAGAGTCAAAACTTATTTTTAGGGTCATTTCTTTGATCTTAGACTGACTATGTGGTAATTTTTCCGTTTCAGCAGCCGTTTCAATCTTAAAATTAGTTACATTTAAACGATGTCCCTTAATAATCATCGCTGCAGATATACCAATACATGAATTTACTGATCCACATAAATATTCTACCGGACTAGGACCAGCATCTTGTGTTGCGTTATCACTTATAAATTCGTGCGCTCTAACTTGCGTGATTTGTTGCCATTCTTCTTTGCCAATTAGTGTTTTTATCTGATAAGTCGCCATCTTTTGCCCCTATTTACTTAATTGAAAAACTACATTAAAACTAATTCGATCTTGATTATACGTCACATTGATTTTCCCTTTAAACGCATTAACCACTTGCTTGGCCATCGATAAACCAATGCCAAATCCTTCGGTAGCATTATTGTGAGACTCATCCTCACGATAAAATCGCTCAAAGAAGTTACGATAATCTTGATTTTTACCTTCACGATAAGTATTGCTTACTCTTAAAACAGCTGTTCGATTCAATTTACCTGCACTAAGTTTAACGGCAATTAACCCCTCAGGATCACAATATTTTTGGGCATTATCCAACAAGATATTGACAATTTCCGCTAAGCTCTTGGCTTCAGCTTTAATAAATAATCCTTCCTGAATATTAATTTGATAATTAAAGCCTTTACTTTTTATTACTGGTGCGAAGCTTTTACTACTATCTTGAACAATTTTTGAAAAATCAACCTTGCTTAAAGCTAAATCACCAGTTTCTTCCATTCTAGCTAAAGAGATGAGTCGATTAACTAGCTCAGTTAGACGAGCAACTTGTTCTTTAGTACTTTCAGTCCATTCAGACTCATTGCCCATCATCTCTTGCATTTCAGTATTTGCAGAAATAATCGCTAATGGGGTCTTCAATTCATGACCAGCATTCGTTATGAACTGTTTTTGTTTATTATATACTTTGACAATTGGCCGTATTGCATGCTTAGATACAATTATCAAAATGATGGCAAAAAATATCAAAGCCATCAAGCCAAGTATCATGGCTAATTTTAATAAAGAACGCGCTTGTTGAAATATCAGAGTGACATTCAAAAATGCTACAATTTCCTGGCCTTGATCATTAATGCCTTTTCTAAAAAGATAATCATTATTAGAAATTACCACTTCACCATCATTTTCTTTTTGAGCCAATACTTTTTTTGCAACCTGATTTATTTCTTTAGAACTAACTTTATATGGTTTCTGGTTATTGACTAACGTGAGCCGACTTTGATCGCTTACAACTGAAAAATAGCGATACTGATAAATCTGTTCCGGATTAAAATGATGGGCACCGATACTTTGATCCAAAAAATTCTGTTGCTTGAATTCGCCTCTTGCATTATTAGGAGTCATCACACCGTTGTTGGTAATTAATACTGTTAATACTCGATTAGCTTCATCACCAGCTCTTTTAAAATTTACAGCAATCAGGCTACCGATCGAAATAGTTAGTACTAAAAAAAGTGAAAAGATTGAAATTGCAATAAATCGCCAGCGAAATTTTTGAATCATTATGTCGCCTCGCTTTACTTAGTCAAAACAAACTCTCCGTTTTTTTCACCTATTATTTTTACCTTGCTACCAATTGATGTCATTTTTTGACGCAAATAAGAAATGTAGATCCATACTAATTCACTATCTGCTAATGGATCATCTTTCCATACATGATCAAGAATTTCTTGATTAGAAATGGCTTTTTCACTATTCAAAATCAAATAAGATAATAGATCGACTTCTTTGCTAGCCAATCGAATCGAATTATGTGCAACTAATTCTTGTTGGTCTGTATTAAGGTGTAGATCACTATAATCCATCTCTGTGACTTGGTATTCAGCATCGCGGCGTTCTCGTGAGCGTAAACGGGCAATTAATTCCTTTAAAGAAAACGGCTTAGTCAAATAGTCATCCGCACCAGATTCCAAACCTATAACTCGATCATCGATTTCTGCTTTTGCCGTTAACATCATTACGTAGGTCTTATCGCCATTGGCTCTAATTTGTTTTAAAACCTCAATACCGTCTAATACCGGCATCATGATATCTAAAATAATAACATCATAAGGATTACTTTTAGCAGCGGAAATTGCTTGTTCGCCGTCAAAAACTGTATCTACCTGATATCCAACACTTTCAAGGGCAACCTTGACCACCCGATTAAGTTGAGGCTCATCCTCAGCAAGTAAGATCCTCATTTTAATTTTCCTCTCTAATTAATTGTCGAATAGTCTGTAAGCTTATATCACAAGAAGCTAACTCATCTGCTACTCGCTTCAATTCTTGGCTAATTAATTCTGGATTTTTGATATCATGTTTATATTTCATTTCGTGTTCCAGACTTGCCCAAGTATCCATTGCAATCGTTCGCAATTGGATTTCTACAAAATAGTGTCCTGGTTGATTACCGTCTACATCAACTTCTGGAACTGTCATATCTAAGATCATGTGATAAGATCGATAGCCATTTTTCTTGGCATTAGTTATGTAGTCTTTCTTGGTCACTACAGTAATATCTGGCATTGTTTCCAGCAAATCAATGCAAGTATAAATATCATCAATGAAATTACATACAATCCGAATACCAATACTATCACGATTAATTCTCAAAGCCGAATTAACGTTGACTGGTAGATTTTTTCTTTGACATTTTTCAACCATACTAGCATTGGTCTTTATTCTACCATTCAAATGTTCAAACAGATTTTGTCCATTTCTAGCTTGATAATCAGAATTTAAATTTTCCAATCTTGTCAATAATTCATTTAAAATTCGTTCTAATGTCGGTTCATATTTTCCATATATACTCAAAAAATCACTCCCATATCTACTTAAAAACTATGCCATGATAATTTGAATAAAGTGTGAACTTAGTACAAAAAAAGTTTAATGAATAGCTATCAGTGATGATCAATTGCATGATTTAAGCGCTTGCAATAAAGCGAATAGACTAGAAAAGCAAGCGGTAACAAAAGTAATTCTACGGGATAGAAGTATTTTATTGGTAATAAGCTGTCAATAAACCCACTAATAATTGGGCCAAAAGACATGGCGATATCAAGTCCTAAGTAAAAAGTTGCACTGGCAAGTCCTTGTTGATCAGCAGGAGCTAATAACAGTGCAGTTGATTGTAAAACCGAATATATTACACCATAACCGATAGCCATACCTGCTGCCGCTAAACCCATTTCTAGGTTATTATCCATCACAGCTAATAAAATGATATAAATACCAGTTGCCATCCAACTAATCCAGAACCAACGTCCAAATGCCACTGTGTCAAAGAGATTCTTAAGCAAGATTCGAATTACTAATAAAACAACTGCATAGATTAAAAAGTATGCTCCTGTAGCGACACTAACATGTTTTTGTTCAACATAAGTGACAATATCTGCTTGCGTAACGAAATATGGTAAAGCAAAAAGCGTAGTAAGAAGAGCCACTGGCAGTACTTTAACTTGAATAATTTGAAAATGTTCAGATGTTTTTGCTTTGCTCTTCTGGATAACCTTTCCACGATTACCAACAAATTGAATAACCGAAATCATTAATAAAGCAGCTACAGCCGAAAATATTAAGGCTGGTCGGTAACCAATTTTTTGATATAAATTAATCGAGATGGCAGGAGCAAGCGCCATAGCTAAGGCATTCATCAATCCATAAAAACCCATTGCCTTTCCTACGTGAGCCCTAGGCACAAGCAAAGCTAACCACGTAGTCATGCATACCGTACATAAAACATAACCAATCCCATTAATTAAACGAAACAGTAACAGCCACCCACTTGATGGAGCTAATACATAACCAACTACACCAACAAAAATTAATATTCCCCCAATAAACGATAGCTGATATTTGGAAAATCGATCTGTTAAATTTCCTGCGACTGGTCTTAATATCATAGAAGCCACACTCATGATTCCTACAATTAAACCGGCAAAACTGCTGTTGGCACCCAGATTTTTCGCATAGCCATTGATCAACGGATTGATAAACATGGTACTAAACATAAAAAAGAAGGAGGCTGCCATTACCAAGATAACATCTTTACTATAGGTTGATTTGTTCTTCAAAATATTACTTCCTTTACTTTCATCATTAATTTTACACCTTTGAAAACTAGAGAAGCCTCATATTTTTCAAAAAATAAAAAGATGCATGGAATTTTGCATCTTTTAAATTCATTATTTACCTTGTTCGATCAATTGATTAAATGCTTCATTAGTCTCAACAATCAAACCCATCATTGTATTGATCCAATCATTCAGCTTATCTTCATCATAAGAAGCCAAACCATCATCTTCCTTTGCAATATCAGCAACACCATCATTATACGTTTTAAGCTCAATGAGCAACTTTTCAGCAAAGGTTCTAGTTAAGCCACCAAAATTAGCAGCAAATTTTTGGGTATCGCCATAATCTTTAACAATATCGCTAAATACATCAATGCTGCTCATAAAAGTAGCCCTTAAATTATCTAAATCTTCTTGAGTTGGGATCGTCAGCTCAGCTTCGTCATCACTTAACTGTTGATCTAAGCGAACCCCTAAATCATTAAGAACTAGGTGTTGGTCATATAACCGATTTAACAATTTGATTCCACTTGGATTAACAGCTTCAAAAGTTACATTTACATCTTCTGTCATTTTTAGTCCTCACGTTTTTTCTTCTATTTTAACAAGATTATTCTATAAAGAAAACAAAAGACTGCTAAAACAGCCAATCACCGTTTAGCAGTCTTTGATTAATTTCGTTTAGCTTAATAGCTTAATAACCCATGTAACGATCTCTTTCCCAGTCAGAAACCGATTGAGTATATTGAGACCATTCTAAGTTCTTTGAATCAATAAAGCTTTGGGTCAAGTGTTCACCTAATGCGTGTTGCAATAATTCATCTTGCTTAAAGGCCTTAATAGCATTGTGCAAAGTTGATGGTAAAGGCTTGATGCCACGTTCAGCTCTTTCTTCTTCAGTCATTTCAAATACGTTAGAAGTGATTGGAGCCATTGGCTTCTTGCCTTCCTTAATACCTTGAAGACCAGCAGTCAAACATGCAGCCAATAACAAGTATGGGTTAGCAGTTGGATCTGCTGAACGCATTTCCAAACGAGTATTAATTTCTTCAGCAGATGGAATTCTTACCATTGGTGAACGGTTCTTCGAAGCCCATGAAATATAAACCGGAGCTTCAAAACCTGGGATTAATCTCTTATATGAGTTAACAGTTGGATTACCAATTGCAGTAATAGCACGTGCATGTTCCAAAATACCATTTAAGAAGAACAATGCAGTATCTGATAAGTGATATTCGTTGTTAGCATCATAGAAAGCATTCTTGCCATCTTTAAATAATGACATATTAGTATGCATCCCATTACCGGCTTGTCCTTCAACTGGTTTTGCCATAAAAGTAGCAAATAAGCCATGCTTTCTAGCGATTTCACGAACAACCATCTTGAAAGTTTGAACACGATCGGCAGTAGTCAAAGCATCATCAAAACGGAAGTCGATTTCTTGTTGACCATCACCTACTTCATGGTGAGCAGCTTCGACTTCAAAACCAATGCTTTCCAAGGTTTCAACAATATCACGACGGCATCTTGCACCTTCATCATCTGACGTCATATCAAAGTATGATGCATGATCTGGAACATTAGTAGTCCAGTTACCTTCACTACTCAACTTAAATAAATGGAATTCTGCTTCAAAGCCGATTTCAAAGTCTGAATATCCCATTTCTTTCATTTCACGTAAAACGCGCTTTAAATTGTTACGAGGATCGCCCTCAAATGGTGTGCCATCAGTATTATGAACTGAGCAAACTAACCGTCCAATTTTTCCACCACGTTCATCAGACCAAGGCAAAACTGCCCAAGTTGAAAAGTCTGGATACAATACCATGTCGCTTTCTTCCAAGCGAACAAAGCCATCGATTGAGGAGCCATCAAATCTGATATCATTGGTCAATACTTTATCTAATTGACTCTTAGGTACTTCAACAGCCTTTGAAGTTCCGTTAATATCAGTAAATGATAATCTCAAAAAGCGAACGTCGTTTTCTTCAACGCTCTTTCTAATTTCATCTGCAGTAACTGTTTTACTCATAATTCTCCACCCGAATTAAAACATTAATATAACAATTGGTATAGTCCTTTAAACAATAGATATTCTTTAAAGAACTGTAAATACAATAGCAGATAAGCCTTAAAATGTCAAAGCGGTATAGTAATGTTTTGACAACTTTAGTAATTCTTAATAATTTTAATTTTTGAAGAAAGTATCTTCAACTGCATTAATTACTGCCAACTTATCATGAGCATACGTTAATCCACCTTGCATGTAGACTGCGTATGGCGGTCTAATTGGTCCATCAGCTGAAAATTCGATTGTCGAACCTGATACAAATGTACCTGCAGCCATGATAACCTTATCTTCGTATCCTGGCATGTGGTAAGCTTCAGGTTTTACAAAAGAATCAATTGGCGAATTCTTTTGTACTTCACGGATGAATTTTTGCATCTTGGCTGGATCATTAAAGATAATCGTTTCAATGACATCACTACGAGCCTCATTCCACTTAGGAGAAACGTTTAGTCCCATCTTTTCAAATAAAGCTGCAGCAAAAACCATCCCTTTTTCTGCCATTCCAGTTACATTAGGCGACAAGAAGAAACCTTGATAGAAATCACGAAGATTCCCCAGAGTCGCCCCCTCTTCAGTACATCCAGGAGCAGTCAAAGCAATCTTGGCATTTTCAATCAGTTCATGTTTACCAACGATATATCCACCTGTTTTAGCAATACCGCCTCCAGCATTCTTGATTAAGGAACCAGCCATAAAATCAGCCCCAAATTCGGTTGGCTCATGCTTTTCTGAGAATTCGCCATAACAATTATCGATAAAGATCAAACTATCAGGACTAACCTTCTTCACAAAAGCAATCATTTCTCTTATTTGTTCAACCGTAAAAGTCTTTCTTGTTGAATATCCTCTAGAACGTTGAATTGCTACTATCTTGGGCTGATCACGTTTTAAAATCAATTCAGCTTGGTCATAATCGATTAATCCAGTGTCTGTTAAAGGAACATACGAAAATTTAACTCCACGTTCTAACAGAGTGCCTCGCTTATTTGGCGCCAGTCCGATCACTTGCTGAAGAGTGTCATAAGGCATCCCTGTTAAGTAAGTCAAAGTATCGCCTGCATTTAAATTTCCATTTAAGCCAGTATATAAGGTATGGGTTCCTGAAACAAATTGCGGTCTCACCACAGCAGCTTCAGTTTTAAAAACTCGAGCATAGATCCGATCCAATTTATCTCTTCCCATATCATCATCGCCATAGCCTGTAGCGCCCGTTAAATCAGCTTCAGCTACTTGTTCATCTTGAAAAGCTTTGAGCACTTTACCTTGGTTATATAAAATTTGTTCATCGATTTCACTTATTTTAGGAGCAATCAGCTTATCAACCTCAGCAACTAATTTTTGCAATTCATCAGATATTTCAAACATTTAACCATTCCTCCACAGTTTTTTGAATTTTTTCGGCACAATTAGGATCATCAAGTGGATCAAACCATTTTACTGGTAACTTATTACGGAAATAAGTTAATTGGCGCTTAGCATATCTTCTTGAAGCCGTCTTTAATGCTTTTACGCACTCATCTAAAGAATTTTTACCTTCGAAATATGGAAAAAATTCTTTATAACCGATTGCCTGCAAAACTTGATATTCCCGATCGCGATTTTCATAGACATATTTTGCTTCTTCAAGCAGACCTAATTGCATCATCTTATCAACTCGCAAATTGATCCGTTCGTAAATTTTTTGGCGATCAGAATTCAACCCAATCAATAGATAATCATATCTTGGCTGAATCGTTTCTTGTTGTTCAGAAAATTTTTGTCCGGTTCGATCAATCACTGTTAGTGCGCGCATTGCTCTTCTGGAGTCTGAACGCGCAATTTTATGTGCTGCCTCGCTGTCTCTTTTTTCAAGCTCTAACCACAATGCTTCAGTTCCATGTTCTTCCAAAAATTTTTCCCAAACCGGCTCAACGCTAGTCTCTTGTTTATCCTTTTCACCAAGTTGCATATCGTTCAATAAGGCATTTACGTAAAAACCGGTACCACCTACTAAAAATGGTAGCTTACGATCACTACTTACCGAATCAATTGCTTCCATCGCCTGATCAACAAAATTTTTTACAGAAAATTCTTCGAAAATCGATTGATTATCAACTAGATAGTGTTTTACTTGTGCTTGTTCTTCAGGCGTAGCTTTAGCAGTGCCAATTGCCACTTCACGATATATTTGCATTGAGTCGCCTGAAATAATCTCAGCATTTAATTTTTGGGCTAGTTTTATTGCTAAGTCGGTTTTCCCAATAGCAGTAGGCCCAATTAAGGCTAAAACTTTCTGCATGTAATTCTTCTTCCTCACTTATCAATTCCAACAATACAAAAAAGCAGACACTGCTGCCTGCTTCTAAAATTAATATTTTGAGGCCTTTGTTCGACCATCCCACCGGTCAAATCCATCTTTAAGCCACTTAATATTCGCAAATCCTTTTTTCTTCAAAACTCTTGCTGCTCTCAAGGTAATAGTTTGCGAATCTGAGTACAAATATACTGGCAAATCCGAACGCAATTCACCAAATTGATACTTAAGCATTGAGTATGGCAAGTTGCGAGCACCATCAATATGCTTGCGTTTAAAAGCTTCTTTTTCACGCAAGTCAATAATCTGAGCTTTACGCATGCCAGTCTTAAAATCATCATTTGACAATTCGCCACCAATTGACTTGGCTTGAATCTTATTCCAACCCCAAACTGCTGCAAAAGCTAAAATAATTGCTAATAAGATTGCATCAACAATAATAAGGAAAGTGTTCATATTCCAACTAATACCCTTCTAAAAACCTATAGTATTTATAATAACCCTAAATTTGATTAGATACTATGCTTTTTTTCGTCTTTTTCTTCGATTTCATGTTCTCGTTGCAAAATCAATTTGGCAACTAAATAATCTTTTTGTTCAATTAAACCTGCTTTATAAATATTGTCCAATTCAATTGCCATAAGTTCAATATCCCAAATTCTTTTACCAACGTGAACCAAAATTCCATATTTTTTCAGCAATTGCTGTACATCATACAGTGTTTTCATTAGAAACTGATAACCATTCCTTGTCTAATTGTTGCTACTGCGTAGATTATCAAAATTACTCCAGAAATTATGCGAACCTTGGCACTAAATTTATTAGTAGCACGATTGCCCAAAATAATGGTCAACATGGCACCAGTGAACAAGCCACCAAGATGTCCTTGCAAATCAATATTTGGAATAAATAAATCTAAGCCAATATTGATTAAGGCCAATACAAAAGCTTGTCGACTAATATAGCTAATAAGACTATTGCTGCCCTCTACGCTGGTGGCATTTCTGACTCCAACAGCAATAAGAGCGCCAAATAATCCAAATAGTGCCGTTGAAGCTCCTGCGCTAATACTTCTATCATCTCCTAGAGCAAAACTCAACAAATTCCCGCCAATACCTGAAATCAAGTAAACTGCCAAAAATCGTATATGTCCCAGCAATGGTTCTAAAAACATTCCTAGATAATAAATCATTACTGCATTAGAAACCAGGTGCATAATTCCAATATGCAAAAATTGAGCAGTAAATAATCGCCACCATTGACCTGCAGCCGCAACCGTATAATTATTCATGGCCCCTAATCGAATTAAAGTAGCAGTATTTTCTGAACCTCCAAGAAAGATTTCAACTATAAATACTGCCAACAATAAAAGCAAAAGGCTCATTGTTACGATAATATCCTTGCGATATAGTTTATTCATTTATTCTACTTTCTTTATAAGTAATAAAAATCTTCCGGAGTAATTATCGTTTGTACCGGAATATCTGTCCTTTCAACTGCCCATTCTGTATTTTGATAAAACATTTGGCTATTCGCTAACGTAACCGTTTTGATACCTAAATGTCGGGCTAAAAAGCGATCATAGAAGCCTCCACCAAATCCTAAGCGATCATTTTTACTAGAATAAGCTAACCCAGGAACGATAATTAAATCAAGTTGATTATTAATCCTTGTTTTAGCAGACATTACTTCGCCAACGCCAAACCTCGAAAAGCCAAGGTCAGATCTATCAGAAAACAATTTAAAATCCATTGATTTATCCTGATTAGCAGTAGGCAAATAGACCTCTTTTTCCATGAGCCAAAGCTGTTGAATCAAGGGCCATGTATTCACTTCGAATTCCAAAGACCAAGTCAAACCTACAGTTTCTGCATTGATTAACTCTTCCCAACCCAATATCCGTTCCAAAAGTTGCTCATCTTCATGTTCTTTTTGGGCAGTAGTTGCAAATACTTTTAAATTAGCTAATTGTCGTTGTCTAAATATTTTTTTATCCATAAAAACCGACCATAACAAAAAATAGCAGGAACGAACCTGCTATTTTAGTTTGATTACTTAGTTTCACGATGAAGTGTTACGTGTCTTTCAACTGGGCAATACTTCTTCAAAGTTAAACGTTCCGGATGCTTACGCTTGTTCTTCTTAGATAAGTAACTTCTGTCTCCACATTCGGTGCATTCCAAAATGATGTTATCTGCCATTTTCTTCACCACCTACAAATTTATTCTGACTGTATTAGAATAGCATTTTTATTTCAATTTGACCAGTACTTTTACTTATATAATTTCGAATAATCTTGAACCATCTCTCTAGCGACCTGTAAAGTATAGCTTCCTTCTAAGTCTGGATCCAATCCAGGGAAAACAACTGCAATCGCTAATTTAGGATTTTGTGAAGGAGCATAACCAACAAAAGTTGCATTGATCAATTCCCTTGGATGTTTGTTATACGGATGATCAGGATCATAGTAGAATGTCTGAGCAGTACCCGTTTTACCAGAAATAGATGGTTTAACATCTTTTAATTTATGAGCCGTTCCCCAACCATTAGTACCATGAACAACGCGATAAAATCCTTGACGAATTACATTTAATTCATCACTAGTCCAAGGAATTTGCTGTTGAACGTTTGGCTTTTTATTGTAATCAATATAAATTTTCTTGCCATCCTGACTTGTTTTACCTACCGATTGAACAATATAAGGTTGTAGACGATACCCGCCATTAGCAATGGTTGATACGTATTGAACTAATTGAATTGGAGTATAGGCATCAAAGTTTCCATAGGCCAAGTCCAATAATGAACCTGATCTAATTCTTCCCTGCGCGTCAAAGGCACTACCAGCAATTCCTGATACCTCTCCTGGTAGATCAACTCCTGTACGTTGCCCTAATCCAAACATGCTAAAATTGCGACGGATTGTTTCGAAAGCATTATTTGGCATCCAAATATATTCCTTAGGCACATATTTAGCATGTACCCAACGTAAGGCCAATTGCATCATATAAATGTTACTTGAAACTTCAAGGGCAGTTGGAGCATCTAGCGAGCTAAAAGTACCAATCGGATAGACTGATTTTTTAACTGCTGATCCAGGTAAATAAATTGCAGTATCAGGTAAAGTATTATTGGTTAGACTAATGACATGATTCATCAATCCTCCAGCTACCGTTGCACCTTTAACAGCTGACCCCATAACAAAGGACTGATTGATTACTCCCAAAGCATTATCAACGGTCTTATTGGTCTTAGGATTATGACTAACCCCAGCTACGGCCAGCAAAGCTCCCGTTTGCGGATTCATAGCAATCGCATAAGCACCGTTGGAATAACTTGCAGCTCCACTTGATAATGCAGAATTAAAGACGCTCTTTAAAGTCGATTGAACTTTCTTTTGATATTTAGCATCAATTGTTAACATCAAACTAGCTCCGGCCTGTCCCTTATAAACTGTTTTGGTTTGTTGGATATCACCGTTTGACTTGGTTATGACTTCGCTGGTTGACTTACTTCCCTTAAGCAAAGCCTCATACTCTTTTTCAAGGTAGGAAGTTCCAACACGATCATTTCTAGAATATCCTTGCACCAAGTAGTATTCAAGATCGTCACTCGGCAATCCAGATTTTTCAGTTGAAACTGATCCGATAATACTTTGAATTGAAGAGCCATTAGGATATGAACGTTCCCAATCAGTACCAATACCAACACCAGGAAGTTCCGATAAATGCTCCCCTACTTGAGCTAATTCTTTATCAGTCAAATTTTTATTCTTTACATAAATCGTTGATAAAGTGTAGGCTCCTGAAATCTTATTAAAAATAATCGCTGCAGTTTTTTCCTTAGCGGTATATTTAATATGTTCCCGCTTAACTTCTGCAATCAACTTTTGCTGATCTTGTCGATCGTTTTTTGGTAATTTAGCTTGAATTTTAGTAGTATTATCTTGATTAGCTAAATAATATTCCGCTAGCATTTCATCGGTTGGCTTTTCATCGGTAATACTGATGTAATTGCTCAATGCTGTCGAAATATTATAAATTTGCAGACTTGAAGTTGAAGCACCTTTAGTGTAAGTAATAGCATTATTAGCTTTATTACCAACCAAAACTCGTCCCCGAGAGTCGTACATCACGCCTCGAGGAACCTGACTTGAAACAACTGTTGAATCAGTTTTTTCAACTTCAGCTTTGAATTTTGAACCATAGCTCAACTGTAGATATGCTAGTTGTCCTATTAAAAGTGAAAATAGTACCAGAATAACACCAAGAATAATCTTCATTCTAATCGGCGTCGAACTCTTCTTGTTAGATCCTGTACCATTGTTTTTTCTAAAATAATCCACGTATATCGCCCTTCATTAAAACTGCAATCATTTTAACAAAAACACCGTTACAATTCTATATCTTCAATCATGACTTTGAAAAATTTTAAGATGAACCTTACTAAGATACGAAAAATTTATAACCATAAATTCTTGTGGGCTAGTTTCCTAATCCCCACACTTTGCTTTTTGATATATTTTGCTAGCCATAGTTTTAATTTTATGACAGTTGATCTCGGTCAGCAATACATTGACTTTCTTGCATATTTTCAACAAAATGCCTTAAGTCATCCCTTACGTCTAATCTATTCATTTAGCAATGGTTTAGGGGGTTCAATGATCGGTACTAATGCATATTATCTGGCTAGTCCCTTCAACTTACTCTTGTTACTATTTCCTCAAAAGTATCTTGTGCTTGGAGTTTTAGTAATTATTGCCCTCAAGATTGGCACGGCTGGAGCTAGCAGCTTTTATTATTGGCAAAAAAAATTTAAGCTTTCAGGAGCCTATCTTTTAGCTGCTGCCTGTGCATACGCCTTGTGCGGATTCGTTGTAGCTAATTATTTAAACTTAATGTGGTTAGACTCTGTAATTTTATTGCCACTTTTACTAGATCAAATTGACCATTTATTTCAGGATAAGAAATCACATTTAATACTGATAACTTTTCTTTGTTGGCTTAGTAATTTTTATACCGGATATATGGTTTTATTATTTGGCTTTTGCTACTTCATCAAAGAACTTTTTCTTAAAGACTTGGGGAAAAAACGAACAGCCCTAGCAATTCGCTATTTTAAACTAAGCATTTTTGGTTCATTGCTCTGCTCATTTGTATTATTGCCGACATTTTTTGAATTAATTGGTGGAAAAGCAAGCAGTCAATCTATTTGGAATTTTAAATGGCAATTCCCACTTTATCAAGCAGCATTAAAATTAATGGTTGGTTCTTACAATTACCACGAAATGGAAGCAGGCATGCCAAATATTTTTATTCCAATGAGTCTGCTTTTAGGCGGTATTGCTTTTTTCCTGAGCAATTTTTCTAAAAAACAAAAAGTAGCCAATGGTATCTTACTGGTTTTTTTGATACTATCTTTATCCTTTAACCCTCTAGTACTAATCTGGCACATGGGTCAATTTCCAATTTGGTATCCGGGGCGTTTTTCCTTTATACTGTCATTTTTCCTACTTGAATTATCGCTTTTTTTCTTAGAAAAAGGCGTTCTCTCAAATTTTGGGAAAATATTCCTAATGTTGATTGCTATTCTTCTTGGAATTTTTTGGTTTCTGAATCAGCACCATGTAGCTTTTATTAACCCCACTTCGCTAATTATCTCTTTATTATTTTTGCTTTCAGCACTTCTATTTACTCTATTAGTTCATAACAACCACGGCTTAGCAGAACATTATTTATTGTTAACGGTTATCGTTGAAATAACTTGTAACCTGTTCTTAAGTCTAAATAATATCACTTTTCAAAATAATACAGATTATTTAAATTTTAGCAACAATCTACATGACGTGACTACAAGTCTTACCAATGATTTTTCACGAATTGAAAAGACGTTTTCTCGCTCAGACGATGATCCCTTTACTGCAAACTACCATGGTATTTCCGTTTTTAACTCTATCAGTAATCAAAAAGTGACAACATTGCTCAGTAATCTCGGCTATCTTCATAATAGTAATTCTGTTACTAACAACGGTGGAACTCCAATTACTGATGCAATATTAGGAATCAAGTACTATCTTGAGCCCAATTACGCTCATGACCGGATTAAGCCAGAATTGAAAATGCAGTTTAACAATTTAAATAATCGCATCGATTTGGAAAATTATTTAATCCACAAAGAATATTCTCAATTGTTATTGTTAAAAAATCCGAGTGCAACCCCACTGATTTATTTGACCCAGGGAAGCCTGCAGGTACCTGATTTTGATCCTGCTAATCCGCTTACCAATCAACAGCTCTTATTAAACCAGATCACTGATACTAATCTACCAGTTATCGCTAGCACTTTTTTACCTAATCCAGAAGGAACCGGTGTTGACCATCAAAGCAAGTCTATCATGGCTTTTCACAAACAACAAAACGCGACAATAAGTAGAATTCGTTTTACCATCAATATCCCTAATGATAATGATTTTTATTTGCAACTACCTGCAGGAATTAACACAGATAGTGCGAGTCTTTTCATTAATAATCGACAAATCAATCTCGATGATCGAGATGTTCAAGCTCATCTAATTAATCTTGCTAGCCATCAACGAGGAACTCAAATGATCATCAGTTTTGTAATGCACCATGAAACTATTGATTTATCGGAACTCAAGCTTTGGCAAATCGATATTAGGGCACTTAATCAAAGATTGGCTGACTTTAATTCACAACAGCCTAAAATTCATCAGCTTGGAGACTTAAGTCTTATTAGCAATCCATTTGTCACCAAGAGTGCAGTTAATTTAGCTAGTTCAATTCCTTATAGTAAAAACTGGCTGATTTATGATCTGAAACAAAATAAATTACTCACAATTTTCCCTGCATACCATGCATTTTTAGGAACTAACTTGCAAGAAGGTAAACATCAATTACTCTTAATATATCTACCCTTTACTTTCCTAATCGGGATTTTGGCAAGCCTATTTACCCTTTTGTTCATAAAATTACATAATCGGGTGGACTAAAGTCAATTTTTTGGATAAAATTAAGCCGTTAACCGACAAATTTTTATAGAAAGAAGAGTAAAGAATGACTCTCAAGTTTCAAATTGGAGTAGACGCTGGTGGGACCCACTCCACAGCTATTGCCTACGATTTAGATGGAAATGAACTTGGTCGTGCTGAAGGCGGTCCTGGTCAAATTAATGCTGATTATGAAGGCGGAATAAATAACATAGCATCAACAGTCAATGAATTATTGAATAAAATTGACGGCGATTGCATGCGTGTTCTTGCAGGAATTGCTGGTTTATCAGTTGTTGGTAATGCGGCTGAAGTTGCAGCTACAATTTCCTCAAGAATCAACAATTTACCAACAAGAGCTATTACTGATTCACTTTTAGCTCTGTATAATGGTCTTGAAGGTGATGATGGTGCCCTTGTAATCGCAGGTACTGGTTCTGTTTATAATGGCCTTCAAAACGGCCACCTTATTGCTGTAGGTGGTTATGGTAATATTCTTGGCGATGAAGGCTCTGGTTACGCTATTGCACGTAGTGCTTTACAATCAGCTTTATTAAGTTGGGATAAGCGTGAAGAAAATAGCTTAATTGGTATGTTTACAAACTTACTTAATGTTGAATCAATGAATGAAGTTACAGCTAAATTCTATCGCATGGCTAACCCTGAAGTTGCTGGTATGGCTGTTCACGTTGCTAAACTTGCTGATTCAGGCGATCAAGATGCTATGACCATCATTAAAGATCAAGCTCACTTGCTTGCTCGTGATATTATTATTGGTTTGGACCGCTACGAGGATCCAAAGCCAATGAAGATTGCTTTGACTGGATCAGTTCTTGCAAATAATGAAATGATGCGTGGTCTTATCGAAGATGAGGTAAAAGAAGCTTATCCTGATGCTGTATTCTCAGTATCAAACGGTGAAAACGCTCGTGGAGTTATCTTTGATAAGAGTAAAGATTACCGTTATTTCACTAATCATGAAGATAGATAATTAATTTTCAAGACACAAAAAACCTCTGAACTTTGTATAGTTTTACAAAGTCAGAGGTTTTTTATTATTTTATTTAGGCTTTAACATCGTTAATTACAACATCAAATTTTCCACCTGGAGTAGAAATTGAAACTGTTTCACCCTTCTTTTTACCAAGCAAAGCTTTAGCAATTGGGGAATCATTAGAAATTTTACCATTAAATGGATCTGATTCATCGCTACCCACGATCGTGTAAGTTTCAGGTTCATCTTCACCGACTTCGGTGTAGGTTACTGTCTTACCAACTGCAACTTCATCTGGATCAACTGAATCAGCATCTACCACTTGAGCGTACTTAAGCATTTCTTCAACTTGAGCAATACGATCTTCAAGATGACTTTGTTCATCCTTAGCTGCATCGTATTCAGAGTTTTCAGAAAGGTCTCCAAATGAACGTGCAACTTTGATTCGTTGAATAACTTCTGGACGCTTTACTAATTTCAAATTTTTCAACTCTGCTTCAAGCTTTTGCTTACCTTCAGCAGTCATTGGAAATGATTTTTCTGCCATGGATTTTTAAACTCCTTTTTCTTTTTCATTTAGTCACTGATCAATAATATTGTTTTATGATCACAAAGTCAATAACTAACGAACTTTGACATTCAAATCTTCTTCCAAAGCAGCCACTATTTGATCAATACTCTTATTTACAACTTCATCGGTTAAAGTATCATTTGGATTCAAAAATGTTAAGTTATAAGCTAAACTCTTATGACCAGCTTCAATATGACTTCCTTCATAAACGTCAATAACCTTTAATTGATTCAAGTATTTACCAGCATTAGCACGAATGACATTTTCTAATTGCTGGTTAGTAACATTTTTAGCAACCATTAGTGACAAGTCACGTTCAATTGCAGGGAATTTAGGAGCTGCTTGTGCAGTCATACCTTCCGTGATAAATGGACTCAAGACATCTAGATCAATTTCATACCCGTATAATTCTGCACCTCTTAAGCTCTTTTCAGCAACGGTAATCATATGAGCTACCATTCCAATTAAGCCAAGATATTGCTTATCAATATAAATTGCAGCAGTTCTTGTAGGATGCATTCCATCAACTTCAACAGCACGATATTCTACTGTGTTTAAATCGATTCCTAAAGCAATAAATAGATTCTCTAATTGACCCTTTACGAAGTAAAAATCAATCTTTTCACCACGATGTTGCCAATTTTCAGCGAAAGTTTCGCCAGCATATAAAGTAGCTAAATGTTCATGCTCATTGTAAGTTCCATTTTCATGATCATAAACTCTACTTTGTTCGAACAAAGCAAGTTGCTTTTGCTTTCTTGCCATATTATAGCTGGCTGCATCTACTAATCCAGTAAATACGTTTTGTCTTAATGTCGATCTACTTGAGTTCAGAGGCCAGTCAACCGCAACCACTGGTTTAGGATTCATGGTATAGCGAACAGCTTTTTCTGGTGAAGTCAAAGAATATGAAATAGTTTCCAATAATCCTTGGCCTTGAACAATTCGTTTAACTCGACGAATTTTTTCTTCTGCCTTAGAATAGCCACCATTGGTTTCTGCTAATAATGGTTGAGTAGATTTAATATTATCATAACCATAAATTCTACCGATTTCTTCAACCAAATCAGCAGGAATTGAAACATCCCAACGACGATTTGGAACATCAACAACCAATTTATCATCAGATATTTCACTATCAAAGTTTAAGCGATCTAAAATAGTCTTCATTTCATCGCCAGACATCTCAGTTCCTAAAACATTATTGATGTAACTTACTGTAGTTTCGATTCTAGTTGCTGGTTTAGCTTGATCAGTAGCCTTAACTATTCCTTGAGCAATCGTAGCTCCTGCATATTGAGCAAGTAAGCTGGCTGCAATATCAATTGCACGTTGAACGTTATCCCAGTTAATTCCCTTTTCAAATCTGCTGGAAGCTTCGGTTCTATTGGCATGACGTAAAGCAGCTTTACGTACCAAAGTTCCGTCAAATACGGCGGACTCCAAAATAACATCAGTAGTATCGTTTTCTACTTCTGAATTCTTAGCACCCATGACACCAGCCATCATAACAGCTTCATTACCGTTAGTAATAACAATGTCATTTGGATCAAGGTCAACTTCTTTTTCATTCAAAAGAACTAATTTTTCGCCTGAATGAGCCTTTCTTACTTCAAACTTGCCTGAAGTAAAACTTCTTGCATCATAAGCGTGCATAGGTTGACCAGTAAGGAGCATTACATAGTTGGTAATATCAACTACATTATTGATTGGTCTAATACCAGCATTCCATAAGCGTCTTTGCATCCATAGTGGACTTGGACCAATCTTAACGTTGGTAGCTTTTCTCAAATAGAATTTAGGAGCCAATTCTGGATCTACAGTCACTGATAATTCACCAGTCCAGTCAGCTCCAGTTTCTTCAACCTTGGCTTCAGACAAAATTGGCTTTTCAGCAACAATTGCACCAACTTCGTATGCTGCCCCTTCCATTGAAAGCGTATCTGCACGATTAGGGGTGATATCAAAGTCCAAAATGTAATCATCCATACCCAAAGCTTCATAAATGTCATCGCCTGGTTTAACATTTGCATCTTCAGGAAAAACGTAAATACCGTCAACTACATCTTGAGGAACAACACTATCTGAGAAACCAATTTCTTGCATTCCGCAGATCATACCAAATGATTCAATACCACGAATTTTCCCTTTTTTAATTTTTTCATTGCCAGCAATTCTTGCGCCATGTAATGCAACGATTACATCTTGACCAGCAGCTACATTAGGTGCACCACAAACGATTTGTAATGGTTCATCTTCACCCACATTGACATGGGTCAAATGAAGGTGAGTTCCCTCAATATCTTCACAATCAAGAATATGACCAACAACTAATTTCTTTAAACCAGCTTGAGGATGCTCAACGCCTGCAATTTCAACACCTGTTCTAGTAATCTTTTCTGCTAAAGCATTTGGTTCTTGATCCAATTTAAGAAAATCTTTTAACCAATTGTATGAAACGAGCATTACTTTTCCTCCTTACGGAATTGTTCTAAGAAACGAACATCATTTGTATAAAAATCACGAATATCATCAATACCATACTTAAGAATTGCAAAACGATCCAATCCTAAGCCGAAGGCAAAACCACCATAAACAGTTGAGTCTACTCCAGCGTTTTCTAGTACATTTGGATGAACCATTCCAGCTCCTAGAACTTCAATCCAGCCAGTATACTTACAAATTGCACAACCCTTACCATCACAGTTAAAACAAGAGACATCCATTTCAACAGATGGCTCAGTGAATGGGAAGTAACTTGGGCGCAGTCTAGTCTTGCGATCTTGACCAAAAATATGTTTTGCGGTCAATTCAAGTGTACCTTTCAAATCTCCCATAGTTACATGTTTATCAATGACTAAACCTTCCATTTGCATAAATTGGTGAGAGTGCGTCGCATCATCATCATCACGACGGTAAACTTTACCAGGACCAACCATTTTCAAAGGTCCTTTACTAAAATCATGTTTCTCTAAAACTCGCGCTTGATCTCCAGATGTTTGACTACGCAATAAGTTTTCTGGATCAATGTAGAATGTAGCTTGCATATCACGAGCAGGGTGATCTTTAGGCAAATTCATCATTTCGAAAACATAGTGATCAGTTTCAATTTCTGGACCTTGTACAACTTGATAGCCCATACCAATAAAGTAAGCTTCTAAGTCATCCAAAATCTCATAAATTGGGTGCTTGCCACCAACTGCACTTCTTCTACCAGGAAGCGTAACATCAACTCGTTCTTCTTCCATTTTCTTGGCAATCAATGCCTTGACAATGGCACTCTTAGTCTCATCAAGTTGGCTGTTAAATAAATCTCGCAATTCATTTACCTTTTGACCAACCTCACGACGATTTTCAGGTGAAATTTCTTTCATTGAGTGCAAAATTTTAGTCAATTCTCCCTTTTTACCGACTAACTGCACGCGAACTTCATTTAATTTTTGCTCATCTGAAGCTTTTTTTATTTCTGCAAGTCCTTCTTCGCGAAGTTGCTTTAATCTATCAAACAAGTCCATGTAATTTTTCCTTTCCCAAACAAAAAAGCTTCGCCCTCCAGGGACGAAGCTTCGCGGTACCACCCTCGTTTAGGTACAATGTACCTACACTTAAGTTTTCGATAACGGTGAAATACCGGAATTGATTAGATCCTACTTAAACAAGGTGAAATTCACAGTTTTGCTTTTGATTTCTCTTTCAGCCTAGAAGAAATCTCTCTGATAAAGTATTAACTGCTACTAGTCTTGCATATTGTAATTATGTATTAGGATAATTCATTTTAATTTTTCATGCAAGTTTTTTCTTAAACCCACTTGTCAGCCCAATTATGAACCTGGTCAAAGACTGGCTTTAATTCTGCCCCTTTTTTAGTAAGGCCATATGAAATAATTCCAGTTTCACTATCAACAGATCTTCTTACGATCTTAGCATCTTCTAATTCCTTCAACCGTTCAACTAAGACACGATCTGAGCATGCTTCAATACAACGTGCAAGGTCCTTAAAACGCATATCTTCAGTATCACATAAAGAACTGATAATTAAGCCATTCCATTTTTTACCAATAATTTGAAAAGCGTTAATGAAATGATTACATAATTCGTAATCCTCTGGTTTACAACCACCTTTGTTCTTTGTTTCTGCTCCTTGTACCATATATTAATCCCCCTAATTATTAACCTTTTAAAATATATTATATGGAACTTACTTACTAAATACAAGTATAAATACTCTAAGCAAAATGATACATCATAATCCCAGCAGCTACTGCTGCATTCAGAGACTCGGCTCTACCCAAAATTGGAATATATAGTTTTTCATCTGCTAATTCTGCTAATTTTGCTTCAACACCGTGAGCTTCATTTCCAATAATAATTGCGACTTGAGGGGCAGGCACAAATGCTGCTAGTTCCTTGGCTCTAGGATCTAACATACTGGCATATACTGGAATCCCTGAAGCTTTAAAATCAGCTACCGCATCATATAAATCACCAACTACCAGGTCCAGGTGAAATTGACTTCCTTGCATGGCACGTTGAACTTTAGAGTTATATAGATCAACGCTTCTTGGAGATAGAATTATACCAGTAAAACCTGCTGCATCAGCAGTTCTAATAATGGTACCTACATTTCCGGGGTCAGCTAAATGATCAAGCATAACCCATTTACCATAATTGAATGAAAAATTTTTAGGTTGACTAATTTTCAACACCATAAAAATGCCCTGAGGGGATTTCGTGGCACTTAGGTGTTCCGCTATCTTTTGGCTAATCAGCACAATCCGGTTATCGTTTGGGTCGAGACCCAAACTTGCTACTGCTTGCATTAATGCATTTTCTGTAGCCAAGATGAAAGTATATTTTCTTTTAGCCTTCAACGCCTCTTCAACTAGGTGGAAACCCTCAATTAGATATGTACCAGTTTTCTCACGATACTTCTTTTGTTCAAGCTTACTAATGTTTTTGATAAATTTATTATTGATCGAATCGATTCTTTCCATAACTCTTCCTACATTTTAGTTTAGATATTTAATCTGTTATAATCGCATTATGACACGAACGAGTAGATTAAGCAAAAGAAGATAGGTTAAAAATGAAATTTTTTAAGAATAAGAAAGATAAAATTGATGGACCACAAGAATTAGCTGATACTTGGGAATTTATCGCTTCAGGCGTAGTTCAGGGAGTAGGCTTTCGTTGGAGCGTCCAAACAGCTGCTCAAGAATTAGACTTAAAAGGGACTGTGCAAAATAATCCAGATCTTACGGTAACGATTCGCTTGCAGGGAAAACAATCTGAGATGGATAATTTTCTCGCACTCCTGCCTCAAAAAATTTCCCCTTTTGCCAAAATTAGTAAAATTGATACTAATTATTTGGGAAAAGTGGAAAAAATGCATGGATTTCATGTATTATATTAGAGTCGATTATTTTTTTACAGGTGATTATTGATGAAAAAATTTAAAAAATATCTTGCATTGATGAGCATGCTCACCATTTTAGCATTAGTCTTGACTGGATGTTCCAGTGGCAATCCAAATACCCCACCTACTAGTGGACCTTATGCATGGATCTATCAATGGCTAGGAATTCCATTCCAACACATAATGATCAAAGTAGGTCAAATGATTGGTGGCGTGAATGGTACGGGTTGGTCAATCGTAATCATTACTTTGGTAATCAGATTGATTCTTTTGCCTCTAATGTTGAACCAGCAGAAGAAGAGCGTCGTTCAACAAGAGAAGATGGCGCGTTTGCAACCACAAATGCAACTTATTCAGGCTGCTATGCGACGCAAGCCGATTACTCAAGACCAACAAATGCAATTATCTACTTGGCAGAGAGAATTATACGCTAAAAATAACGTTTCTCTAACTGGTGGTATTGGTTGTTTGCCATTATTGATCCAATTCCCAATTATGATTGGAATTTATCAAGCTGTTTTGTACTCTACAACACTTAAACAAGCTAGCTTCTTTGGTATTTCATTGGGTAGTAAGTCAGTAGTTTTAGCAATTGTCGCTACTGTTTTTGCGGTAATTCAATCTTATATGTCATTGATCGGTGTTCCAGCAGAACAAAAGAAAGCTATGCAATCAATGATGTTTATGAATCCGATTATGACCTTGTTCTTCAGTTTATCTTTCTCTGGAGCTCTTGCTCTATACTGGGCAGCAGGTAACTTCATGATGATTATCCAGCAGGCAATTGTCACCTTCATCATCACTCCAAGCGAAAAGACCCGTATCAATAAGGAATTATCTGATACGCCAACCGAAGTCGTGGTTACTAAAGAAGCCATTGATAATCTCTTCAATGGCAAAGCTGAAAAGGTAAACAATGTTGAAAAAGAAAGCTTACACCAAGATTTACGCAAACGTAACCAAGGTAAGCAAAATAAGAATCATAAAAACTAGTGTAAATTAAATACCCAATCCTGATGGATTTTCAGGATTGGGTATTTTTATGCCTGGTGTATTTTCTTTTTTTCGTCCTGAGCCTTTAGCTTTTCAGCCTCTTCATGGCTTAAAACAGGAAAATCAATAATAAACTGACTACCTTGTCCTAAAACAGAATCAACTGAAATTTTACCATGGTAGCTTGTAACTAACTTTTGAGCAATGGACAAACCTAACCCATTACCACCACGCTCACGAGTTCTTGCCTTATCAACGCGATAAAAACGGTTGAAAATTTTGGCTTGGTCTTCCTCAGAGATCCCTTCACCAAAGTCTTGCACTATGATTCTAAGGCTATTCTTAGTTACTCCGGCTGAAACATTAATTTGTTTAATATCAGTAGAGTATTTGATTCCATTATCAATCAAAATTACTAATAGCTGTTCTAAATGTCCTTGATAAATTTGAATTTCTGTATCTTCAGGTAAATCATCAATATCCAACTGAACCTTAAAATCTTGATGTACCAAAGCCATATCATTAGTAACTCTTGCTAAAACATCAACCACCTTAGTTACAGCATTAGGATATTGAACATTAATTTGTTCAGCTCTTGTTAAATCTAGCATTTCCTGAATTAAGTGTTTCATGCGATCTGCTTCTTGTAATGATGCATGAATTGATTCATCTAATATTTCAGGATCGTCTTTACCCCAGCGCTCAAGTAAATTCAAGTGCCCTTCAATAACTGCAACGGGAGTTCGCAATTCATGAGAAACATCGCTAACAAATTCTTTCTGTTGTTCGATATATCGTTGCATGCGATCCAGCATACTATTAAAACTAGAAGCCAATTCTTCCAATTCATCATGACGATTTAACGATTGGATCCTAACCTCGCTATTAGGATCAGCATTTACCTCACGCGCAACCTCTGAAATCTGATTAATCGGATTTACCACATCTTTAACAACTAAGAAAGATACGACTGTAAAGATGATAATTGCTGCAATGGAGATGACAATCATCCAATTTAACAAGTTTCGCATTAAACGATTGTAATAGGACATTCGGTTAATAACTACAATATAACCTGTCAATTTACCATTGCTTGATGATCTGACTTTTTTGTAGGTAGCAAGAAATGCCCCATCAGGGCCACTTAGCTTTTTAGTCTTTTCTTCCCCAGAGATTTTAACTAATTTTGGTGTTCTAGGGCCATTTGAAAAGACCACTTCATTATGCAGGTTATACACTACCGCTTCAATATCAGGATTAGTAACCGATGCCAATAAATCATCATTAAAAGCAGACGAATTTTGTCTTTTAATAATGCTACTGCCTGATCCATTCATAAGGATCCGCTTAGTACTTGGCGATAAGGACGGTATCACATTTGAAATTTGTAATTCTTGATTAATTGATGTTAAGCGATCATCCAGAGTAGAAACAACTTTTTCAGAAGTTTCTCGTTGTTGACTCATAGACTGCTGACTAACGGTTGAATAAATTACAATCGAAAATATAGTAAAAGAGACCACGATCGTCAAAGCGACGATTATAACCCATCTTACAATTAGGGATGAATGTTTGGTCTCTTTCTCAGCAGTCTTTATTTTAGCGACGGACATCTTCCTCATCTCTTACCATGTAACCAGTGCCGCGAACGGTCTTAATGTACGATGGTCTACCAGGAATATCAATCTTGTTACGTAAGTAACGAACGTAAACTTCAACAACATTGGTTTCAATATTGGATTCAGGTCCCCAAATCTTACTCAACAATTGATCACGACTAACAACGTTGTTTTTATTTTCAATCAAAGTCATCAATAAATTGTATTCCCGCTTTGTTAAATCGATAACTTTACCATCTCCACGGTGGACAATACGATTAGCAGTTTCAATAGTTAAATCCTTAAAGCGGACAATTTGTTGCTTAGAAACACTAACTGATTGTGATTCCTTTTCGATCTTTACACGGCGTAATACTGCACGTAAACGCGCAAGCAATTCTTCAATTGCAAATGGCTTAATAATGTAATCGTCAGCACCATGATCAAGTCCTGAAACACGGTCAATAACAGAATCACGCGCAGTCATCATAATGATTGGAGTAGTCTTAGCTTGGCGCACTCTACGAGCAATTTCCAATCCGTTTAGATCAGGTAACATTAAATCTAATAAGATCGCATCAAAGTCTTGACTTAAAGCATCTTCTAGACCTTTACGACCATTATTTTCAACTACAGTTTCGTAATTTTCATGCTTTAATTCAAGCTGTACGAAACGAGCCAAATTTTTTTCATCTTCAATAATTAGAATCTTTGCCATCTTTATCAAGTTCCTCGCTCATATAATTTGTTTTTTAATTGAGAACAACTATTAAAAAATTTCTACATTTAAATAATATGTTAAAAATGCCATAAAAACAAGGCAAAACTAACGTATTCGTAAATATATTACTCTTTATTATCTCCATTGTCATCTTGATCTGCAAACAAGTCCTTTAGCTTTGCAAATGCAGGATTTATTTGATTCTTTTTACCTTCTTCGAAGCTCTGCTCTGAAACAACTTCCCAATTGCTTCCCTTAGGATAAAGATCTTCTTTTTCTTCTTCATCAGTAAGAATAGTTTCCGGAATATTTAATAAAATATTATCTTCAATTGCAGTTTGCAAATCGATTTGATTATCTTCAACTTTAACGATTGGATCCATTTCTTCAGCTGCTTCAGCTTTAGTAGGTTGATCCAATGAGTAGTTTTCGGTGAAAGTAAAATCTTGATGATATTCAACCGGTTTTAGGCTTCTACTTGAAGGGACTACTAAGTCTGCAGTTACATGAAAATTTCCCGTAACATATGGTTCTTGATAAAACAAATCGCCACTCACGTGAACATTTTTAGCTTTAAAAAGCAATTGACTAGCACGCTCTAAGAATTCTTCTCTCATTGTCACATCTTCTTCAATGTGAGTTAATGGCGAAGCATCATTTTTAATTGATAAAAAATTTATTGTTAACATTTCTACACCTCAATTGGTCGCTGACCAAAATTCTGATCTGTCGACATTAATTGCTCAAATAAACGATCTACTCGTACTTGCAAATGTAACGATCCACTTTTAGCGTCTCGCTTATCGACTTTGGAAATTATTTTAGCTGATGATTCTTTCCGAATCCGCTTAAGATATTGTCGACCCGTTTTGCTAAAGCCCAATAAAAGCAAAGATTCGTCGTTAAAACTTGAAATCATATCATCGTAAGTTACATTCAATAACGTATATAGACTTAATCTCCTGAGTCGTGAATAAGTATAGCGCTTAGATTTAACATGGCGCAAAAATTCTGTAAAATCATTAGCTAGATGAATTTCCTGTTTAAATTTATATTCTAACCCTTCGCTCATTTGATAAATTTGTCGTAATTCGGCTAAACTAGCAGACTCAACCCGATATTTTAAAAATGGATATAAAATATTCCAGTTTGGATAAAGCGCCTGAGCGATCAGTTGCTCAGCTTCTTCCTTAGGTAGCCATTGATGTAAATCTTCTTTATTTTCATCATGTAACAACAGATTTCTTATTGCGCTTGCACTTTGAACTAAACCATTGCGTTGCAACAGATCATCATGATTAACTCCGATTCGATTAACGGGATACAATTGCATCGGTTCGCCAAGATTATAATTTGCTACAGCATAAGCTAACCCTAAGATTGAATTAGGTTCATTAACCTCAAATCCAACTTCTCGTGCTACCATTTGATTATATTGGGTAGAGTATGTCTGACTATAATCATTGAAATCCATATGATTTTGTGGAATTTCAGCAATTTTTCCGCCTAAATAGTTAAAATTCAAATTAGCATCTTCTACACCGAAAACCAAACTTTCAACGCCTAACTTACTAAGTTGGTCAATACTGCCAAGCGCAAATAAGTCTGCAGGTTCAACTGCTGTTGAAAAAGGCAATTCAAAAACTAAATCAGCCCCAGATTTGAGTGCAGCTTTGGCTCTAGCATGTTTATTCATAATTGCCATTTCGCCGCGTTGAACATAATTTCCTGACATCAAAACAATAATCGGATCATTGCCAGCTACTAATCTTGCCTGATTTAACAAAAATTCATGCCCACTATGAAAAGGATTATATTCAGCAATAATACCAACAACACTCATGCCGGTTAATCTTCCTTCAATTCTACCTTCTTACCATCAAGCCACAACTTTTCAAGGTTATAGAATTCACGCGCATCTTTAGTAAAGATATTCACTACCACATCTCCCAGGTCAATTAACAACCAGTTAGAATCTCTAGTCCCTTCAATTCGGTAATTATAATAGTTAAGTTGATGTGCTTCATCGATAATAGAATTTGCAATAGCGTGCAATTGTCTATTCGATCCTGCACTAGTTACCACGTAATAATCAGCTAAAACACTAATACCACGCATATCATATGCTTCGGTATCCTCACCATGACGATCACTGATTGCTTTTGCAACAAAATCTAAAATTTCTGTACTTGTCAAATTTGTTTCTCCTTATTTTACACTCCACACATTATATGCTTCTAATGTCCGTGGATAAATCTTGCTTCTATGTTCTATTAAGTATTCTAATGTATGTGCCAATTGATAGCCCACACCAGCATCTAAATTTTTATAGGTTATTTTTCTAGCTTCTTCAACACCAGGAAAATCTCTTCCTGGTTCAATATAATCAGCCATATATACAATTTTATCGAGCGTAGTCATTTCAACATCAGCAGTTGTATGACGATTAACAGCCTGAATAATTTCTGGATCATCTATCCTTAAATCGTGTTGAATAAAGTATGTTCCTATTATTCCATGCCAAATAGCTCGACTCCAGTTCAATAAATCTTGATCAAAATTCTTAGTTTTGATTACCTTAATGTATTCCTCAACAGGGACTTGTTTGGCATAATCATGAACAAAGCCTGCAAGTGCAGCCTTATCAGGATCATAATTATTAAGCTCAGCTAATTTTCGAGCCGTCTCACTAACTCTTACACAATGTTGAAACCGCGCATCATCCATATTTGACTGCTCTTTAGCAACAATTTCACTGCTAGTTAAAGATGAATAAGTATCTTTAAAATTAAGCTTAGTCAAGATAGAGCCCCTTTTCTTTGATATATTCTCTTACTTTTTCAGGAACCAAATATCTAATTGAGGTCCCCGTCTTAACTGATAACCGAATCGCCGTTGAACTCAAACGAATATCTGGCGCATCTACCCAAATTAGTGGATATTGGGGATCTTGAGGATAGCCTGGACGTCTGATTCCTACCAGAGTAGCCATTTTAGCAATCTCATCGGGTTCTTTCCAGGTATGGAAACTGTTAACCTGATCACTTCCCATAATCAAATAGTACTCATTTTCAGGAGCATTTTCCTTCAAGTACCGCAAAGTGTCTACAGTGTAAGAAACGCCTCCACGAAATAGCTCCAGCAATTTCACTCTAAATCTTGGATTGTCCCGAGTCGCTAAGTCTAGCATTGCAGCACGATCCCTTGCGGATGTTAATGGGGCATCCTTATGAGGAGGGATATTATCTGGAATAAACCAAACTTCATCTAATCTAAGCTTGGTCATTGCCTGTTCAGCTGCAACCAAATGAGCTATGTGAACCGGATTAAAGGTTCCTCCCATGATTCCTATTTGACGACCCTTATTAGTCCTTGCTTCTTCTGGTTGTACCTTAGTAATTGGTATCTGTTTTAAAACCTGTTGTTCAACCATTTTTTGCCTCAACTTAAATCAATGCACGTCTAATTCCTAAGCCAATTTGTCCAGGAGTATAGGCTTTTACTACACAACCTTCTGGAACTGTAATAAATCCAATTCCACCAAAAAGCAAGTCACTCTTATAAGTGGTATGAAATTCCTGCCCTTTTAATTCGGGTAAATCCTTACTTGCGACTGGTGGAGTCAGCATCTCACCATTATGTTTACGATAAAATTCATCTGCGTTACTTACTTTAGTACGATGTACATAGACTTCTCTTGGTGCATAAACTGTAAAACTAGTTGACTCACCCTTAAGATAATCTATTCGACCTAATCCACCTAAAAACAAGGTATTACCAGGAAGCAATTGATAAGTAGCTGGTTTTAAAGGCTTCTTCGGCGATACTAGGGCTAAATCTTTAGGATCGAGATGAGCAACTAATTGATTCTCAGTCATAATTCCTGGAGTATCAACTAAATAATGACCATTATCTAAAGGGATTTCAATTCGATCTAGAGTTGTTCCAGGAAATCTTGATGTAGTAATCAAATCCTTGATATCACCCATTTTGTCAATAATAGCATTGATTAAAGTTGACTTACCTACATTAGTCATGCCGACAAAATAGATGTCCTGATCTTGTGAATTTGCGTTTAGATATTCAATTAATTCATCCAAAAACTTTTGTCGAGCGGCACTGATCAAAAAGATTTTCTCTGGATATAAACCCATGCGATTTGCTTCTTGTCTCATCCAATCCTTAATTTTGCTTTGACGAGAGTTTTTAGGAAATAGGTCAAATTTATTACCAACTAAGATAAATTTATTATTCCCCACAAATCTTTTTAGCGAGCTAAGGAGTGAATTTGAAAAGTCAAACAAATCAACTACATTTACAATCAAAGCCTTCTTTTCAGCAAGCGAATTTAACAATGCTAAAAAATCATCGTTGTTTAAATCGACCGGCATAATTTCATTGTAATGTCGTAACCTGAAGCATCTCTGACAGTATACTTCCTGGTCTTCTGCTTCAATTGCTTTATTCAACGCACTGGTAGGCAAAAAACCGGCTTTATTTGGATCCTCTGCCTGCAACTTTGCACCACAACCAATGCAAATAATTTCATTATCCATTTCTCAAATTCTCCTCAAACTTAATTCGACGTTTTAGATTTAAAAAGAGAAAAATTATCTTTTCAAAGAAACGATTTATTCTTGTATTCCACTTATCTGTTTCCACTAATGGTTTAACAAGAACTGTTTTAACACCAGCTAAATTACCAGCCTGCATATCAGTAATTAATTGATCTCCGACCATCATTACTTCATCCTTTTTCAAGCCAAGCTCTTCAACTTCACGGATAATTGCAAATGGCAACGGCTTTTTGGATTTAGCAACAAACTCTATTCCATAAGGATCGAGTACCTTTCCCACTCGTTCAGCATTATTGTTGGAAATAACTACTAATTTAATTCCCGCCTTAGCTAACTTTTGATTGAATCGATCCATTTCTTTAGCGGTCTCAAATTTATTCCAAGCAAGCAAAGTGTTATCCAAATCTGAAAAAACTGCTTTGATTCCCATCTGAACTAATTTTTCTGTTTTTAAATTATAAATTGTATCTATTGTATATTTGGGTCTAAATAGCATATAAACTCTCCATTTTTTGTCACTCTCTATAATATCAAAAATGCGTTTATATTAGAAATTTTTGTTTCGTTACGCTAAAAAAGTGTTACAATACAAAACAATTTAACTTATTATTCTTTTTATCGACTAATCACTAGAAGGGAACGATCATAAAAAAATATATCAATTTGCATTTACATCTAGATGGCTCAGTACCTTTCGCTACTGTCAAAAAATTAATGAGAGAACACCGACTTTCACCACTAACAGATGATCTGCTACGATAAAATTTATCAGTTGACTCTGGCTGTAAAAGTCTAGATCAATTTTTGGAAAAGTTTGCTTTGCCTAATAAGCTAATGCAAACCAGTCATGATTTACAAACGATTGTTTACGATCTATTAACTGAACTTAAAAGTCAAGGATTAGTATATGCAGAAATTCGTTTTTCACCTCAGCTACATACTAAAAAAGAATTAACGTAAGAAACAGCAATTGAAGCAGCCATTGCTGGACTAGATCGTTTTTTAACTGATCAACTAAAAGAACCTAATCAACCTGAACTGCATGCCGGATTAATTCTATGCTTAATGCGATTCAAGGATAATCAGACAGAAAATATGGAAACAGTGAAACTAGCTAAGAAGTTTTTGCATCGAGGCGTAGCTGGTCTAGATTTAGCTGGTAGCGAAGGTTCCATTCCAAATATTGATTACAAGCCCTTCTTTGATCGTGCAACCCAATTAGGTATTCCTTTCACTATTCATGCTGGAGAAGCAGCTAGTCCGGATTCGATTCATCAAGCTCTAGCTATGGGTGCCAAACGAATTGGACATGGAATCCACTGTACAGATGATCCTCAACTAATGAAAGAACTAATCGATAATCAAATCGTTCTAGAGTGCTACGCAACTTCCAATATGAATACCAAAGCGTTTGATCAAATTGACTCATACCCCAGTAAAAATTTGTTGCATCAAGGAATGAAAATTACACTCAATTCTGATGATATGACAGTATCTAATACTAATTTGCCTCGCGAATATCATCTACTAGAAGAAAAACTAATCTTACCCCTAAAGAAGAGACCACATTGTATTTAAATGCAGTTCATGCCGCCTTTACTTCGCCAGATGAGAAGATTCGTTTGCGAGCCTTAATTCAACAATAAAAATAAAGGTCAGAGAAAATTTCTCTGACCTTTTTCATTAACGAACTATTAGTTCAATGCCTTCTTTGCAGTTTCAGCTAACTTTGCAAAAGTTTCTGCATCATTATATGCTACGTCAGCTAACATCTTACGGTTGATGTCAACGCCTGCTAACTTCAAACCGTGCATTAACTTAGAATATGAAATATCATTTTGTCTAGCTGCAGCATTGATACGAGCAATCCATAATTTTCTGAAATCGCTCTTGCGTCTTCTACGGTCGCGGAATGCGTACTTGTAGGAAACAAACAATTGAGTGCTTGCAGCCTTAAATTGCATATGCTTTGCGCCACGGTAACCCTTGGCAAGCTTCATAACCTTCTTACGACGTTTACGTGTTACAGTTCCACCTTTAACTCTTGGCATCAGTAAATCCTCCTACTATCGTTCTTAATTATTAATTAACGCATTTGGGAAAGCATCTGTTTGATGCGCTTAATGTCACTGCGTGAAACCATAGCAGCTTTTCTCAAATGACGACGTTGCTTCTTAGTCTTACCGTGGAAACGGTGACCAGTAAATGCGTGGTGACGCTTCAAACCACCATTAGCAGTTCTCTTAAAACGCTTAGCAGAAGCGCGGTGTGTTTTCATCTTTGGCATGTCTATTTCCTCCAATTAACTACTTATTCTTTTTGTCCTTATCACTCTTAGGAGCAAGCATCAAGAACATTGAACGGCCTTCCATCTTTGGCTTGCTTACAACAGTAGCAATGTCAGATGTAGCTTCTGCCATTTTCTCCAATACTTGCTGACCTAATTCCTTGTGAGTGATTGCTCGACCTCTAAAACGAATTGATACACGTACGTTAGCTCCTTCTTTAACAAGGAATTTCTGTACGTGCTTTAACTTAGTGTCAAAGTCATTGCCTTCAATGGTTGGACTTAGTCGAATTTCCTTGACACTGATCGTCTTAGACTTCTTACGGGATTCTTTCAATTTCTTCTGTTGTTCGAAACGATATTTACCGTAATCCATAATTCGAGCAACTGGTGGCTTAGCATTTGGTGAAATAAGAACTAAATCAAGACCTTCATCAGCAGCCTGACGTAAAGCTTCATTCTTACTTACAACACCAACTTGCTCACCATCTGAACCAATTAAACGAACTTCGTGGGAACGAATTCTATCGTTTAAGATCAAATTCTTTGGTATGACTCTTCACCTCCGTGTTAATTTGAGGACAAGAAAAGAGCGGATATCTTTTGTACCCGCTCTTAATCAACAGAAATTATCGATCAGCCTAGAGGTTATCTTTAACTTAGGCGAGAAGCGGGTGCTTCTTCTTGTTCTCAACTAATAAGATTGTACGCGTAATAGCACAATGAGTCAAGGAAAAATTGTTTTTTTGACTATTTAAATTTAACAGCAGTTCCATATGCCACTACAGATTGCATATCATTCGCTATAGAGCCAGAATCAAATCGCATCATTACAACAGCATCTGCACCAAGCTCTTCAGCATTTCTTTTTAAGCGAGCAATCGCTTCTTCTCTTGAAGTCATCAGCATTTTAGTATAGCCTTTTACTTCTCCACCAACCATCGACTTAATTCCAGCACCAAAATCACTAAACATGTTTCGAGATTGAGTAGTTACGCCAAAAACCTCGCCAAGAATATCATACTCTTTACCTGGAATACGTTCTGTCGTTGTTACTAACATGGTCTATTGCCTCCTTATGTGGTTTTTATCTTTTTAACTTTATTTTATCCAAAAATGCTTATATTGCTATGTTAACTAGTCCAATTTTACTAATATTTAAACACAAAAGGCCCTGTCAAAAAACAAGGTCTTCGTGTAAATTATTAAGCTATACTAGTTTTCACGTGAGTATTCATTAACATCAGCAGTGATTTCATTAATGAATTCATCTAAGCTCATCGTCTTTTGTTCTTCAGTTCCGTAACGACGTACATTTACACAATTTGCATTCATTTCGTCATCACCAAGTACTAAAGTGTAAGGAACCTTTTGGGTTTGAGATTCACGAATCTTGTAACCCATCTTTTCATTTCTTGAATCTACTTGAACTCTAAAGCCACGCTTAGCAAGTTCCATTCTTACTTTTTCAGCATATTCTCCGTGAACGTCTAAGTTAACTGGAATAATTTCTGCTTGAACTGGTGCAAGCCAAGTTGGGAAGGCACCCTTGTAGATTTCAATCAAGTATGCAATGAATCTTTCCATAGTACCAACAATACCACGGTGAATCATAACTGGACGGTGTTCTTCACCATCTTGACCAACGTAAGTTAAGCCAAATCTTTCTGGCAACATGAAATCAAGCTGAATAGTTGACATGGTTTCGTCATTACCCAAAGCAGTCTTAGTTTGAATATCAAGCTTTGGACCGTAGAATGCTGCTTCACCTTCTGCTTCAACATAATCAAGACCAAGGTCATCCATAGCACCCTTAAGCATCTTTTGACTTCTTTCCCACATTTCATCGTTAGCAAAGTACTTATCAGTGTTCTTTGGATCACGGTATGAAAGTCTGAAGTAGTAATCAGTAATGTCGAAGTCTTTGTATACGTCCATGATTAACTTCAAAATCTTAGCAAATTCAGATTGAACTTGATCTAATGCTACGAAAGTATGACCATCGTTCAAAGTCATCTCACGAACACGTTGAAGACCTGACAAAGCACCAGATTTTTCATATCTGTGCATCATACCTAATTCAGCAACACGGAATGGCAAATCACGGTATGAACGAATATGATGCTTGTAAATTTGAATATGTGATGGACAGTTCATAGGACGCAATTCAAGCATTTCACCATCACCCATGTCCATTGGTGGGAACATATCATCACGGTAGTGTGCCCAGTGACCTGAAGTCTTATAAGCATCCAAGTTCATCAATACGGGAGTATATACATGTTGGTAACCGTCAGCTACTTCACGATCAATAATGTAGCGTTCAACAACGCGACGAATAGTAGCACCTTTTGGTAACCAGTATGGCAAACCTGCTCCAACTTTAGGATCAACAAAGAAAAGATCTAAGTTTCTACCTAAAGTTCTGTGATCACGTTCCTTGATTTCTTGCCGACGTTTCAAATCAGCCTCTAAGTCAGTAGCCTTAAAGAAAGCAGTACCGAAAATTCTTTGAAGCATCGGGTTAGATGACTTACCCAGCCAGTATGCACCAGCAACTGACAATAATTTGAATTGCTTGATCTTGCCAGTGTTAGGCAACAAAGCTTGGAAGCCAAAGTCAACAAAATCGCCAAGTTTATATGCGTCGACCATATCAGCTTCATCTTCTAAGAGTGCACTCTTATATGGATCATCCTTGAACATTTCAGCTAATTCTGATTTTGCAATTTGAACGTGTTCAATCTTTTCACCATTTTTGATCACTTTTTGTAAAGCTTTTTCAAATTCAGGTAATTCACTAACTTTGATTTGATCAGCTTTATCCGTATCTACGAAAAAGCCTTCTTTATCTGCTTCGTGACTGCCCAACTTAAGTTCAGGATATTTCTTCTTAGCAACTGCTTCAAAGACAAAAGCTACAGTATCACGCAAAACAGTTAAGGCAGCTTCATCTTTATCGGTTACAATGGCAAGTTCACTATCAGCATCCAAAACAAAGTCTAAAGGCTTAAGAACACCATTTACCTTTCCAGCTACAGCAGCTTTACCAAGAGAAGTTGCGATCTTACTTGCAACTTCTCCAACAGTTAAACTTTCTGCAAATTCTTTTTTTGAGCCATCAGGCAAAGAAATTGAAAAACTCATAATTACCTCCAGAAACAAAAAATCCCAGTGCTAGTCTTTAGCACTGGGACGTTAATTAGCGTGGTTCCACCCAAAATTCAGACTGCTATGCAGTCTCTCTATAGACAAATAACGGTGTCTAACCTAATATATTCTTACTCTTTTGGGCAAAAGAGGTGGGGTCTTGATCAATTGAAAAGCTTCCAGAACAAGGCTTCTCTCTCTGAGCTGTCAAGATCATGTCTCTTTTGATAATGCTATTATACCCGTTATCTAAATTCTTGCAAGGCTAATTAGCAAAATTTCTTTTATTTTGTGATTAACAAGTGATAATGTCTTATCTGTTAACTTAGTAAAATGTCCTATTTGGAATTGGTTATGGCATAATCTCT
>NZ_CAKC01000002.1 GCF_000296855.1 Lactobacillus gigeriorum DSM 23908 = CRBIP 24.85 | reverse complement strand
TTTGGAGTCAAGTCCCTAGGGGGATTTGACTCCTTTTTCATTTGTTCTTTACCTTACCGCAAATTATTTTACACTTAGCTATTATTTTCAATGCCTTCTTAGGTTATGGCTATTCTTCACCACTAAGTTTTTCTTTCAGGCGTTCAAAGAAGCCTTTTCCTTGTGGGGTAATTGATTCACCACTAGCTTTGACAAATTCTACCAAAGCTTCTCTTTGTTTTTCATTTACTTGTTTAGGAATCTTGACCTCAACAGTAGTGATTTGATCACCATTTCCACCACCACGAAGGTAAGGAACACCTTGACCATGAATGGTAAATTTCTTGTTTGGCTGAGTTCCTGCAGGGATCTTCAATTTAGTTGAGCCATGAACTGTTTTGATCTCAATTTCATCGCCTAGAGTTGCTTGTGCGAAAGAAATTGGAACAGTAGTATAAATAGTCGTTCCTCGACGTTCAAACTCATTTGATGGCGTAATGCGGTAATTAATATAAAGATCACCATAAGGGCCACCATTTCGACCTGCTTCACCCTGACCTTGATAGCGAAGTTGTTGACCATTATCAATACCTGCTGGAATTTCTACTTCAATTGTATTCTTACGATCAATAACCCCTTGACCATGACAAGTTTGGCAAGGATGCTCAATAATAGCACCTTTTCCTTGACACTTGTCACAGACAACTTGTCGCTGAATCACACCAAATGCTGATTGTTGAGTTACTGTCATATATCCAGTACCACGACATTTATCACAAGTAATAGGATGTGTGCCCTTTTCAGCACCTGTTCCATGACAAGTTTCACAAGTCTCACTACGTGTGTAACTAACTTGAGTCTTCTTACCTTTAATTGCATCCATGAAATCAATCGTAAGCGTGTAGTCTAAATCCTGACCACGAACTGGATCAGTTGGATTAGCACGGCGACGCCCACCACCGAAGCTACTTCCAAAAATGTCACTAAAGATATCACCAAAGTCTCCGAAACCTTGGCCTCCAAAGCCACCATAAGCTCCTTGACCACCAAATCCAGCTTGACCATTTACACCAGCTGCACCAAATTGATCATATTGTGCACGCTTTTGTTTATCGTGGAGTACCTCATAGGCTTCGTTTACATCCTTATATTTTTGTTCAGCACCCGGCTCATGGTTCAAATCAGGGTGATACTTCTTTGCTAATTTACGATATGCCTTGCTAATATCTTGATCGCTAGCATTACGATCAACTCCAAGGATCTTGTAATAGTCTTCTTGTGCCAAAATTTAAACTCCTTACATTGAAAAGAAAAGAACTACCCTTAAGCAGTTCTTTTCTTAATAGGTTATTTAAATTATAAACTCTTTACTTCTCTGGGTCTACTTTGTGGAAAGTTCCATCTTGAGGGCCATTGTCTGGGTTAGGGTTGCCACCTTGAGGACCAGCTTGTCCAGCAGCACCTTGAGCACCACCATTTTGTTGGTAGAGCTTAACTGCTAAATCTTGAGCAGCCTGTGACAATTCATCCTTCTTAGCCTTCATTTCGTCCAAATTGTTGTCTTCCTTAGCCTTCTTAAGGGCATCAAGAGCATCTTGAACCTTCTTAGTTTCATCAGCTGGAACTTTATCCTTAGTTTCCTTAAGAGTCTTTTCAGCAGTAAAGATCAATTGATCAACTTCGTTACGCAGATCAGCTTCTTCTTTACGCTTCTTATCTTCTTCTGCATGTTCTTCAGCGTCTTTTTGCATCCGCTTGATTTCTTCATCAGATAAACCAGATGAACTCTTAATAGTAATCTTTTGTTCCTTACCAGTTCCCATATCCTTAGCAGATACATTTACAATACCGTTCTTGTCGATATCAAAAGTAACTTGAATTTGAGGAACACCACGTGGTGCAGGTGGAATATCGGTTAATTGGAAGCGACCAAGAGTCTTGTCATCTGCTGCCATTGGGCGTTCACCTTGCAATACGTGAACATCAACTGCAGGTTGATTATCAGCCGCGGTTGAGAAGATTTGACTCTTTGAAGTTGGGATAGTAGTGTTACGGTCGATCAACTTGGTGAAGACACCACCCATAGTTTCAATACCTAATGAAAGTGGAGTAACATCAAGCAATACGATATCCTTAACATCACCAGAAATAACACCACCTTGAATTGCAGCACCTAAAGCAACTGCTTCATCAGGGTTAATTGAGTGGTCAGGTTCTTTGCCAGCCCATTCCTTAACAGCTTTTTGAACTGCAGGAATACGAGTTGAACCACCATTCAAAATAACTTTATCAATATCATTTACAGTAAGACCCGCATCTCTCAATGCATTATCGAATGGAACTTTGGTCTTTTGAACCAAGTCATCAGTTAATTCTTCAAACTTAGCACGAGTTAAGTCTGCTTCAAGGTGAAGAGGACCTGATTCACCAGCTGAGATGAATGGCAATGAAATGTGAGTTGAAGATACACCTGAAAGATCTTTCTTAGCTTTTTCTGAAGCATCCTTCAAACGTTGCATTGCCATCTTGTCTTTAGACAAGTCAACACCGTTGTCATTCTTGAAGTTTTCAATCAACCAATCCATGATGCGCTTATCAAAGTCATCACCACCAAGTTCAGTGTCACCATTAGTTGATAATACTTGGAAGACACCATCACCCAATTGAAGAACTGAAACGTCGAAAGTACCACCACCAAGGTCGTAAACTAAAACAGTTTCATCGTTTTCGTCTTTATCTAGTCCATATGCAAGTGATGAAGCCGTTGGTTCGTTAATAATTCTTTGAACATTCAAACCAGCAATCTTACCAGCATCTTTAGTAGCTTGACGTTGAGCGTCATTAAAGTATGCAGGTACGGTGATAACAGCATCAGTTACTTCTTCACCTAAATAATCTTCTGAGAACTTCTTAATGTATTGCAAAATAAATGCTGAGATTTCTTGTGGAGTGTATTCCTTATCGCCAACTTTTACCTTGTAATCACCTTCACCCATGTGACGCTTAATAGAAACAATAGTGTTAGGGTTAGTGATTGCTTGACGTTTTGCAACTTCACCAACTTGAATTTCACCATCTTTAAAAGCAACCACTGATGGAGTAGTTCTATTTCCTTCTGGATTAGTAATAATCTTTGGTTCTTTACCTTCTAAAACCGCTACAGCGGAGTTAGTAGTACCTAAGTCAATTCCGATTACTTTTGACATTTAGTATTCTTCCCTTCTATTGTGCGACAACAACCATTGCTGGTCTTAAAGTCCGATCTTTATATTGATATCCCTTTTGTAGGACTTGAATGACGCAATCTTTTTGATCATCATTCTCCGCTGCAACAGTTTGTACAGCTTGATGCAATGTCGGATCAAACTTAGCGCCATCTGCTTCAATTTCAACAATGCCATGATCTTGCATTGACTTGACTAGCGCATCAAGTGTCATTTGAACGCCCTTTTTCAATTGTCTTGAAGCATCATCGTCTGCTTCAACACTTAAAGCTCGTTCCAAATTATCCATTGCTGGCAAGATATCTTTAGCCAAGCTTTGTGACTCATACTTAATTAACTGAGCACGTTCCTTAGCATATCGATTTTGTGCATTTTGAATTTCAGCTTCGCTTCTTAAATACTTATCTTCTAATTGTTGATTTTTTTCTTCAAGGTCAGCTATTTTCTTCGTTAAAGCTACTACTTCTGATTCTGTATCAGTAGTTTTTGCATCTGAATCTACTCGCTCCTCAGAAGCATTTTTTGCCTCTTCAGCATCCTCAACCTTAGCTACTTTTTGATCTAAATCTTTTTCGCTTGGAAATTCTTCTTTACTCACATTAGCCTCCCTCTATTATTGAAACCTTCCGTAATAATCCATTAGTTTTTTTGCTAATTCATTTCTAAAATATTCAAGTAATCCTATCATTTCTGAATACGGCATATTGGTTGGCCCGAGCAAGGCAATTGTTCCTTTACCATGCTCTCCTACGTTATATTCCGCTGTCAATAGACTATAATCCTTTAATAAATCATTGGGAAGTTCTGAGCCAAGTCTAACTTTTATTGGATAGGATCCTGAATCATCAAATGAGCTAGAATCCATTAATGATGACATTAAATCATCATGCCCTACTAATTCATACAATGATCTAATATCTTTAACGTTGTTCAATGAACTATTATTAAGCAAATTTATCTGTCCATCAACATACATTTGTTCGCTGGCAGCATCCTTAATAACATCTTGAACAAGGCTCAATAAGTCACTAGCATGTTCGCCACCAATTTGCTGTAACGATAGTTTTTTCAACAGTGTCGGTGTGATTTGCTTTAAAGTCTTTCCTACCAACTCATCATTGATCATTCGAACGGCTTTTTCAATTTCATCCCCATGAATATGATGAGGTAAAGCATAAATTTGATTTTGAATATTACCATCGCTAGTTACGAGAATTGCCATGATCTGTCTCCTAGATAATGGAACAATTCTAAACCCAGTAACCATCACATCATAGCTTTCTGGACCTTCAGCAAAAGCCGTGTAATTAGTCAAATCTGACAAAATTTTAGCAGCTTCTTGAACGATCTCATTTACTTGATGAAAAGGTCGATCTAATTGATAAACAATCTTTTGATAAACCGCTTCAGGCAATTGAAGTGGTTCAACCAAATGATCAAGATAGTAACGATATCCATCACTAGATGGAACTCGTCCACTTGATGAATGAGTCTTCTCAATTAAACCTTTATCTTCAAGTACCGCCATTTCATTTCGAATAGTTGCACTTGAAACTTTAATTGGAAGTTGACTCATCACTGTTTTTGAACCAACTGGCTCATGTTTTTTAGTAAAATCTTGAATTATTGTTTTTAAAATTAATTCTTGACGCTCGGTCAACATAAATATCGCCCTCACTTTTAGCACTCTAACCTTCCAGGTGCTAACAAATACTATGATACTAAATATTAGCAAAAAAGCAAGAGGACTGCTAAATTTTTTCAATTTTTTTCAAAGCGATAATTTGGTCAGCTACTTGATCGACAAAATATTTGTCATGTTCAATCAGAATCATCGCAGGTTTTATTTCTTTCAGAAGCTTAATTAACTGATCTTGATTAAATACATCTAAATAATTTGCCGGCTCATCCCAAAGATATAAGTTAGCTTCTTCAGTCAATGATTTAGCAATTGCTACACGCTTTTGTTGACCCATGCTCATCTCTTCGATTCGTAAAGCAAAATCTTCTCTTGGAAAACCCATCTTTTTTAAATTGTTAAGTAGCATTTCATAAGAAAGCTGATGTTGTTCGGCAAATTCCTCCAATTTGCCACAATACTTAGAAAATTCTTGCGGTAAATATGATATTTTCAAATCTTCGACAAGATTTAATTCTCCCGTTCGAGTCAAGTTTTCACTATTGCTAAATATATTTTTTAGCAGTGACGTCTTACCCACTCCATTTGACCCAATAATTGCTGTAATTTCATGATTATTAATTAAAAATGTTTGGTTTTCAAATAAAGCAGTTTTATCATCGTCATATTGCAATTTGAAATTTTTGCAGGGCAACAAGGTATGATGATGATCAGGAACAAAGTTCATTGTTAACATTGGTGACTCCTCAATATTAGTCATCAATCCCTGTTTTTCAGCAATATTTTTTTCGATTCTACGTTCGACATTCATAGCTTTACGCATCATTTTTTCTGCCTTATGGCCAATAGCACCTTTATTTAATTGGGTACGACGGTTGATAACATGAGCTGTTTTTTGGCCACTTTTCTTTTGATTTTCAATAGTGTGTGACCAGTCCTTATAATTGCCACGGACCTGCGTCAACCTGCTTATCTCTCCTTTTAAACGTTCGTTCTTTGCTTGATTATATTCATCACGAAGTCGCTTTACTTCTTCATATTGTTCAAAATTTCCTTGATACAGATGAATTTCTTGATTTTCAATTGCTAAAGTATGATCAGTAGTTTGATTCAAAAATGCACGATCATGACTAACTAAAATATAGCCAGAATGATGATGCTGCAGATAATTAGCTACATGTTCACGTGATGCTTCATCAAGATGATTGGTTGGCTCATCAAGTAAAGGAAATCCATCCTTATCAGCAAATGCTAAAGCTAATAGCATTTTAGTTTTTTCACCACCACTTAAAGAGGAAAATGGTTGCCATAGCAAAGCTGTATCTAGATGCAAAAGCGTTAACTCACGTTCGAGCTCCCATTGTTCAACTGTAGCAAGTTCTTGCAATTCATATATGGTAAGATTTTCTGGGTCAGATATATTTTGAGGAAAATAATTAAACTTTAAAGTTGAAAAAATTTTCCCGGTCCCTGTTAATTTTCCAAGTAGCAAGTTTAAAAATGTGGTCTTTCCTCTTCCATTGCGCCCCACTAAGCCTAATTTCCAACTAGAATCAATATTCAAATCAAACTGTTGAAAAATTTCTTTGCTACTTCCTTCATATGCAAATGATAATTTGGATATTTTTATTGTGCTCATATAAACCTACTTTCTTACTAGGAAATACACTTTCGACTTTTTGAGCACACAAAAAGAGTGTCCCTTGTCATAACTAAAATAGTCAAAAGTGCATAGTAATCCTTTAATATTTTAATTACTATTTACTATGCTTCTTTTAAACTAAATTAGTTACGCAATGGACACCCTTCTTTCAAATTGAGATCTTTGTATAGAATTGTATCAAATATATTATTTTTCTTCAAGCTCTAGCTTTGCAAAATAATTTTCAATCTCAGTTTTATCTTTAGCCAATTGGTCTTTTAATTCAGCAAAGCTGTTAAACTTTACTTCTCCTCGAGTATACTTATACCATTTAATCGTCATCTTTTGACCATAAACATCCTTATCAAAATCAAACAAATTTGATTCAATAAAAATTTGTTGAGAATCGCCAATTGTAACATTATAACCAACACTCGTCATTGAGTCATACCACTTTCCGTCAACCCATGTTCTAGTAGCATAGACACCAATTTTAGGAATCGCCTTTTTATTATTCCAAACCAGATTTGCAGTTGGATAGCCTAGCTTATGGCCATTTCGTTTTCCATGTCCGATAGTACCACTCATTACATAGTGATGACCTAATAATTCATAAACTAACTCCATCTTGCCATCAGCAATTGCCTTTCTGATTTCAGTGGAGCCGATTTTTTGACCATCCATTGTCTGCTTAGGCACAGTTACAATATCAAATCTACCCTTTGAAAAAGCAGGTAAATGTTCCATATTAGCAACATCTTTTGGACCATAAGTATAATCGAAACCTGCTACAACTGTGTCAGCATTGAGTTTGACAATTACATTATCAACAAATTCTTGCCCAGAAATTTTGCTAAAAGCTTCTGTAAATTTAATGACTGCTAAATAGTCTACTCCAGCATGCGCCATTTTATCAGCTTTTTCATCTAAATCATCAATATAAGCAAAATCTTTTTTACCAGCATAAACTTCGCTAGGATGCCGATCAAAAGTCATCACCATCAAAGGCAAATTTTTCTTCTCTGCTACTTCTTTGGCCATTTGTAGAAGGCGCTTATGTCCTTTGTGAACCCCATCAAAGAAACCCAGTGCCAAAACTACTTTGCTAGGGGTAATATGTTCTTCAACTGGATAATTCAAATGGATTAATTGCACAATAGATTCCTTCATTTCATTATTGATTAGCTAATAACATCAAATCTGGTTGATATCCTCGCTTAGTTTTCTTGTATATTGCCTTAACTTTGTTATTGTACCGTAAAGTCAACTTTTTTGCATCCGTTTTCACCTGAATTATTGCACCATTTTGAACTTTTCGCCAATTTTCCTCATCTAAGTTAATAATTGGGTACTGAGTAAAGAAACTATCAATTGGTTGCAAGTAATTCTCAACTAATTCAGGATGGTCAACAATCTTAGATAATTTTACCGCCTGCTCAATTTTAAAGCCAGAGCTTTCAATACGGCGCAATCCAGTCATAACCGCAGGTTGTCCAAGTTTTTCACCTAAATCGTTTACTAGTGAGCGAACATATGTTCCTTTACTACATTTAACGATAAAACTAAAATCCTCCGATTGATTTTCTAAATCATAATTAGGCTGGTCCAACAAATCATATTGATAAACTGTGACTTCTCTTTTAGGGCGTTCTACTTGAATACCAGCTCTTGCATATTCATATAAATGCTTACCATTAACTTTTACTGCAGAGTATATTGGAGGAACTTGGGTTATTTCACCAACAAAACTGTTCATAGCTGATTGGATTGTGTTTGCTGGTATTTCTTCTTCAACGGGCTTGGCCAATATTGTTTGACCTGAAATATCATATGAATCAGTACTATACGCTAATAAGCCTGATCCTATATATTTTTTTGGACGTTGATGCATTAACTCAATTAGTTTTGTTGCCTGTCCAATGGCAATTGGTAAAACTCCAGTAACATCTGGATCTAATGTTCCAGCATGACCGATTTTTCTAATGTGTAGTGCTTTTCTCAAATGATAAACTACGTCTGCACTTGTCATGCCTTTATCTTTATCAATTACTAAAATTCCATTCAACATTTTTATACCTAATAAAAAACGTGGGTCATCCCCACGTTTTAACTAATTATTACGTTCTTGATCTTGCTTTTTTAGTTCAGCAAGCAAACGATCAATCTTACTACCATATTTTACTGAATTGTCGCGCTTAAAGATTAGTTCGGGAACTTTATAAACTGTTAAAACTTGTCCTAGTAAATGGCGCATCATGCCCTTTGCTTTCTCAAGTCCTAAAGCAGCTTCTTTTTCCTTGGCAGGATCTTCGCTTAACAAACTATAGTAAATCGTTGCATATGATAAGTCATTGCTACATTCAACAGCAGTAAGTGTAATTTCATTTACTCGTGGATCACGAATATTTTTTTGCAAGATCTTAGATAATTCACGAAGGATTTCTCCTTCAACACGACCTACTCTGTGTTTCATTTTTTCTCCTAAAAATCATCTAATCAGGCTTAACTTCTTGCATTTCGTATGCTTCAAGTTGGTCATCAAGCTTAATATCGTTGTAGCCTTCAATAGTCAAACCACAATCGAAACCTTGCTTAACTTCTTTGACATCATCCTTGAACCGCTTCAGTGAACCAACCTTGCCATCATAGACAACAACACCATCTCTGATGACACGAATTCCAGAATCTCTAGTTACATAACCGGAATCTACGAAGGCACCGGCAATTGTCCCAACCTTTGAAACCTTCCAAGTTTCACGTACAGTAAGATTACCAGTAACTTTTTCTTCAAACGTTGGTTCAAGCATACCCTTCATAGCTGCAGTAACATCGTCAATTGCCTTGTAAATGATACTGTAAAGTCTGATATCAACACCCTCAGAATCTGCCTGTGATTTAGCTGTTACAGTTGGTCTTACATTGAAACCGATGATAAAGGCATTTGAAGCACCAGCAAGAGTTACATCAGATTCATTAATAGCACCAACACCAGAGTGAATAATGTTTACTCTTACACCTTCAACATCAATCTTTTCCAATGATTGTTGTAATGCTTCAACTGAACCTTGAACGTCTGCCTTAAGAACAATGTCAACTTCTTTCATATTATCGCGCTTCATTGTTGCAAACAAGTTATCAAGCGTTACATGTTGTACTTTTTCACGAGACTTTTGCAATGCTTGTTGCGCACGTTGTTCACCAACTGAACGAGCTGTCTTTTCATCATCAAAGACAACTAATTTATCTGCTGATTCAGGAACATCATTTAAACCGGTAATTTCAACTGGCATAGATGGAGTTGCTTTCTTAACTTGACGACCACGGTCGTTTGTCATAGTACGAATTCTACCGAAAGTATTCCCTACAACGATCGGGTCTCCGACATGTAAAGTACCTTGTTGTACCAAAACGTCAGCAACTGATCCACGACCTCTAGATAATCTAGCCTCAATTACAGTACCAATAGCCTTTTGCTTAGGATCTGCCTTTAATTCCATCACGTCAGCCTGCAATAGAATCATTTGCAATAGATCTTCTACATTTTCACCAGTCTTAGCAGAAATGTTAACAAAAATTGTATCGCCACCGTAATCTTCTGGAATCAACCCATACTTCATCAATTGTTCAGTAACATGTGCTGGGTTGGCGCCTGGAACATCCATCTTATTGATGGCAACGATAATTGGAACATTAGCACTCTTAGCGTGGTCAATCGCTTCAATTGTCTGTGGCATTACACCATCATCAGCAGCTACTACCAATACAACAATGTCAGTTACTTCAGCACCACGTGCACGCATATTTGAGAAGGCTGCGTGTCCTGGAGTATCAAGGAAAGTGATCAAACGATCATCCAATCTTACCTGATAAGCACCGATCTTCTGAGTAATACCACCAGCTTCATGAGCTGAAACATGAGTATGACGCAAACGGTCAAGAAGAGTGGTCTTACCGTGGTCAACGTGACCCATGATCGTAACAATTGGTGGACGTGATTCTTGATTTTCCGATTCCTTAGAAGCTTCCATTTGCTTGTCATAAATCTTATCGATATCAGAAATGTCTTCATGAACCTTTTCTTGCGCTTCAATACCATATTCAGCAGCCAACAATTCAATCGTATCTTTATCAAGTGATTGATTTTGGTTGGTCATAATCCCTAGCATAAAGAGTTTCTTAACTATTTCTGCTGGTTCTCTGTGAAGCAACTTACCAAGATCTTGAGCATTCATGCCCTCTTCAAACACCAAGGTTTCTGGTAATGGACGTTCTTTACGCTTAGTTACTGGCTTCTTTGGAGTTTGTTCTTGTTGACGTTTTTTATTCTTGCGACGTCTTCTTTCTTGACGATCTGAACCATTATCATTATCACGTTCATTATTTTGATATTGATTCTTGCCTTTTCTACCAACTTTGCCAGAATTACGTCCATGACCATTACCATTACGACGTTCTTCTTTATTTGGAACTGGCGCATCGGCAACATCAATTTGTGGTTTAGACTGAGAGCGTGGCTTTCTATTGTTTTTCTTTGATGACTTTGTTTGACTGTCATCATTTTCTTTCTTAAATCTAGCAGGAGATGGTTTTAAAATCTTAGGACCAATAACTTTAGTCTCAGTCTTTTCTACTTTATTAGTTTCCTGCTTAGTGTTTTCTTGCTTATTAATAACTTCCGCTTCCTTTTTTGAAGTATTTAAAGACTTGTGGTATTCTTCCTTAGCCTTTTGAGTTTGCTTATTAAGCGTAGTTGCTTCAGCACGTTGTTTTTGCTTAAACTGCTTTAACAAATCTCCTGTAGCAACCTTATTTGTGTTATTGTTTGCACGATTTTCATCTTTACGATCTTGATCGTTACGACGTCTATTAGAATTACGATTCTTACGACGATTATTGTTTTTCTTATTTTCAGTAGTATTCTTTTCATTCTTACGAATTGAAGAGACTGAAATCTTAATTTTGCCACCTTTTTCAGATTTTTTTGAATTTGTGGAGGTGTGGAAACTATTCTTTAATTGATTCACTTGCGAATCTTCTAAAGATGACATGTGGTTAGAAACATCAAAGCCTAATTCTTTTGCCTTCTGGACTACCACTTTATTATCGATGCCTAATTCCTTTGCGACTTCATATACTCGCGCTTTAGTCATCTAATCACACTCCTTTTCTAATTTTTGAGCCAATGCTTTAGCAAATCCCTGATCAGTAAGCGCCAAAACTTTTCGCGTCTTACCGATCGCATGCCGTAATTCCTCTGCAGAAAATTCATTAACGAGTTTAATCTGCTTTTTACTGGCCACTCTGGTTACTTTTTCCAAAGTATTTGCTTGTAAGTCACTAGCTACAACGACTAATTTAACTTTACCCTTTTCCAAGCCGGCTATTACCATTTCGGTTCCAGAAATAATTTTCCCAGCTTTGGTTGCTAAGCCTAGCAAATTAAGGGCTTTTTCTCGATTTTGCAAATTATTTATCACCAAACAATTCTTTTCTTGCCTTTTGATGATCTACATATTGATAAAGTTCATCATAAAATTCATCTGGAACTTTTGCACCTAGACTCTTTTCGATGATTGCTTTTTCCTTTGCATAAGCAATCTTATCAGGATCCAAAGAAACGTATGCGCCTCTTCCTGGTTTTTTCCCCGTAGGATCAACCGAAATATTTTTTTCTTTATCAATGACCACTCTTACGAGCTCCTTTTTAGGTTGCATCGTATTAGTTAGTAAATCTTTCCGCATTGGGATTTTTCTTTTTTTCAAAAGATCACCAATCCTTACTCTTCTGTATCACTTTCAGACGTGCTATCTTCAGCAGTCTTTTCTTCATTTTCAACTACATCTTCAACATCTTCTGCTGTAGCTTCCTCTGAAGTAGCTACTTCTGGTTGAGATAAGATTTCTTCACTATCATCAGAATTATCTTCATCAACGAACTCAACTTCTGATTCAGGACGAATATCAATCTTATATCCAGTTAGTCTTGCTGCAAGACGGACATTTTGTCCACGCTTACCAATCGCCAATGAAAGTTGATAATCTGGAACAATGACCAAAGCACTCTTTTGATCTTCTTCATCACTAAATTGAACTGCAATAACTTCTGCTGGATTCAATGCATTGGCAATGTAATCAGATGGATCCTCTTCATATTTTACAACATCAATATTTTCTCCACCTAATTCATTAACAATATTTTGGACTCTAGCACCCCGTGGTCCCACACAAGTACCAACAGGATCAATATTAGGGTCGGCTGATTTAACAGCAATTTTAGTTCTGTCCCCCGCTTCACGAGAAATTGACACAATTTCAACTGTACCATCATAAATTTCTGGTACTTCTTGTTCAAATAATCTCTTAACTAAATCTGGAGCAGTTCTGGAAACAACAATTTGTGCTCCTTTTGAGTCAGTACCAACATGAGTCACGATAACCTTAACTTGATCTTGAGGATTATATGTTTCATTAGGCATTTGATCATGTGCTGGCATTACAGCTTCAACATTGCCTATTGTAACATAAACAAAGCGATTATCCCGACGCTCAACAGTACCAGTAATTAACTCATCCTGATATTGTGAGTATTCTTCAATAATATGATTTCTCTCTGCTTCACGAAGTCTTTGCATGATTACTTGCTTAGCAGTTTGAGCAGCAATTCGACCAAAGTTCTTTGGTGTTACTTCAAAGCGGATTTCATCTCCCACTTCGTAAGCACGATTAATTGCCAACGCATCAGCAAGGCTAATTTCAAGACGATCATCTTGAACTTCATCAACAACAGTTTTAACTGCTACAACTTTAAAATTACCAGTTTTATCGTTAAATTCAACTTCCACGTTCTGAGCTTGGTTGTAATTTTTCTTATAAGCAGCAACCAAAGCAGCTTTAATTGCTTCAACGATTAAATCCTTTTTAATACCCTTTTTTTCTTCTAGAACAGCGAATGCTTCTAGCATTTCTTTCGACATAAGTTTTGATCAACCTTTCTAAAATTCAATTGCAAATCTAATATTCGCAATCAGTGACCGAGGAATAGTCATTATCTTCTTACGAGTCTTGACTTTGATTTCTAATTCGATCTGATCCTCATCAAAATCAATCAAGGTGCCCTCATACATCTTGTTGTTTTCAATCTTTTGATATAAGCCTACGTGAATATATTGACCTTTTGCTTGTTGCCAATCACGTTGTGTCTTAATAGGTCTTTCTGCACCTGGAGATGAGAGTTCCAACACATATGGGTCAGGCAAAGGATCAGGTTCAATATTGTCCAACTTTTCTGAAACTAGTTCACTTAAAGTAGCTATCTCATCGATATCAATTCCACCCGGTTGATCACGATCAACGTAGATTCTAAGATAGTTTTGATTCTTTTCTTTAACGTACTCGATATCAACTAGTTCATCATTTTGTTTGATAATAATTGGTTCAATTTCTGAACGAATTAGTTCTATAACTTTTGACAAAAACTTTCCTCCGCAATAAAAAGAGTGAGCATTACTGCTCACTCGAATTTACATATTCGAACTTCAAAAATATTGTATCATATCAATTATTCATTTTCAAAATTGTTAGCTTAGAAAAGTGAAAGTTGATTTTGATCAGGCATCCCTTCAAGCACGCCATTATCTTCAAAGTAATTCATAATTGTTTGTGAAACCTTTCCACGTTTAGCAAGGTCTTCTTTTGACAAAAACTTTTGTTCTGTTCTCGCCGCCACAATTTGCTTAGCCGCATTGTCACCCAAGCCAGGAACCGCATTAAATGGAGCCAAAATAGTGTGTTTATCAATTATCTTGAAATTCAAGGCTTCAGATTCATTGATGTCTACCATTTTAATCTTGATTCCCCTTTCAAGACACTCATTGGCAATTTCTAACACCGTTAATAAACTCTTGTCTTTAGCAGAGGCATCATTACCCTTATCTTGAATTGCTTTCATTGCAGCCTTAACTGTATTTTTACCATGGCTCATAGCAATTAAATCAAACAAGTCAGCACGAACAGAGAAATAAGCAGTGTAATAAATTTCAGGATAATAAACTTTAAACCATGCAATTCGTAAGGCCATCAAAATATATGCAGTGGCATGGGCTTTCGGGAACATATATTTAATCTTTAAACATGAAGGTATGTACCAGTCTGGAATGTTCTTGTTCTCTTTAAGAACTACCATATTTTCATCACTAATACCTTTACCCTTACGAACTGATTCCATAGTACTAAAAGCAACTTCCGGTTTTACTCCCCAGTGGATCAAGTCCATCATGATGTTATCACGACAACCAATTACATCTTTAAGGTTACAGATTCCATTATTAATCAAATCTTCTGCGTTACCCAACCACACATCAGTACCATGTGACAATCCAGAAATCTGAAGCAATTCAGCAAAAGTAGTTGGTTTGGTTTCTTCCAACATCCCTCGTACAAAACGGGTTCCAAACTCAGGGACACCCAAAGTACCAGTCTTAGATTGTATTTGTTCCGGCGTAACTCCTAAAATATCAGGATTTGAGAACAAAGACATCACCCCTGGATCATTTGGCGGAATAGTCAGTGGATCTACTCCTGAAAGATCTTGAAGCATTCTTATCATAGTAGGATCATCGTGACCCAGAATATCAAACTTAAGGATATTATCGTGAATCGAATGGAAATCAAAGTGGGTCGTCAACCAAGCAGCATTCACATCATCTGCAGGATACTGTACAGGGGTGAAATCATAGATATCCATGTCGTTAGGAACCACAACAATGCCCGCCGGATGTTGTCCGGTTGTCCGTTTAACACCGGTTATTCCAGCAGCAAGACGATCTAATTCTGCAGTCCGCAATTTTAGTTCATTTTCTTCATCATAATGTTTGGCATAACCATAAGCGGTTTTGTCTGCAACCGTAGCAATCGTTCCCGCACGATATGAATTGTCCGGTCCAAACATTACGCGAATAAAATTATGCGCTACAGGTTGATAGTCTCCAGAAAAGTTTAGATCGATATCTGGAACCTTGTCACCATGGAATCCCAAAAAAGTAGCAAACGGAATATCTTGCCCATCTTTAACCATTAGAGTTCCACATTTAGGACAATCTTTATCAGGCAAGTCATAACCTGATCCATATTCTCCTTCAGTATAGAAGTGTGAATACTTACAATTTGGACACCGATAATGAGGTGGCAAAGGATTAACTTCCGTTATTCCAGACATTGTTGCTACAAGACTTGATCCGACTGATCCTCGTGAGCCTACCAAATAGCCATCCTTATTTGATTTGGCCACCAAACGTTGAGAAATTAAGTAAATCACCGCATATCCATTTGAAATAATGGAATTTAATTCCATTTCAATTCGATCTTTTACTAAGTCAGGTAAAGGATTGCCATAAAGTTCATAAGCTTTATTGTATGTCAAATCCTTCATCTCTTGGTCTGCATTTTCAATATGAGGTGGATATAATCCATCCTTTATTGGAGCAATTTCACTAGTGCTTTCAGCTATCTTGTTTGGATTATCAATAACTATTTCTTTAGCAGCTTCATTACCTAAAAATGCAAACGCATCAAGCATTTCTTGAGTTGTATAAAAATGAAGATCTGGTTGAGGATTGTTACGATTAGGGTTACTTCTTTGTGCCGCAATTAAAATCGTCCGATAGATTGCCTCATGAGGTTCTACGTAATGAGCATCACTTGTTGCAACAACAGGTTTACCTAGCTCCTTACCCAATTTATAAATATTGGCTAGAATCTCTTGTAATTCAGCTTCATCAGCAATTAAATGTTCAGCAATTAGTTGCTCGTATGATGCTGGAGGTTGAACTTCAAGATAATCGTAAAATTCGGCTTTTTCGCGGGCTTCATCATACCCTTTTTGCATCATTGCAATAAATACTTCACCTTGTGCACATCCACTACCATACAGCAAGCCTTCATGAAGTCTTCTTAGATCAGATTTAGGAGTTCGAGGTATGCGGTAAAAGTAAGTCGTACTTGCCAAGGACACGAGCTTATATAGATTCTTCAAGCCAACTTGGTCTTTTGCCAGAATAGACATATGCGTTGGTCGTGCACGACGATAGACTTGCCCTTGATTAGCATAATCATTCAACTTGCCTAAATTATCTTCATTGAAACGTTCCTTAAAGGCATCAAGAAGTTTAAACATCAAATATCCCGTTGCTTCTGCATCTTGATTTGCCCGGTGATGATGTTCAAGGACTACATTATATTTCTTGGCTAATGAATCAAGCGTGTGACGATTTTGTTCAGGATGAAGTAAGCGTGAGACTTCTAAAGTATCAACAACAGGTTGTGTAATTTCAGATAGTCCACTACGACGTAGAGCAGCATTTACAAAACCAACATCAAATTGAACATTATGTCCACACAATGGGCGATCCCCATAGAAATCTTGGAACTGTTTAATAACAATAGCTTCATCATCAGCAGCACTTACCATTTCATCTGTAATCGAAGTCAAATTAATCGTCTGTTCGCTTAAAGGATGATGTGGATTGATAAATTTGTCGAATCTCTCAATTACCTCACCATTTTTCATCTTAACGGCCCCGATTTCAATGATAGTATCGTAAACTGATGAAAGACCTGTCGTTTCAACGTCAAAAATTACAAATTCACGATCTTCATAAGTCATGTTTGCTGGATTTAATACCAATAAAGCATGATCATCGATCATATTAGCTTCAAGGCCATATAAGACCTTAACTCCTAATTTCTTTCCAGCTTGATATGCTTCTGGAAAGGATTGAACATCCCCATGATCGGTAATTGCAATTGCTGTTTGTCCAAAATTCTTTGCTGCCTTTACAAAATCAGTTGCTGTATTAGTAGCATCTAGTTGGCTCATATTAGTATGCAAATGCAATTCTACTCGCTTTTGCTCACCCTGATACGATTCTTGACGTCCTACATGTTCAATGGTTTCAATTGCATTTAAATTTAAAACTAAGTCGTGCTCCCACTGATCATCCTGAACCGAACCTTGCATTTTGGCCCAAGTACCAGCTTTGATTTCCGACAATTTTTCAATTTGTTCCTGATTAGACGCAAACTTCTTGAAAGCAATCGAATCTGAGTAATCTGTTATCTCACCTGTAAAAATCACTGAACCTGATTTTAATTCATGTTTTTCAATATTGAAAATATTACCTTCGATTACAACATTATGCATGCCATCTTCTAATTCTTTAATTTGAGTGATCGTGGCATCATCAGCAATTTTTTCATTACCATAATTTTTACGTCTTGTTGGATATTGCTTAGGCTGTGGCTTCGGTTGTGGTTTATCTGGAGTCGCTTCAAACACCTGTTGCATATTGCGTTCATGTTCTTCTTGAAGCTGTTGTAAGCTCAAGAGATTATTATCATCAACAGCTTGATCAACCTTAGTAATAAACTTAAGATTGAAAAATCCTAGATCACGAGCTTCCATCGCTAATTGATCAAGCGCTTTCTGTTCAATCAGCCCGTCTACAACGCTATTATCAACCGGTATGATCCAACGACCTGAATTCTTTTCAGGCTGTTGCTTCAATAAAAACTCTCTTGTTACGGCTTGCAAAGAAGGTGAATTTTGTAAAAGGTAATGCCAATATTCTGGTAAATATGTATCAGCTCCGTCTTTGGTTTTAACAAATAAAGCAACATTTACAAAGTCATGAAAGTTTTCAATAATCGCTTTCTTTAAATTGGTGTATGTCTCAAACTTTAGTGGCGTATCAAAAAGAACGTGGATATCCCACTTATGTTCCTTAGCGTATACATCCACGTTCTCAATTTCCCCTTTTTCAAGGATATCATTATCCTTGAAACTATCCGGAAATCTGATTTGCTTTAAAAGTTTTAAGAACAAATCATTTTTATTTGTCACAATAATTATCCTAACTCTTCAGTCACAAAGTTAACTAATTGGCTCACTGGAATTTCAGTGGATTTATCATCACCCGCACGCTTAACTTCTACAATGTTTTCAGCTGCCTTACGTCCAACAGTAATTCGAACAGGTGCACCAACTAGATCTGCATCATTAAACTTAACTCCAGGTCTTTCCTTACGATCGTCGTAAAGAATGTCATAAATTGGAGACAAAGCATGTTCAATTGATTCCGCAAGCTTAGTTTGATCTTCATCATTCATCTTCATTTGAATCAAGTGAATTGAGAATGGAGCAATTTCTTTTGGCCATTGAATACCATTGTTAGTCAAATGTTGTTCAACAACTGCAGACAACATTCTAGTTACTCCGATACCGTAAGAACCCATGATAACTGGTTGAGCTTTACCATTATTATCTAGGAAATCTGCTCCCATAGTTTCTGTGTAGTAAGTGCCCAACTTAAAAATATGACCTACTTCAATTGAAGTTGTAAATTTAAGTGGTTCATGATCAACTGGATCTGGTTCACCTTCATTAGCCGTACGAAGATCAGCGAATTCATCAACTTTGAAATCACGATCTAAGTTAGCATTTGTAAATTGGAAATCCGTTTCATTGGCGCCAACTACTACATTGTACAAGTCTTTAACTGTCTCATCGGCAATAATTTTATCTGCATATTTGGCATCAATTGGGCCAACTCCGCCCTTTGCAGAACCTGTGATTTCCAATAATTCTTCTGGAGTTGCTTCTCTAACTTCATCAGCATCAAGGACATGACCAAGCTTTACTTCGTTTATTTGCTTATCACCACGAATTAAAACAAGGACTTTTTTATCATCGGCAATAAACAAAATACTCTTAACGATTCTAGTAGCAGGCACCTTCAAGAATTCACTCAATTTTTCAATTGAATCACAATTTGGAGTGGCAACTTTGGTCAATTCTTTTAAAGCCTCAGGTTCCTGCTTAAAAGTATCGATACTCTTCGCCATTTCCAAATTAGCTGCATAAGTGCCGCTTTGGTTGGTCGCAATAATATCTTCACCAATAGCTGCTGGTGCTTGGAATTCAGTTGAATTCTTACCACCCATTGTTCCTGAATCAGCAATAACTGGGTGTACCTTAACACCACAACGATCAAAAATGGCTTTAAAGGCACGAGCCTCATCTTCAAATTGCTGATCTAATTGCTCTCTAGTTGCAGCGAAACTATATGCATCTAACATCACAAATTCTCGGCCACGTAACAAACCAAAACGAGGACGGTTTTCATCACGGAATTTAGTTTGAATTTGATACAATGCAATTGGCATTTGCTTGTAACTCTTTAAATTCTTAGCAATGATCTCTGTGAAGGTTTCTTCATGAGTTGGTCCCAGAAGACTTTCACGGCCATGTCTATCCTTCAATTTAAACATTTCATCGCCATACTTTTTGTAGCGTCCCGATTCTTGCCACATAGTAGCAGGCAAAAAGTGAGGCATAATCATTTCCGGAACGTTGATCTTTTCCATTTCTTCTTCCATGATCTTTTCTGCCTTGCGTAAAACGCGGTAACCTAATGGCAAGTATGAATAAACCCCAGCTGTTACCTGACGAATATAACCTCCACGCAACATCAGCTTGTGGCTTTCAGCCACTGCATCAGATGGTGCTTCTTTTAAAGTTGGCATAAAAAATTGTGATTGACGCATCTTTTCCATTTTCCTCCTAATTTATTTAATGAAATAGCGATAAATATCATTACCGGTTACAGCAATAATCAAAATCAAAAGCAGAGCAAATCCAATTAGCTCAACAATCGCTTCATGTTCTTCTGAAATTGGCTTACCTCTTACTAGTTCTATTAAGTTAAGCAATAATTTTCCGCCATCTAAACCTGGAATTGGAATCAAGTTTACAATTCCCAAGTTAATCGAGATCATTGCTAAAAAAGCTAGTAAATAAGTCAGACCCATTTTAGATACTTGAGCCGTTTGAGAATAAATCCCAACTGGACCAGATAACTTGTTCAAACTAAAGTGTCTGAACAAATTGCCAACCGCATTGAAAATCAGACCGGTTGTTCCCACTGCAGTTGTCCAGCCTCGCTGGAGTTTAACACCAAAGCTTTCATTTGTTGCTGCTAAAATTCCAATTTGATAAGACTTATCAGCTGTCTTTTTTGGTGTCAATTGAACTTGACGCTTTTTACCATTATTTTCAAGTGTTATATCAAGCTGTTTTCCCTTGCTTTCATCAATAGCAATTGAGATATCTGCAAAAGAGGACATCTTTTTGCCATTAATAGCAAGTATTTTATCGCCTTTAATTATTTGAGCTTGTCTTGCTGGGCTGTTTGTCGAAGTACGAGCGACAGTAGTAGTTGCTGGTCCAGGACTAGTGATTGACCATATTAAGAAAACCACGAACCCTAAAACTATATTCATGAATGGGCCAGCAAAGTTAACCGCCAATTTCTGCCAAACCTTAGCTTCTTGGAACTGTTTATCTCTAGGAGCAATTACCAATTCCGTTTTATTTTTCTCAATAATTGTGGCTGTTGGTTCAACTTGATAAGTTTTCTCTACCGATTCATCACCATTTTCATAACCGGTAATTGTAAGCTCATCAACTAAATCGGCTTTAGTAACTTGAACAGGTACTCCTTCTATTGGTAAGTCCGATTCGGAAGCATCGATTCTAACAACTCTGTCATTATCATTGAAAGCTAAAACTGCAGTCATTCCTGGATCTAATTTGGCTTCATCATCAGAACCTGCAAGTCGAACATAGCCTCCTAAAGGCAACCAACGAATCGTGTATGTCGTTGTACTTCTTCTAACTTGAAATAGTTTAGGCCCCATGCCGATCGAAAATTCTCTAACTAAGATGCCAGATTTTTTTGCCACGACAAAATGCCCGAATTCATGAACGAACACGAGCAAGCCAAAAACTACTAAAAAGATCAATATACCTTTCAAAAGCAATCAACTTCCTAATGCATAATCCCTAACACAGCCGCAACGACAGGCAATACAAACAGCATACTATCGAAGCGGTCAAGAATTCCACCATGTCCTGGTAAAATCTTACCTGAATCTTTTACACCATAATAGCGTTTGTATGCTGACTCAACTAAATCTCCCATTTGACCTACAATTGATAAGAAGAAAGCCAAAATGAGCATTGTACTTTGAGAGAAATCAATTTTTACAAATGCTAAGTAAATGGCTACAAATACTAAAGCACAAACAACTGCCCCAATTGAACCTTCCCAAGTCTTATTTGGGCTAATTACAGGCCATAACTTATGCTTACCAATCTTGCGACCGATCATGTAAGCACCAATATCAGTTGCCCAAACTACTACAAATACGTAGCAGAGCAATGCCAAACCATTGGAGTAATTTCTAATAGCTGCCATATAATGGAACCCTGTACCAATATATAATGATGCAATGGTATAAACACCGACATCATCAAAAGTTGTTTTATTCTTTGAAAGTACTGTCCATGTAAGTAATAACATTATTAGTGCAAAATATACACCATATTTTGTCCAATGCCATGGCAATCCTTTTATAAATGCGTCTGGCACTGTCCATGTCAATGTAGCTAGTAACGCCAATAAAAAATCGACTGAAACTAGTAACTGCTTCTTCATTAAGAAGACTTCACTAATTCCTACTGCCGCTAGAGCAACAGTCAACCAATCTATCCATAAACCACCTAGAAGGATAATTGGAATAAATAAAATCAAGGCAACAATTGCCGTAATTACACGTTGTTTCATTTCTATCTATATTTAACTTTCCGACTCATCAATTTTACCGAAGCGACGATCTCTATGACGGTAATTTTCTACAAAATTCTTTAAATCATCTTCATCAAAATCTGGCCAATTTTTATTGCTAAATGCAAGCTCTGAATACGCAATTTGCCACAATAAGAAATTAGAGATTCTTTGTTCACCAGATGTTCTAATAAGCAAATCTGGATCCCCAAACTCCTTAAACTTCGCAGTCATAAGATGCTGACTAATCGCTTGCTCATCAATTTCAGTACTTTTAAGTTTACCTTCTTCAACTTCTTTAGCAAGTTCTTGAACAGCTGTCACAATTTCTTTTCTTGAACCGTAATTAAATGCGAAATTTAAAATCAGACCAGTATTTTGTGCCGTTTGTTCCATCGCCTTTTTAACAACATCATAGGTTTTCTGAGGTAACTCATCGAGATACCCCATTATGTTTACCTTAACATTATTTTCTATCAATGTAGGCATATATTTGTCGAAGAAACGCACAGGCAAATTCATCAAATATGCTACTTCTTCTTTTGGTCGAGCCCAATTTTCAGTTGAAAAAGCATATAGCGTTAACACTTTGATTCCCAACCTGTCAGCTGCCAAAGTGATTTTTTGAACGTTATCCATTCCTATGCGATGACCATAAATTCTTGGTCGATGTTGTTTTTTAGCCCAACGACCATTGCCATCCATAATGATAGCTAGATGATTCAGCTCGTTTTCTTTATTACTCATTAGTTACCTTGAGTAATTTCTTTTCTCTTAGTATCAGCAAGTTGATCGATTTTTTTAGTTGCATCATCGGTAACCTTCTGAACTTGCTTTTCAAGGTTACGTTGTTCGTCTTCGGTAATTTCGTCGTCTTTTTGTTGCTTCTTAAGTGAGTTCATCGCATCGCGTCTAATATTTCTGATAGAAATCTTAGCTTCTTCCGCTTCTTTACCTACTTGTTTAGCAATTTCTTGTCTTCTTTCACCAGTCAATTGTGGAATAACCAATCTGATTACTTTACCATCATTAGCCGGTGTTAAGCCCAAATTAGAAGCTAAAATAGCGTGTTCAATATTGTCTAAACTGTTAACATCATAAGGAGTAACTAAAAGAACACGTGGTTCAGGAATAGTAATACTAGACATTTGAGTTAATGGGGTTGGAACACCGTAGTATTCAACCCTAACACCTTCTAATAATCCTGCATTTGCAACACCCGCACGGATTGATGCCAAGTTTCTTTGGTAAACTTTGATGGATTTTTCCATGTTTTCTTTAGCTTTTACAATTGCTTCATTATCCATTATTTTTTCCTCCTTCAATTACCGTACCAATGTTTTCACCCATAACTACCTTTTGAATATTTCCTGGAGTGTTAATGTTGAAAACAATTAATGGAATATCTGTGTCCATTGATAATGAACTTGCAGTTCTATCCATAACTTTTAAATTCTTCGCAATCAAATCAAGTTGAGTTAATTCTGCATATTTAGTTGCAGTTGGATCAAGTTTTGGATCTGCAGAATATACGCCGTCGACGCCATTTTTAGCCATAAGTATAACGTCAGCATCAATTTCAGCTGCTCTTAATGCTGCAGTAGTATCAGTTGAGAAGTATGGGTTTCCAGTACCACCACCGAAAATTACTACTCGGCCCTTTTCAAAATGACGAATAGCTTTTCTTCTTATGTATGGTTCAGCAATTTGGCGCATTTCAATTGATGTTTGTACACGAGTAGGAACACCAATATGCTCCAATCCGTCTTGTAAAGCTAATCCATTCATAATGGTAGCCAACATCCCCATGTAATCAGCTTGTGCACGTTCCATACCTAATTTAGCACCGGTTTCGCCACGCCACATATTTCCACCGCCACAGACTACTCCGACTTCAACGCCTAAGTCATGAACCGCTTTAATTTCTTGTGCTAAGTGCGCAATAACAGTAGGATCAATGCCAGTTCCTTCTTCTCCTGCTAATGCTTCACCTGATATTTTTAGAATAATTCTTTTGTACTTAACTTGACTCATAGCAACCTCCTATAATAGCTCTAATTATTCTACCATTAAAAGCAATGAAAGTGGAATAACTTAAACAATTGTAGTGAAATTTTTATACAAAAAAAGGATGGAACTAGTCCATCCTTAAAGTAATATCATTACTTCATTTGTTCACGTACTTCAGCAGCAAAGTCTTCTTGCTTCTTTTCGATACCTTCACCAACTTCGTAACGAGTAAAGGCAACAACTTCAGCATTTTGTGACTTAGCGTATTCAGCAACAGTCATATCGCCATCCTTAACGTATGGTTGATCAACTAAGCAGATTTCGCTTAAGTACTTGTTTACACGACCTTCAACGATCTTAGGAATAATCTTTTCAGGCTTACCTTCGTTTTCAGTTTCCTTAGTGAATACAGCCTTTTGACGTTCTAATTCATCTGCGGGAACAGAAGCCTTGTCTAAGTATTCTGGGTTAATTGCAGCTACGTGCATTGCAACGTTCTTAGCTGCTTCTTCGTTACCACCCTTTAAAGTAGCAACAGCAACAATAGCACCACCATTGTGCTTGTATGCACCAAATACTTCATCATCACTCTTAGAAAGAAGGTCAAATCTTCTCAAAGTAATCTTTTCACCAATAACTGCAGTCATGTTGGTAATTACTTCACCAATAGTTGAGTCAGCCATTGGAGCATTCAATGCTTCTTCAAGGTTAGCTGGCTTATTTGCCAAAATAGCCTTAGTTACGTCATCTACAAGCTTAACAAACTTGTCATTAGTTGCAACAAAGTCAGTTTCTGAGTTAATTTCAACTAAAACAGCGTTGTTTCCGTCAACAGCAAATTCTGCTAAACCTTCAGCAGCAGTACGTCCAGCCTTCTTAGCAGCTTTAGCAACACCGTTTTCTCTTAAGATATCGATAGCCTTTTCGATATCACCTTCAGCTTGAACTAAAGCCTTCTTAGAATCCATCATACCTGCGCCAGTACGATCACGCAATTCTTTAACTTGCTTTGCAGTAATTTGAACCATGCCTAGTCCTCCTAAAAATGGAATGATAATTATTCTTGGTCTTCGTCTACTTCTTCAGCACTAACGACTTCTTCTGAACCGTCAGCATTTTCTTCGAAGTCTACTTCAACAGTTTGGTCGTCATCTTTACCTTGTTGACCTTCGATGATAGCATCTGCCATAGCACCTGCGATCAAACGAGTTGCACGAATAGCATCATCGTTTGAAGGAATTACTACATCAACAGGATCTGGATCAGTGTTAGTGTCAACCATAGCAACAACTGGAATACCCAAAATGTTTGCTTCGTGAACAGCGATCTTTTCCTTCTTTGGATCAACTACGAATAAAACATCTGGAATTCTTGGCATGTCTTCAATACCACCCAAGAACTTTTGTAATTTTTCCATTTCCTTAGTTAAAAGGGCAACTTCCTTCTTTGGAAGAACATCAAAAGTACCGTCTTCTGACATTTCCTTTAATTGCTTTAATCTCTTAACACGGCTTTGGATAGTAGTCCAGTTAGTCAAAGTACCACCTAACCAACGTTGGTTAACGAAGTATTGACCTGCACGAGTTGCTTCTTCAGCAATTGAATCTTGAGCTTGCTTCTTAGTACCTACGAATAAGAATACGCCACCTTCTTGAGCAACGTCCTTAACAAAGTTGTAGGCATCATCTAACATCTTGATAGTCTTTTGCAAGTCAATGATGTAGATACCATTTCTTTGAGTAAAAATGTAAGGAGCCATCTTTGGGTTCCATCTTCTAGTTTGGTGACCAAAGTGGACACCAGCTTCAAGCAATTGCTTCATTGATACAACTGTCATAATAAAATTCCTCCTAGGTTTTAATCCTCTCAAGCGTTCATTTCGATATTTGACCACTACCTTAGGCACCATAATATCGATCGCTCTTGATGTGTTTTTATGCTTTTACAGCATACCTTAAAATAATACAAAAAAATTTTCCTATTTGCAAGCATTCCACTCAACTTCATGCTCACTTAAAAATTTTTCTTTCCACTTGCGATCATGATGTTTAAACCAGTACTCACGCTTTAATGCCAATTTTTTATCTAAAAATTCTTCATGATAAATGAGTTTTACTGGTCTTCGACTCTTGGTATATTTTGCCCCTTTACCGGTATTATGCATCGATACTCGATGCTCAAGATCATCGGTAAAACCACCATAGAAACTACCATCTTTACACAACAGTACATAAAAATAATACTTTTTCTGATTACTGCTATTTTGGGATTTTTCTTTAATTACCTGCATAATTTCCGGAGTAAAGTCACCATTTTGATCATGAACCAAAATTGCATCCTTTAATACCGTTCCATCAAAAGCTGTATGTTTAACTGCTTCAATAACAATCAAATTGGTATCTTCTTTAGGATGAGACACAAATGGTTGAACTAATTTCAAAGCTAGATCATATTTCATACAATAATATGCAATCTCACCTAGACGCTCTGGGCGATGAACCATGAACATCTTCCCTTTCATCTTTAATAGGTCACTTGCAGTTTTGATAATTTCTTCTAAATTAACCAAGATTTCATGTCTTGCGATAGCTTTTTTGGGATCAGGATTCACCTCGTGCCCTTTTGGGACTTTAAAATATGGGGGATTAACCGTAACTATGTCATAAGAGTCTTTACGTAAAAAATTCGGAGCATCGACCACATTACCTTCATGTACCGTGATCCGATTTTCATAATGATTCAAGGCTAAAGATCTTTGAGCTTGCGATACAATATCTGGTTGAATTTCAACTGCATCATATTTAGCACAATTAAAATAAGCCATATAGATTGTAGCGGCACAATTTCCAGCACATAAATCAACTACCTTTGAACGATCTTTAATAGCCTTTTTTGCTAGATAACCAAGTAACAACGTATCTAGAGAAAAACTAAAAGCCTTTTTGTCTTGAATAATTTTTAATTGATCATTGTACATGTAGTCAATACGTTCATTTTCCTTTAGCTCTATCATAAAAAATTTGTCCTCTCAAGTGATTCTGCTATAATTATTTTACATCATTGGAGGGTTTTTATGTTTTATCAAATTATCAGACCTATTGCCCGTTCTATTGTATGGGTACTAAATGGTCACCTACATGTTCATCATAAAGAACGTATTCCTGAAGGGAACTATATCCTTGTCGCTCCTCACCGCACTTGGTGGGAACCGATTTTGTTTGCCTTGGCAGCAAGTCCCATGGAATTTATGTTCATGGCAAAAATCGAGCTTTTTAAAAATCCAATTTTAGCTTTCATTTTACGTCATGCACATGCCTTTCCTGTTGATCGTCAACATCCAGGACCTTCAGTTTTAAAAATACCGGTCAAAGGTTTAAAAGAAGGCGAAAAATCATTAATCATTTTCCCTTCTGGAACCAGACATTCGTCCGAGTTAAAAGGTGGCGCATTAGTAATTGCTAAATTATCCAAAAAGCCACTATTACCTGTAGTTTATCAAGGCCCATTGACATTTAGTGGGTTACTGAAACGTAAAGGACTTGAAGTATGCATTGGCGAGCCAATATATTTGGATCCTAAAGTTAAGTTGACCAAGGAAAATGAAGCAATTATCTATCAACAATTAGAAGATGCTTGGGCTAAACTTGACCGCGAACAAAATCCTGATTTTAAATATATACCCAAGTAAAAAGATCATCCGTAGTTTTTCTGCGGATGATCTTTTTCATTACCAAATAGTTACTCGCTTTTCTGGTTCAAGCCACATACCATCTTCAGGAGTAACTTGATACGTTTCATAAAATTCTGGTTGACATTGACTAGGAATGTTAACTCTCGTTGGTTGAGGTGCATGAACATCAACGGCAACCTCAGTTTTAATCGCTTCTGGACGTTGTTTCTGCGCCCAAGAGCGAGCATAATTTTCAAATAAATCGGTCATTTCGCCTTGATCGCCTTTATTTGCTTGAATTGCACAAGTTAAACCACCCAAGTCGGCAATGTTTTCAGCAACTATCTGTCTACCATTCAATTTAGCTGGACCGTATTCTAAGCCATCGTAAAGATCAATTGCTGCTTGTGTGCGACGATTAAATTCAGCATAGTCTTCATCGGTCCACCAATTAGTCATATTTCCAAGTTCATCAAACTTAGCGCCATTATTATCGAAGGCATGTGAGATTTCATGAGCAATAGTAGCACCGATACCACCATAATTTTGCCCACGACTTTGATGTAGGTCATAGAATGGCGCCTGCAAAATTCCCGCAGGGAAAGTAATATCGTTACGTTGTGGATCATAGCAAGCATTGTTCATGTTTGCTGGCATCAACCACACAGAACGATCAACTGGTTTAGTTAATTGATCAAGTTGATACTTAACCATAACCTTTGACATTGCTGTTTCGTTTTCATAAAGACTCTTATTAGGATCAATTTCTAATAAATCATAAATAGCTTGATTCTTCTCTGGATAACCAATTTTCAAAACTAATGAACGTAATTTAACAATTGCTTTTTTCTTAGTTTCGTCAGATAACCATGTATTATTAGCAATTCGATCTTCATATACGCCAATCATTTTGTTGATCATATCAGTAACATCGGCTTTAGCATCTTGACCAAAATACTTTTGTCCATAATAGATTCCAATTACTTCGCTAAATGATCCATTAGCTATGTAATAGGCATGTCTTTCTTGAGGAATTAATTTGGGTTGGCCACTAAGTGCTTGTGCAAATGGAAAGGCTGCTTCACGAAATTCTTGTGATAGTAGGCCGGCTGCCCCATTAATAAAGCGAATCAACATCCAGCCTTTAAGTTCTTTAAAGTTATCTGGGTTTACTAATTCTTCAGCACTATCTAAGAATCTTGGTTCTTGTACAATTACCCGTTCAACGCTAGTAGGTAGAATTTCTTCTAAGAATGATGCCATTGGGAAAGATTCAAACTTAGCAACAAATTTATCATAAGATACAGGATTATAGGCTGCTGGATAATCTGACCATTCTTCAGTTGACTTAACCACTTTAGCCAATTTCTTATCAAAAGCAAAACCTGCTTCTATCAAAGTTTTTACTTGATCTTCAGCAACCCCTGCCATTGCTAACAAGTGCAAGGTTTGCTTTCGATAAATTTCAAGCAAACTTGTTGCATCTTCAGCTTCATAGCTAGTCGTATCAGGCAAAAAAGTTCCCGGTCCAGCAAAATTCAAGACATTGACCTTAGTGTTTTTCATGTCAGCCTCGACTGAAAAGCTAAATGGCAAAGTTAAATATGTGTTATTCAAATCTCCTGCCAGTTCAACCAACTCCTTGAAATCCTTCAAAGATAGCAAGGCTTTTAAATCTTCTTGAATTGGTTCTGCAGCTTCTTTATCACGACGAGTAAAGTCTTTTGCCAATTGATAAAGTTTTACAGCTTTATCAAAGTTAGGCACTTTGGGCACCGCAACCGTTTGCTCTAGTATCTCATTTAAGTCATTAATTAACTTCTTCTCAATTCTGGTATCTAATTCATCATTGATCCCTGCATCAACCTTATCTTCAGGGATTTCAGCTTGAGCTTGCCAAGCTGAATTCACAGCTAAATAAAGATTGTCTTGTGGTCTTGCATTTACATCTGGCTTAGTTAAATCGCCAACTCCACCTCTAACAGCAAAATATCTTTTCATAAAAAACTCCTTTAAACTTCCCTCTTATTGTTCTGTAATTGATACAAATTGTAATAGTACCCTTTTTGCGCTAATAATTCTTCGTGAGAACCATGTTCAATAATTCTCCCCTGATCTAAGACGATGATCTGATCTGCATCTGCAATAGTTGACAGCCTGTGGGCAATAGCTAAGGTGGTACGTCCTTTACGCAATCGCTTCAATCCTTGCTGAATTAAAGTTTCAGTTTCAGTATCAACATTTGCCGTTGCTTCATCCAATACCAAAACTTTAGGATCAGTAACAAGCGTCCGAGCAAAAGAAATTAGCTGCCGTTCTCCCTGGCTAAGTTCACTACCTCCTTCAATAACCTTAGCATGGTACTTTCCCGGCATCTTGTCAATAAAACGCTCTGCTTGAACCGCTCTTGCTGCTTTCTTTATTTGTTCATCGGTGATCTGTTCATTATATAAACGAATATTTGATGCAATGTCGCCATGAAACATAAATGGTTCTTGCAACACTAACCCTAATTTTTTTCGTAATTCCGCTTTAGGATAATCTTTAATATCATGACCATCAATCAAAATTTGTCCTTGATGGAATTCATAAAAGCGCATCATCACATTGATAATCGAACTTTTTCCTGATCCTGTATGACCAACAATTCCTAAGGTTTCACCAGGATTTACTGTGAATGAAATATCATGCAAAATCTCATGTTCGCCATCATAAGAAAAACTTACATGCTTAAATTCAATTTTACCCTGTTCAATTGTCAATCCTGCCTTTTCATTTTGAGCTGGTTCATATTGATCTTCATCAAGAATTCTAAATATACGTTTACCGGCAACAATCCCGTCTTGAAAAAGCGTCATCTGATCCATCATTGTTGCAATTGGATTGAAAAATTGTGAAATATATTGAGAGAAGGCATAGACTACTCCTGCGGGAACAAAGGTTTCATGTAGTGGGTAGCCAAAGTACATTAATGAAACAGCTAATGCAAAAGAATACATCATGCTGGTCAAAGGCGAGAGTAGCAACGAATTGACCCTAATCATACTAAAACGAGTTTGCATCAAAGCTCCATTTTCTTTTTCAAAATCCTCGGTAATTCGCTTCTCTTGCTTAAATTGTTGAATTAAAGATACCCCTTCAATAGACTCATTTAAGTTGGTATTAATTCGACTTAATCGTTCCCGATATCCACGATACAATTTGGAACTCGTTCTTGAATAAATAACCATGATCGCAAATAAAATCGGTAAAAACAAGGTCACTAGGAAACCTGCCATTTTATTTGTAGAATACATCGCCACCAAAGCAGAGATAATGGAGAAGAAACTAATGATAACACTGGCTAGAACCATCAAGAAGTTACTCAGAGTCATGGTATCATTAGTAACACGCGACACAATCGATCCTGCTGGGGTTTGATCAAAATATCGCATGCCTAGAGTATGTAGCTTCTTATACAATGCTCGACGCACGCTCTCTAACGATCTTTCCGATCCCAACGAGAAAAAGTACAAATATGTAAATTGAATCACTGCCTTTAAAAGTGCTCCAAGGGCATAAACCACACCAGCAAAAATAATTATTTTCACTGTAGCATTTTTAAATAATAAGAAATGATCCAAAAAGTACTGTAAACCAAATGGCAATAGCATATTAATAATACTTACAAGTAAAGCACCAATCAGAGCAATGGCCATTTCAACTTTATAATGGCTAACAAATTTCAATAATCGTTTAAAAATTTGGATTTGTTCGGAAACCGGGATGGCTTGTGACCAAACAGATTTCATTTCTTTTTCGTCGTTCATTATCCACCCACCTTTTCTTCTAACTCTTGTCGTCTCCACATTTCCGCATACCAACCATCTTCTGCCAATAACTCCTGATGATTGCCACGTTCAACGATTTGTCCATCTTTTAATACTAAAATTAAGTCAGCGTTCATTACAGAAGTTAAGCGGTGTGCTGCAATCAAAGTCGTTTTACCTGCTCTTTCTTTGCGTAGTGCTTTCAAAATTTCTGATTCAGTTCTAGCATCAACAGCTGAAAGCGCATCATCAAGAATCAAAATTTCACTATGTTTCAAAAGCGCTCTGGCAATAGACATTCTTTGTTTCTGACCACCTGATAAAGCCACTCCATTTTCACCTACCAAGGTTTCGTAAGACCGTGGCATCTTCAAAATATCATCATGAAGATCGCTCTTTTTAGCAGCTTCAACAATGGCAGTATCTTCAGCTGCAACATCCGAAAAGGCAATATTTTTCTGAATGCTAGTCGAGAAGAGGTAGTTGTTTTGAGGAACATACGAAACTTGTCGAAGCAATACGTTTAATGGAATTTCTCTAATATCATAACCATTTAGCGTAATTGAGCCATCATACCCATCAAATTCTCGTAGCAACAATTGAATAATTGTCGTTTTACCTGCTCCAACTCGTCCTACCAACCCTAAGGTCTGACCTTCCTTTAAAGTAAAGTCAATTTTCTTTAGAACTGGTAGTTGTGGCTCATCTGGATAAGCAAAACTATCAATTTGATAGCGTAAATCTCCTTCAATATCCTTAGCGGTTAAACTATCATCAGCATGATCATCAGTAATCAATGGCTTTTCTTCTAATAATTTTTCTACTCGATCATAACTGGCGCTACCACGTTCCAAAATATTGAATAAATATCCAATCGCAAACATTGGCCAAACCATATTACCAATATAAGCAATAAATGAAACCAATTGACCAATTGTCAAAATCTTACCAGCTACAAGCAAACCACCATAAATAATCGTAATTGAGTATGTCAAACCAATAACAATGGTTCCAAGCGGATCAAATAATGAATCCCACACAAAAACTTTTTTATTGATGTTGATTGTTTCATTAACCATTTTGTCAAAAGTTTCGGCATCTTGTTGCCCTTGACCAAAAGTCTTTAATACTTTTATCCCCGAAACTGATTCTTGAGTTTTATTATTCAACCGAGAAAATGCTGCTTGTGATTTATCAAAGGCATCATGAAGTCGATCGCCTAGTTTCCAAGCACCTAAAGCAAGAAATGGCAATGGAATTAACGCAATGATCGTTAAACGCCAGTCGACAAAAATAATCATGGCAACCATTGTTGAAACTCCCATCATTAATGAATCGACCAAAGTTAAAACTCCATCCCCAGCAACATTTTGGATAGCTAAAACATCGTTGGTTGCATGAGCCATCAAATCTCCTGTTCGATGCCGTTGGTAAAAAGTTCGATCCATCAGCATAAAATGATTGAACAAACGCGATCTCAATTGCCTTTCAAGTTCAGCAGCTCCACCCCAAATTTGTTTACGCCAAAAGAAGCGTAACACATATAAAAAGATTGCTGTCAAAATGATTAAAACAATATCAATGAAATAATTTTTCCACGTTATCTGTCCTTGATCTAACTGGTCTGACATCAACCCTAATATTCGTGGAGGGATTAAGTTAGCTAATGAGGTCAAGGCTAAAAAAGTAATTCCTAATATATATCTTTTTCGTTCTTTTTTAAAAAACCACGAAAGCTTTTTAAAAATACCCATACTTTTTCCTTTCTACGGTTTCACCAGAAAACAAAAAGAGACGAAGAAATTCTCCGTCTTTAACCTTCAACAATTATTTTAGATATTATTTGCGTTGTTGATGTTTCATCATATTCATTACTTGGTTTACCTTCTTTGCAGATGGTTTTTGACCCATTTGAGACATCATCGCAACAATCATATCTTCATTGATTGGAGGATTATCTTGGAAATATTTCTTCATGTAGGCACGGGCACCATAAAAACCGCCCACTAAACCTATTCCTAGTGCAACAATAATCAAAACGATTGCTAAACCTAAATTCATAATATTAAAAATCCTCCATAACTAACACTTTATATCTTACCTAATATTTTTATTTTTTTAAAGGCCAAATTAATCTTTTCTTAGTCCTTTTCTTCTTTGAGCTCGTTTGGCTTTTTCGGATGTTACATCCTTACCGTTTTTATCGATTATTACTAAATCTTCTAATTGTTGCTTAAAACCTGCTCTGAAGTTAGCAATAAATTTTTTATGCAATTCTTTGCGTTCTGCCTCTTCTTCTTCAGTTAAGCCCTGCTCTTCTTTTTTATGGAACAAGAAATTAATCCGGTCAATGACTTTCTTTTCTTCGTCTTTGTCCATCAAAATCACTCCCTTGATATTAACATATGTTAGTTTACAGTATTTATGATCACAAAAAAAGATGAAAAAGCAATTTATTTGCTTTTAGTCTAATAAATTATTCAAAGCCGATTCAAACCTAGGCAGCCATATTTCTTGATAGCCGGCTCTTGTAGGATGAATTTCATCTGCCATATACAATTCTTGATTTACTTGAAAAGCTTGGTCGTGATAAAAGTCCAAAAAAGTAAAGTCATATTTACTTTTGAGCAGTTGTACTTGTTTGACCATTTGAGCATACATCTCATTAGCAAAATAAGGATTACTGTAAATAATTATCGGACAATGCCAACGGGATTTTACCTGCGTAAGAATTGCTTCTATTGCACCAGTTACCGTTTTTGTAGAAATTTCTTTATCATGAGCAATCGTTCCCAATTTTGAGCTCTTAAAAGCATCATTGGTTGAAAGCTGCAAGACAAATGCATCAATGTATTCTGTTTCCGTCAATTCTTCAAGCAAACGATGATAATATGAATCTCCAGGTCGATAAACATCATGATCAGCTAAAGTAGTACCATTTTCTGCATCTTTAATTGCTACTACACCACATTTTTTCCATAAATAATCAACAAAAGATTCAGCCAAGGCACCATAGCCAAAGGTAACAGAAGAACCTAAGAAAAGTACCTTCTTACCTGTTAACTTTTCCGGACAAAATTGTATTTGATTAACTCCGTATTGACGACTATTACCTTTAAGATCAGCAAATGTGATATATTGTCGTTGATTTAATGGATGATCAGCTAAATCCATTCTTAGCTGATTAACAGCTACATCTGAAAGATCATTATTTTGTCTAATTGAAATTAAAAAAGTCTCATTGCTCATTTTGCTATTTCTGCCACCATAATTTGATTAGTGCTTGAGTTCCATCATTACCCAAACCTTTTTCATTAACCAAGAGATCATACAATTCCTTAGCCTGTTTCGTATTAGGTAAATCCAGATTCATTGCTTCAGCTTCCTCAAGGGCAATTCTCAAATCTTTTAAAAAGTGTTTGGCAAAGAAACCAGGAGTGTAATCATCGCGCAAAATTCTTGGTCCATAATTACCTAAGCTGAAGTTTTCGGCAGCTCCACCTTGCAAGGTATTCATGACTTTTTCTAAATCTAATCCTGCAGCTTTAGCATAGACAAACATTTCGGTCATACCTGTCATTGTTCCTGCGATCATGATCTGATTAGCCATCTTGGTATGTTGACCACTACCATAAGAACCAAAATAAGTAATTTGCTTACCGAACTTTAAAAATGTCGGTTTCAAATATTCTAAAGCAGCTTTTTGGCCACCAACCATAATGGTTAAAGCACCATTTTTAGCACCTATATCGCCACCTGAGACAGGGGCATCCAAAACGTGTACCCCAAGCTTTTCACCCTCTAAACCAATTCTACGTGCTAAGCTTGGCTTACTTGTCGTTAAGTCTACTAGGTATTGGCCACTTTTTACAGCGGAAAAAATTCCCTGTTCACCAAAATAAACTTCCTCTACATCTTTAGGAAAACCAACCATAGTAAAAATAACATCACTTTGCTTAACAAGCTCTGCTGGTGTATCTGCCCATTTTGCACCAATTTCAAGCATATCTTCAGCATGAGCCTTGGTCCGATTAAAGACTACAACTTGTTCGCCTTTATTGATCAAATTTCTAATTATACCCTTGCCCATTACGCCAGTACCAATAAAGCCAATCATTTGATTTCCTCTTTTCTTTTAAACATGTCTTATATTATCTAGTTTAAGTCTAAAATAGCACAATCCCAAATACTTTTTCTCAGGCAATAAAAAAACGACTCCCAATCTCTGGAAATCGTTTCTTTGTGTCGATTTAAGATTAACGACGTGCTTCTGCAATTCTTGCAGCCTTACCATGACGATCACGTAAGTAGTAAAGCTTAGCACGACGTACACGACCGTGGCGTAATACTTCAACCTTAGCAACACGTGGAGTGTTAACTGGGAAAGTACGTTCAACACCAACACCTGAAGCAATCTTACGAACAGTGTAAGTTGCACCGATGCCAGTACCCTTCTTCTTGATTACAACGCCTTCGAACATCTGAATACGTTCGTGAGTACCTTCAACAACACGTACGTGAACACGAACAGTGTCCCCTGCACGGAAAGCAGGAATATCGTCACGCAATTGTTCTTTAGTTAATTCAGCAATTAATGGATCCATATTTTTTCTCCTTCTACGGCATTCATTCTCACTCTCTGTGACAGCGGAATACCCATATTCTTAATGTGTTTTCACACAGCGTCTATCATACCAAGCTTTAGACTATTTATCAAGGTAAAACTTTTGAATCTTAACAAAATCATCGAGTTTAACAAACTTTTGTCTAGCAGCAAGTTTATTATTACCTGACTTAGCTATGATCGTAATTTGACCAACATCCTTAAGTGATAAAAATGGCGTTGTTGTATACTTAACTTCTTGAATTTTACCTCTATTTATCAATACTTGGCGCCGATTTAAAAATGAATAATATCTTATCCATATGCTATTATGACTAAGTTCATAACCCTGGCTTTGCCTTTGAAAGATTCTCTGCAAACAATAAATTACAACGAGTACAGTAGCCAACATACCTAAGATCGGATTAATTTTAAATATTACTAAGGTGCTTGGCACCATTAATAGTAGCCAGCGCATAAAATACCAAGTCTCCGTAGCTGTCAATTGATAGTTTGGTTGTCGTAAATCCCACTCAGGAAGAAATTCATTTAACAAAATAAAGGTACTATTAATATCAATCAACGGTAAAAAGTAGACTGCATCATCTAATCCTTCATCATCTTCCTGAGAACCAGCAAGCTGCAAACGAATGCTGGCAAGGTGAACAATTTGTTGTAGCAGTGACTGTTCAACAATAACAGTTTGAATTTTATTAAGCGGTATCTGCTTCGTGACTCGTTTTACCAATCCTTGTGAGACTTGGAGGCTATTTTTAGTTCTCACAACTGTAAAGTTATAGAACTTACCAATTTCATAAATAAAATTTATAGCAAAAAGGACAGCTCCTATTACTAAAATAAAAATCAATTCTTCATTATTAATATTACTAGTAATCTCTAAAATATTGGTTCGATTTTTTACCAACATTTGTATTACATCGAGCGCATTATCCAACACCAACGCAATAATTAAATAGCCGATTTCTCTTCCCGGCGTTGATATAATTCGTAAAAGATTCTGTCTAACCCCCATTACATAAGTAGTTTGATAATATTTCTCCCGCTGAGTCATACTTTTTCCATGATTCATTTTTGAGAAAAGTTCTGTCTTTACTTCATTCGACACCACTTCTAACACAGCCTCGGCACGATCAGCGCCTCCCGCTGCAGTCTCAATTTCCAATTTTGATAACTTAAAAGGTCTCAACAAAAAATTCTGACTATTTCTGACATTCTGAATTCGTGTAAAAGGAATGATAATTTCATTCTTTTTGAAAATCCCACTATGAATTACCAAACTATCATTTGTGAATTGATAATCAAAGAACCAAAATTTAGCAACGCTTAAGAGCATAATCAAGATAAGTAGTCCCAATGCTAAACTTTTTGCCAGCTCATAATTAAGATGCTCATTAGGTAATAGCAATATTATGAAAATAAAAAACAGCTCTCGTAGTCTTTTAAAAAAGAAAATTCCAATAGCTAATGGATGTAAACGTCTTTTGCTAGACATCATTTTCCACCTGCTTTACTTTTTGCAAAATTTCTTCACGCAACCAGGTCGCATCACTATACTTCAAACCAACAATTTCATGATCTGTGGCAGCAGTATGAATTGTCAAACTAGCAAGATTCTTCATTCTTAAAAATGGCCCTTGATCTACTGTTATATGTTGAATACGGATAAAAGGAACATAAGTAGTACTACGAAAGAACAAACCTTTTTGAAATGCAAGATAATCATCAAATACTTGATAACGGTGATAATTGTATTCCCAAGGAATTACAACTAAGTAGCAAATTCCACTTAAAGCAACCACAGTAAAATATACCAGCAATCCCCAAGCAAGCCATCCGTTATTTAGTTTCATAATAGTAGTGGTAATTTTAACTACTATGCCAAATACTAGCATAAGTATTAATGTGGTTATTCTAGTCCATAACCAAACAATTTTTATTTCTTTCGGCGATTGCTTTGCCAATAACTTAATGGTATTCTTCCTCTTCACGTTTAACCTCCCCAAGAAGTTTAACTTCTTGTTTTGTCAGTTCTTTACCGGCTAATAAATCTGGGCGATGCAAATATGTAGCACGTAAAGCTTCTTTTAAGCGCCATTCAGCAATTTTTTGGTGATTTCCGGATGTTAATACCTCTGGTACTTTTTTCCCTTCAAATTCTGCCGGTCGAGTATATTGTGGATATTCAAGCAATCCATGTGAGAAACTTTCTTCAACACTTGAAAAATCATTCCCCAAAACACCAGGTATTAAGCGGACAGTAGCATCAATCATACTCATGGTTGGCAATTCGCCACCTGTTAATACATAGTCTCCAATTGACACAGCTTCATCAACATAATCATATACTCGTTGATCAAAGCCTTCAAAATGTCCACAAATAAAGGTTAATTCTTCCTCTTGAGCCCATTCCTTTGCCATTTGTTGGTTAAAAGTTTTTCCTTGCGGAGCAGTAATAATTACCTTACCTTTTGATGGCAATGAATCTAATGCTGCTTTGATTGGCATGATTTGTAAAACCATGCCTGCACCGCCACCATATGGAGTATCATCGACTGAATGATGCTTTCTTTCAGAGAATTCACGAAAATTAACAATATTTAACTCCCATTTTTTATCTTCCAAGCCACGACCCAAAATTGAAGTCTGAATTGGCGTAAACATTTCTGGAAAAAGAGTTAATACGTTAATCCTCATCTCTTAAGCCCTCCATTAATTCAACATATACGACCTTATTAGCAATATCTACTTTTTTAACAACCTGATCAATGTATGGTAGCCAAAATTCTTTACCATCAGTTTCTCTTACCAGCCAAATATCATTGGCACCGGGAGATTCGATTTCCACAATTTTTCCAATCAACTTATCAGTCTCATTATCTTTAACTTGACAATCTAAAATGTCTTTATAATAGTACATACCTTCTGGAAGCTCTTGCCGGTCTGCTTCACTAATGACTAAAATTTGCCCTCTTAATTTTTCAGCTTCTTCTATAGAAGGTACCTCATCAAATTGTACGAGCCAAAACTGTTTGAATGGGCGACTAGACTTTACTGTTAACTGTTTGGTAGGATCTTGTTTTAAATGTAACACTACTCCCGGCTCAAATCGTTCTTCTGGGAAATCAGTTATCGCACTTACTTTAATTTCACCATTTAAACCATGTGTAGTTAAAATTTTCGCAACATCGTAAAATTCCATATACAACCTCATCAATTCTAAGCTATAAAAAAAGTTTGAAGCCATAGCCTCAAACTTTTAAAAGGCAAGTAATTACTTGCTGTATTTTTCGTCGTGCAACTTCTTCAACAAGCCAGCACCTGAAATAAGTGATCTTACAGTATCTGAAGGTTGAGCACCCTTCTTAAGCCAAGCATAGATCTTGTCTTCGTCAAGCTTCAATTGCTTTGGGTTTGAAACTGGGTTGTAGTAACCAACTTCTTCGATGAAGCGACCATCACGAGGCATACGTGAGTCTGCTACAACGATTCTGTAAAATGGCTTTCTCTTGGCACCCATGCGGTGCATACGAATTTTAACTGACATATATTAATTTCCTCCTAAAACTTAACGATAATTACTATAGCACTTTTATTTTTAGGTGTAAAGTGTTTTTACTTAACAGTTTGATTTTTATGAATGGAATCGCTTGATCTTCTTCATGCGCTTCTTTTTATTCTTCTTAAATTTCTTATTCATTGATCTCAAAGCCATTCTGCCCATTGGTGTATCCATGCCTGGTAATCCACTTAAAGCTTTGGTATTGCCATTACTGATTTTAGACATTAAATCCCGAGCCTGCTTAAATTGCTTGATCATTCGATTAACTTCAACTACTGGACGTCCTGAGCCGGCAGCAATTCTTCTTCTTCGACTTGGATTCAAAATATCAGGGTCTTGACGTTCAGCTTCTGTCATTGAATACACAATTGCTTTAGTATGAGCAATTTGTTTTTCATCGATTGATAGATTCTGAAGTTGTGGATTATTAGCCATGCCTGGAATCATTTTCATAATTTGGTCTAATGGCCCCATTTTTTGTACCTGTTCCAATTGATCAATAAAATCATTGAAATCAAAGGTATTTTCGCGCATTTTTTTAGCAACTTTTTGTGCTTCTTTGGCATCATAGTCTTGCTGTGCTCGTTCAATAAGGGTTAACACATCCCCCATTCCTAAAATACGTGATGCCATTCGATCCGGATGGAAATCTTCAAGATCTGTTAACTTTTCGCCTTGTCCAGTATAAATTATTGGCTTACCAGTTACGGCTCTAATTGATAAAGCTGCACCACCACGGGTATCACCATCAAGCTTGGTCAAAATTACGCCAGTTACATCTAAACGTTCATCGAACCCTTTAGCAACATCAGTCGCAGCCTGACCAGTCATCGCATCAACAACTAACAATATGTTGTCGGGATGTGCTACTGCCTTAACCTTTTCTAGTTCTTCCATTAAAGGTTCGTCAATTTCTAGTCGACCAGCAGTATCGATTAAAACATAATCATTCTTATTTTTGTCAGCCTCGGCCAATCCTCTTGCTACAATTTGGCTAACGTCTTTTTCATTTTCTTCACTATATACTGGAACATTCAGTTGTTGACCGATTTGCTTTAATTGGTCAACGGCTGCGGGACGATAGATATCTCCAGCAATCAGCAATGGTCTAGCATGTTCGGTCTTTTGCAAATGATAAGCTAACTTACCAACAGTAGTAGTCTTACCAGTACCTTGAAGTCCGACCATCATCACAATCGTTGGGATGTGCTTAGATTTAGTTAAAGTCGTCGCACTTTCACCCATCATTTTTGTCAATTCTTCATTAACAATCTTGATAACTTGTTGACCTGGATTTAAGCTTTCTTGAACTTCTTTACCTAAGGCCTCTTGCTTGATCTTCTTAATGAAGTCCTTAACCACTTTAAAATTAACATCGGCCTCTAATAAAGCAAGTCTAATTTCACGACTAGCAGCATTGATGTCTTCTTCTGAGATTTTACCTTTACCAGTTAGGTTGCGTAATGCTTTTTGAATTCGTTCACTCAAATTTTCAAATGCCATCTTATTCTCCTCTTAATTGTTGAAGTAATTTTTTTAGTTTATTCTGAGCAGTTTTATTATCACCAGTTTCAAGCAAAGTGATGGTCTCAATCAAGACTGTTTCAATTTGATCAAACTCTTGTTGCATTTTTAATTTTGCTTCAAAATTCTGCAAGATTTTACTTGAACGCTTGAGATTATCATAAACAGCTTGACGCGAAACTTGATGATTTTGCGCAATTTCACCTAGTGATAAATCATTATAATAATAATCTTCAAAATAACTTTGCTGACCCTTGGTTAGAAGTGCACCATAGTATGCATACAGATCGCCTAAGGTCTCGTTTTTTGTTAATTCATCCATTTTATTGTTCACCGCATTCTAGTATATCAAAAAGTTCCTATATTTTCGATTGACCTACCTAAGAAACATTGCTAGACTAGTAATATTTATTATAAAAAAATTACATTCTGTTTTGAGGTGCTATGCTTATGGGAATTTTTAAAAAGATGAATCGAAAAACTGATCCAACGATTTATCAAAATAAAGATGGTCATTTAATTAGGTCATTGAGGGTTAAAGATATTCTGGCTCTTGGAGTTGGAACAATTGTCTCGGCTTCAATTTTCACCCTTCCTGGAGAAGTAGCTGCCAAGCATGCAGGTCCAGCAGTAACAATTTCATTCTTGCTAGCAGCATTAGCGGCCTGTTTAGTTGCCTTCACTTATGCTGAAATGTCAGCTGCGATGCCATTTGCAGGTTCTGCTTATACTTGGATTAACGTAATATTTGGTGAATTTTGGGGCTGGATTGCTGGATGGGCACTTCTTGCAGAATATTTCATTGCATTGGCTTTTGTTGGCTCAGGATTATCCGCAAATTTAAGAGCCTTGCTCGCACCTATTAGAATTCAGTTACCTAAATATTTATCCAATGCATTTGGAACAAATGGTGGCGTAGTCGATATCATTGCCGTTGCTTCAATCATTATTGTGGCATTTTTAATTATGCGTGGTGTTGGCAAAGCTGCAAGAGTTGAAAATGCCCTAGTGGTCTTAAAAGTTATTGCCATTTTACTATTTGTTTTCGTTGGTGCAACTGCCATTAAAAGTCAAAACTTTATTCCGTTCATTCCCAAACATGTAGTTACTGCTCACGGGTCATTTGGTGGATGGCAAGGAATATATGCAGGCGTATCAATGATTTTCTTATCATATATTGGCTTTGATTCGGTAGCTGCCAATTCTGCCGAAGCAATCAATCCACAAAAAACTATGCCACGTGGGATAATCGGCTCCCTAATTATTGCTGTTGTTTTGTTTATTTCTGTTAGTCTAGTACTTGTTGGTATAATGCCATATCAAAATTATGCTAATAGTGCTGAACCAGTTGGACTAGCTTTGCGTTACATCCATCATCCTGTCATTGCAGCAGTAGTTCAGATAATCGCTGTTTTAGGGATGTTTACTGCTCTAATTGGAATGAGTATGGCAGGGTCACGTTTAATCTATTCTTTTGGTCGTGACGGAATGTTACCGAAATTTCTTGGAAAACTAGATAAAAAACGCCGGCCCAATCATGCCGTAATTGCTCTAACTGCTATTGCCGTAGTTATCAGCACGATTTTCCCGTTTTCAGCACTATCCCAATTGATCTCCGCAGGAACCTTAATAGCATTTATGTTTGTTTCTTTAGCAATCTACCCACTTAAGAAACGTGAAGGCAAAGATATTGAAGATCCCGCATTTAAAGTACCATTTTATCCAGTATTACCATTTTTAGCTTTTCTTGCATCCCTAATTGTTTTCTTAGGCTTAGATAGTCAAGCAAAATTATATGCTGGAATCTGGTTCCTCTTAGGTTTAATTATTTATTTTGCATATGGAATTCGACATTCAGAGTAACAAAAAAGAATATGGTCAGTTCTTAAAAACCGACCATATTCTTTTTTAATATGCGAAGTTTTATAGATTCTTATCCATATTAAAAGTTAATTTTGACATCTTAATGGATTCAACCATCATTTGTCCCCATAGCTTCTCAGTTTCTTTTCTAGTGTGGGCAACAGTCTTTTGATTTTCTGCAGTTAAATAAGCAGTCAATTCTTCACCACTCTTACCTTCAGCACCAGCAAGCACTTCTTCAACACGAGCACGGTACCAACGATTCAATTCAGTTAAGTAAGTAGTGTCTAGTTGAACAAATTGTGAATAATGGCTTTCTACAATAGTAGCTACGGATTTATAGTACCACCATGCATCATCCATATTATATTCCATTGAAGTATTGTTATATGAAGGATCTGTATCACTCATATTTGCAAAAAATGGGACAAAAGGAGTAAATGTTGGGCCACCAATACATAACCACATAATTGCTGCACGATCAGCTGGAACATCGTTTCTAATTTGTAAAATATGAGCATTTTGAGTTCTATTCAATCCAATTGGACGGAACCGATGCTTTTCTTCTTCGGTTCCCTTACCAAATGGATCATATCGCGTATCTTGGTAGTGAGAGCCCAAAACAAATTGAATATCTTCACGAGTAATCTTCTTATTTGCACGACGGATAAATGGAAGATCACCATCCTCAGGATCCTGTTCAATATCAGGATTGAAGTAACGTTGACCATACCACACACGATTAGTATTGTAGTGACGATCTTGTTCTGTGTAAGTTCCAAAAATATGACGGAAATTCCAACCTTCATGATCAGGGTTTAAGTGATACTTTTCAACGAATTCTTGAATCCCTTCACTCCACATAAAGTTATCAGAATCTGCGAGATCAACTTGTTCAATTGAAACACGGTTGGCAGCAATTGCATAGGCATCATCAGGAATTCGTTGGGCTACCCAGTGGTGACCAGTAACGATTTCCATGTACCAAATTTCATCCTTATCACTAAACAAGACTGAATTTCCAGCAGGTGAGCCATATTTTTTAATCAATTCGCCTAAGTATTCTACACCATGTCTTGCTGAGTGAATATATGGTAAAGTTACCGTTTGCATACAGTCTTCATCCAAACCATCTTTTACTAATGGATCGAATGCCAAGACTCTTTCATTACTATATGTCGATTCAGTACATGACATTGCAACATTTTCTTGATTAATTCCACTTTCGTCATAATACCCGCGATGCTTATAATCAACATTTGGTACAGCTGGTACACGTTGAGCGTCTTCTGGAAGATCCATTTCAAATTTATTAAGCCATGATTTAATGTGACGATTCTTTTCGCCCTTAGCTGCTGGTTCGATAATAAATTTTTGAGGGGTGATTGGTCTAAAAGTATCATCATTTCTGGCGATCATCGTTGTGCCATCAATTGAAGCCTTTTTACCAACTAAGATAGTGGTACATGCACTTGGTTCTATCATATTTTTTCTCCTTACTATATTCACTTAAATATATACTATACCAATCCGCGGAAAAGTCCAATAGCATAATTGGCTGCATCAAAATCTGCCAAATCTTCTGGCTTTTCGCCAAGACCCACTAATTTAACTGGCAATTTCATTTCATTGCGAATTGCCAAAACGACCCCACCCTTTGAACTACCATCGATCTTGGTTAAAACTAAACCAGTTAATTTAGTTGTTTTATCAAAATCTTTTGCTTGTAACAAAGCATTCTGACCAGTTGAACCATCTAAGACCAGCAAAGTTTCAGTTGGTTCATTTGGAGCCAATTTTTGAATTGTTCGTTCAATCTTTTCCAGCTCCATCATTAAATTCTTTTTGTTCTGCAATCTACCGGCTGTATCTACAAGTAAATAGTCAGCTTGTTCTTCAATTGCTTTTTTAGTAGCGTCATAGACAACGGAGGCAGGATCTGCTTTTTCAGCGCCTGTTACAACAGTTACGCCAACTCGTCTACCCCATTCAACTAATTGTTCAACCGCACCTGCTCTAAAGGTATCAGCGGCAGCTAAAATAACTTTCTTGCCTTGATCATTAAATCTTTTTGCAAGCTTACCAATTGTGGTTGTTTTTCCTGCACCGTTGACGCCTACAAAAAGATAGATATTCGGATGTTCTTCGGCATGATAGATTAACTTCTCATCATCTTCATTACCATTTTGATCATAAAGATCAACAAGTTTTTGAACGATTACTCGTTTCAAATCATCTCTCGACTTAGCGTTCTGTAATTTAGCTTCATCGCGAAGTTGCTCAGTTAATTCCTCTGCAGTTTCATATCCTACATCTGATTCAATTAATAATTCTTCCAAATCATCAAAGAAATCTTCATCAACACTTCTAAACTTCGCAAAAAAGGCATTCAAACGAGCCCCAAAGCCCTGATTAGTCTTAGCTAATCCTTTTTCATATAGCTCTGTTTCATTACTGGTTTTTTCTTGTTGCTCTTCTGAATTCGGTTCATTTTCTTCGCCAGTGTCAGCTTCTTCTACTTCTTTATTTGCCTCAATTACTTCTGGTTCATTAGTCGATTGAGTAGCATCTTCTGTTTCTTTTTCAGTTGAAATATCGTTAGTTTCTGAAGTTGTATTTTCATTTAAAAGCTGTTCATGATTTTCCGCTACTGTTTCGGCTTGCTCATTTTCTTCATCAACAGAAGTTGCTTCCGGTTGTTCAGCTTCTTTTTCTTTTACAACTTTATCTTTTTCTTCAGTTTCTTCTTTTACTCCAAAAAGCGATTTTTTTATACGATCAAATAAACCCAATTATTCCACCTCTTCATCAATATCCTTTAGATTAACTGACAAGATCTGTGATACGCCTGATTCTTGCATTACAACACCAAATAATTGACTTGCTTGTTCCATCGTGCCACGACGGTGAGTAATAACAATAAATTGCGTTTCTAAATCATACTTTTTCAAGAATTTTCCAAAACGATCAATATTGGCATCATCCAGGGCTGCCTCAACCTCATCCAGAACACAGAAAGGTACTGGATTAATATTAAGCATTGCAAATAGTAAAGTTATTGCCGTCAATGCTCGTTCTCCACCTGAAAGCAAACTCAATCTTTGCAATTTTTTACCAGGTGGTTCAGCAATAATTTCGATTCCCGTCGTCATCAAGTTTTCTGGTTCAGTTAACAACAGCTTAGCACTTCCTCCACCAAAAACCTTAGGGAAGATTTTTGAAAAACTAGTAGCAATTTTTTCAAAAGTATTGCTAAAACGCCGATTTACTTCATCATCGAGCTCAGACATCGACTGCTTAAGATTTTCTCTTGCAGTCACTAAATCATCTTGTTGACCCTTTAAGAAATCATAGCGTTGCTTAACGCTTTCGTACTCTTCAATGGCATTCAAGTTTACTGGGCCAATATCTTCGATCGACATTCGATGCAACTTGATACTACGCTTTAGACGATCACGCTCTTCTTCAGTGTTTTCAACGGTAATTTGCTTAATAACTGCCTCATAGGTCAAACTATAATCTTCACTCAAAGTATTCAAATGTTGGTTCATTTGACTTGTGATCTTTGCCAGTTTAACTGAAAGCTCTTCTTGCTCAACCGCAGCATCCTTGCGCAAATCGTAATTTCGGCTTGCTACTTGATCTAACTTATTAATTTGAGCATTGGCTTGTCCCATCTTAACTGCAAGCTCAGTCAATTGTTGCTCGGTTGCTTTCTTTTCAGCTTCTAATGTTACCAAATTCTGCTCTAATTGCTCTTGTTTGTCGGAAGAAGCCTGACTTGAATTTGATAAATCAGCAAACTTTGCTTTGATCAGTTTTAGTTGTTTATCTTGCATCGCCAATTGTCGCTGCTTATCCTTACGCTGATCACGTAAATTTTCTAGTTTATTTTCACTTACCGCAATTTTTGGCTCTAGATCATTAACCTTACTTTGAAGTTCCTGATTCATCTTAGCAAAATCATTGATTCGCAACTGCAGATCGTTGATCTTTGCTTTTTGAGCAGTAATTTTATCTTCAAAATTGTTTTGTTCTTTGGTTAATTGTGCAATCTCATCTGTTAATTTAGCCACCTCAGCTTTTTGTTGTTCAATCCTTGAGGTATAAAGTTTATTGACACTTTCTAAGCGATTAACTTCTTTTTGTTGAGCTTGATATGACACCATGACTGAATTCAATGCTTGATGCTTATCTTGAAGTTGGGCAGTTAATTGAGCAATTTGCTCTACTAAACGTTTGCCCTGACTTTCAATTTCGTTCAAAGATTCACTATCAATTTGAAGTTGCTCTTGATATTTTGTTATTGCTTGCGTCAATTTATTAATTTCAGATGTTGTTTGCAATGGAGTATTGTTTCTTTCATTACGAACACCACCGGTCATTGAGCCTCCAGGTGAAATTACATCCCCTTCAAGAGTAACAATCCGATAACGGTTAACTTTTTGCGAAACTTGGACAGCAGTTTCAATCGAGTCAACAATTACAACAGTTCCCAATAAATAATTAATAGCCGGTTTTATATCAATTTTGCCTTTATTTGCTACCAACTCATTTGCTATTCCTATAAAACCAGGATATGTTTTAAGGACATTAACTGTTGAACTAGGAATTTCATACTGGCGTATGCCATCTAATGGCAAAAAAGTTGCTCTACCTGCGTTATTACGCTTCAACAAGTTTATTGCATTTTTGGCATTTTCTTTGGTATCAGTAATTAAATTTTGAACGCTACTTCCAAGTGCCGTGATCATCGCAGCTTCTAGATTTTCAGGGAAAGTTAACAATTCGCCAACAGCACCAACAACGCCATGATAATCGCTTAAATGATTCAAAATATTACGAACGCCATAGTAATAACCTTCATGTCGCTTTTGAATATTATTAAGTGCTTCTTTGCGAGCTGTAAGCCGTTGAATTTTGCCTCGCTGCTGTAAAACTAGTTGTTGAATCTGTCTAGCTTTTTGATCCGAAGTTGCTTTTTTAGCTTTGACTTCTTCAAAAGTAATTTGTAATTTTTCCGCTTCTTCTTTTAAAGCTTTTCCTGATTGTTTTAATTGCTCAAGTTGATTAGTAGCTTGAGCAAGTTGAACACCAACATTATTATCTTGGGATTGTTTTTCTTCATTTGCGCGCTTTAATTCCGATTTTAAATATACTATTTGATTATTATTTGAGGTTTGATCTTGCAACAATTGGATATAATTATTTCTCTCATCATCCAGTAATTGATTTAATTTTTCAGGATCATCTTTTAGTTGTTTTAGAATCTTGGCTTTTTGTTCTTGTAAGCTTCTTATTTCTTTATCAACAACTTGTTCCTTACCTTTTATTTCCTTTATTTCTGCTGTCAAACCAGTTATTTGTTTTGTAAGATCAGATATTTGATTCTGGTATTCAGCTTGAGTTGCCAAATCAAATTGTTTACTCTGCTTAGCGACTTGTATTTGAGCAGTCAAATCCGAAACTCTTTGGCTTACTTGCACTAATTTTTGTTGAAGTACATCCCTTTGATTGGTAATTTTTTGATAGGCTTCTCGCTTCTCTTGAACTGCAGCCTGAGATTGCTTTACTTCATTATCTAATTTAGCTAAAAGTTGTTGACTCTTAACGCTCTGATTTTCAAGCTCAGTTTTCTGCTGATTTAAAAAATGTAGTTCCAATCCTAACAAGGTTTTTAAAGCCTGGTCAAGACCTTTTTTCTGAAACTGATACTCCTTGGCTAACGAGCTCTGTTCTTGAAGTGGTCCTATTTGATTCTCTAATTCTTTTACCAAATCGTTGATTCGAATCAAATTATCATTAGTTTTGGCCAGTTGACTCTCTGCAGCTTCTTTTTGTGCTTTAAAGTGAAGAACACCTGCAGCCTCTTCAAAAAGAGCCTTCCGCTCTTCTGGTTTAGAATTAAGGATTTGATCAACTCGTCCTTGAGAAATAATTGCAAGACTATTTTGAGATATTCCTGAATCCATAAATAGCTCTTTAATATCTCGAAGGCGAACTAGTCGTTTGTTAATGAGATATTCACTATCTCCAGATCTTAACAAACGTCTCGTGACTGATACTCTGTCATCATCGAACCTTAATTCGCGCTTTTTATTGTCAAAAATCAAAGTAACTTCTGCACGATTTAATGGTTTGCGAAATTGGCTCCCAGCAAAAATAATGTCTTTCATATTATCGCCACGGAGTGTTTTAGCACGAGATTCACCCATTACCCATCTGAGTGCTTCAGTAATATTACTCTTTCCACTACCATTTGGGCCAACAATCGCAGTAATCCCATCATTGAAATGAATTGTTGTTTTATCGGCAAAAGATTTGAAACCATCAATGATTAATTCTGTTAATGGCACAGATCAATTCTCCTATTCTAATTTAGTTAAAGCTGCCTTAGCTGCTTGTTGTTCTGCTGCTTTTTTATTGTGACCTTCACCTTGAGATTGCAATTCTCCATTTACCTTCAATTCAACTACAAAGTGAGAGGGTGCTTGAGACTCGCTAATCGTAGTATATTCAATATTGACTGGTCCATTTTGTTGCAATAATTCTTGCAAGTCGGTCTTGTAATCACGAGAGTCATCGAATTCACCACTGTCAATTAAAGGATAAACCGTTAAATGTAAAAAGTGCTGAACTGCTTTAAGCCCTTGATCAAGGAATAATGCTCCGTTAAATGCTTCAAAGACATCTTCAAGTAAAGTTTTACGAGAACGAGATCCCGCTTTTTCTTCTCCCTTACCTAAATTGATTTCATTTTGAAAACCACATTCAATCGCAAATTCAGAAAAGCCTTCCGTTCTAACAATATTAGAACGCATTCTAGTCAATTCCCCTTCATTGAGATTAGGATAATGCCGATACAAATAGTCTGAAATTGCCAATTCCAATACTGCATCTCCCAGAAATTCCAATTTTTCATAATCTCTGGCTTGATCTGGGTGTTCATTAGCATATGAAGAATGAGTAAAAGCTTCTTCAAGCAATTCGATGTTCTTGAAAGTAATGCCATACTTTTGATCCAACCGTTTAATAAATTCTTTGCTTATCATTTTATCAACGCCCTTTCATAATAATTGATTATACATTTTTAAAGGCATAGAAAAAAGACTACCTCAGTAGAAATAGTCTTTTATCTTAAATTATTATTTAGCTAAAGATACGTAGTACCAGTTAGGGAAGCCATTACCCATTGACTTAGATGGCTTCAGTGAGTAACCAGTGATCTTCTTGTTAACTGCTACAATTGAGTAGCTGTTAGCTACAGGAACAACGTATGCTTGATCAAGCATGTATTGTTGCCATTCATGGAATACCTTCACACGATATGCATTGTTAAATGCCTTTTGTGAATCCATGTCTTCCAATAACTTGTCATTTTCTGAAGAAGCAAAACGAGTGTAGTTCATAGGCGCTGTTCTTCCATAGAGGTCAGCTTGTGATGGTTCACTTGAAAGACCCCAAGCACCTAAGAACATATCAACTGATGGATCATCATTTTGAATCTTGTCATAGAATGAGTTAAATTCAATCAAACGACCGGTAGTTAATTTAACATTTAACCCAATCTTCTTCCATTGTTGAATGTAGTTTTGAATAATTGGTTCTTGAACTGAACTACCACTCATAGCTGCAAGGTAAATAGTTAATGGCTTACCGTTTGGTTGTACACGGTAGGTTCCCTTCTTCTTGTATCCAGCTTTATCCAGGATTTCATTAGCTTTCTTCAAATTGTAAGTGTAACCTTTAGCATTCTTATCGAAGTATTCACCAAAGCCCTTTGGAATTAAAGTTGGAATTCGGAATGACAAACCATAGCTGTAACGAGCGTAAACTTGATCAACGTTCATAGCGTAAGCAATGGCTTGACGCAAAGACTTGTTATTCATTTTAGCATCAGGGTTCATTACGTTTTCGCCCTTCTTAGCATCCCATTTACCAACCTTGAAACCAAGGTAACTATATTTCAATGGAACACTAGCAATAAAGTTTACACCCTTTGCATCCTTAGTATTTTGCCATTGTGAGTTCAATACTCCAGTAACATCGAACTTGCCAGACTTAATCGATTGAGCAACTGAGTTAGGTGAAACTACTGAGGCAACAATCTTCTTAATCTTAGGTTGACCCTTGTAGTAATACTTATTTGGAACCCAAGTTACTGACTGACCACGAACGATTTTATCAAGTTTGTAAGCACCAAAGTATAAAGGACGCTTACGGATCTTGTCACTTGACATTAAATCTGCAAACTTAACATCCTTCAAGTAGTGGTAAGGAGCAGCAGTTTCCCAGAAGTAACCATTACCACTTGTATCCATACCTGGCTTCATAGTCTTAAAGTGCAATACTGCTACACGACCATTTTCACCATCAGGCATTTCAAAACCAGAAATAGTCTTGGCCTTACCCTCGTGGTATTCTTCCAAGCCTACTAAATCAGCTAAACTTGATGAGTAACGTTGAGATTTACTTGCCTTATTCGCAATAATTTCATAAGCATATTCATAGTCCTTAGCGGTAACTTGCTTACCATCGGACCACTTAACGCCCTTCTTGATCGTAACAGTTATTGTCTTAGCTTTTCTGTCGATCTTTACAGTTGCTGCACCATCATCAGTGAACTTGTAATGATCATCAGTTGCAAATAATAGAGTTACTGCGAAACATCTGCTATAATCTTAAATTATGAAATACGAAACAGCTAAAAATTTAAACAATACCAGAT
>NZ_CAKC01000003.1 GCF_000296855.1 Lactobacillus gigeriorum DSM 23908 = CRBIP 24.85 | reverse complement strand
AATCTGGTATTGTTTAAATTTTTAGCTGTTTCGTATTTCATAATTTAAGATTATAGCAGATGTTTCGCAGTAACTCTAATATAATTATTTTCAGACTTTATAATATTTACGATTTCAGTTACAATTGAGTTCATAAAAGACCAGCTTCTATTTTTTATTTTTTTGTTAACACTAGACTACTGGTCTTTTTGTTTTGGAGTCAAGTCCCTAGGGGGATTTGACTCCTTTTTCATTTGTTCTTTACCTTACCGCAAATTATTTTACACTTAGCTGCTGTTTGTCATACAAAAATTAATAATTATAATCTCCAATTGATTTAAAAATTGATAAGAATGATCAAAAATATTTGCTTAAAATACCTAATAATACTTGATTTTAGGTAGAAAAATAAGTTTTCAATTTCGGGAAAGGTTGATTGTAGAGCTTAGTGAAGTCGATTTTTAGCTATTACCAAGTCACTTGTCAGCTGGTCATAGAAGCGGCTCAAAGCATTAAGCTGCTTATAAGTTTGGGATTTGCTTTGATTAACTGGATGGCGATAAAGTCTTTGAATTAAAGCTAAATGATAAGCATCAGTTTTATCGGTCTTGTTGTAGCGTAGCCCCATATTCATCTCTTTTTTGGCTTTAAGCGGATTAAGAACAACATATTCATAGCCGTAGTCTTCAAGAAAAGCCTGCAGTCTGCGTGAATAAACACCGGTAGCTTCAAAAATAATTTGTGGATGTTTAGAAAAAGCAGCCAGCTCATGAAGTAATTGAATAAAACCAGGACGATCATTGGTAATAGTAAGTTCATTTTTACTTTCACTAATTAGTTCGCAAACAATAGAATTCGACTTGCTTACATCAATTCCAAAAGTAACTTGCATAATATAACCCCCTAAGCTCAAGTAGTAAAACGTATTTACTTAAGAAATGAGATCTAATTTTCTAAACTCGACATCTAAGTGTCCACATTCTTCGAAGAGACTCCTGAAAACTCAAGCAAAACTGCCAGTTTATTATGCGACATCAAGTGTCTAAAGCCCCGACGACATATAGTTTTACTACTACTTAAATTCTACAAGAGAATAAAAATAGTGAATCAATTATCCCGTCGGATAACTAATTCACTATTTAGCTTAGAATTTTTATTATGGAGAAATTTTAAAAATCGAGTCTAAAAAAAACAGCCTAAAACGAGGCTGCTTTTTGGGATTAAATGATTTTTAAACTATGTTATTGCTTCCAAGCAGCATCAAGTTTAGCTTTGCCAGTAGCGATTGCATTATTCCAAGATGAATGCTTGCTGGCTTGAGCTAAAATCGTTTGCATGTTGACATTGACTTGATCATAAGCACTTGTAGCATTCTTAGTAACAGGTAAGAAGTAGAGATTCTTAGCTGTTTTACCTAAGATTGCTGGAATTTTACTATCTTTATTAGACTTATAAACATCAGAATTTAACACTGAAGTATTAGCTGGCATATATCCAGTTTGTTGTGCCCAATATAGTTGTGATGACTTAGACGCAAGGAACTTAAGATATACATAAAAGCAGCAGATTTTTAGCTAGCAGTAGCTTTATTAAACATGTAAATATCAGTACCTTGTTGAACATTCATCTTGCTTGGACGAGCAGCAACACCATATTCGTATTTCTTATTTAAACCTTGCTTGATATAAGCTTCATTAGCAGTTGACCCAATAAACATTGCAACTTGGCCATTGTCAAAAGGTGTTGACATATACTTTTGGGTACCAGCTTGCATGAAGTAACCTGCTTTTACTCCATCAGCATAGTAATTGATAATATTTTTAGAAGCTGAACTTGCAAAATTGAGCTTATTGTCAAAATCAAAGCCCTTTTCTTTCATTGAAAGCATATAGTAATTATTTAAAGCATCAAATCCCATACCACTGACTTTATGTTTGCTCTTTTCATAAATTGTTTGAGATGCAGTCTTTAATTCTGCCATACTGGTCGGAACTTTGACATGGTATTTATCAAGAAGTGTCTTATTGTAAAATAGCACTTCAACGGACTTGTTGAAAGGCACACCATATTGTATGCCATTAATTTTAGCTCCATCCCATAAACCGGATTGAATACCTGTCTTTTCAAAAGATCCCCAACCAATTTCTTTATTGGTTATATATGGTTTTAAATTAACCAATAATTTGTTTTTAGCAGCATTATAAAGCCATCCAGGATAAGCTTGAGTAATTGTTGGCAAATTTTTGGATGATTGGAAGCTTGAGGTCAATTTAGATTGTAAATCAGAATAGTTACCACCCTGACTTTGTAATTTAACATCAATATTTGGATTTTTCTTTTCAAAGTCAGCCGTTAACTTTTCTAAAGCTGCCTTTGAGCTACCAGTTAAGGAATACCAAAATGTTACTGTGGTTTTTTTATCAATCTTCGTAGGAATTTTAGTTGAAGATGATTGTTGTTGGTTGGAACAAGCGCTTAAACTTACCAAAGCTAAGGCTACAGTCCCGATGGTAGTAATTTTGCTCTTTAAATTCAAAAAGTGTGATGATTATGGATAAAGACCCTTTAGTATATACTTATGAAATTGGTAAAGGTAAGCCTTATGATTATGATTATGGCAACAGGCAAAGCAATCAGAATACTAGCTATCCTTTTTGTGATGTTGCTCATCTTGAGAATATCTTTAGAAGAGAAGGCGATAAAATTTGGTTGAAAAATAAATATCCAACTTTACAGGATACGGATCAAACGATTTTAATTGAGTCTAGTGACCATCAAGGTGATATTTCAACTTATACAAGAGAAGAAAACCAGGAATTGATGCGCTTTGCATTAGAATGTTTCCATGAGATGTATTTCTCTAAAAAATATAGGAGTGTTCTTTGGTATAAGAATTTTGGCCCCAAGTCTGATGGTTCTTTGACACATCCTCATATGCAGATTGTTGGTTTGAATCATAAGGATGGATATCAAGATATTGGTGAAGATAATTTTACTGGATTTGAAGTAGGTAAATCTGGAGATGTAGAGATGAATCTTTCGGCTTATCCAGTTCAAGGTTATCAAGAAGTTAATATTTTGACTAAGCATAATCAAGATTTAGACATTTGGGCAGACTTAATTCAAAAGGGAACACAATATGTACGTTCGGTTTTGTCTCATGGCGTGGACTCATATAATTTATTCTTTTATCCTTTAAATGAGGGCGAGGGAACTTGTTGTAAAATCATTCCACGATTTTATGCCTCCCCATATTTTGTTGGTTATAAGATTTCCCAAGTAGATGATGCCGATACTTTACGTTGGGAAGCTAAGCGTTTGAAAGGCTTTGTTACAGGCGGTATCAGTCTTTAATTTGATGATGCTTATATAAAAAGTGTAATTGCTTGTAAAAATCTACATATCATATAGAATATAGATGGAACGTTTAGTATTTAAGATTTATCATGGAGGTTAATATCTATGGATTTTGAGAAAAAACCTAAGTATTCTTTGCGAAAGTTAGCAATAGGTCTTGTTTCAGTAATGTTTGGGAGTATTATTTTTGTAGTTTCAAATACCAGTGTGCAAGCAGCTACCAATCAGTCTAATGATAATCAAACTGTTGTACCTGAAGTAACTGAAAATAAAAAGATTGAGGGTGAAGCAGGGGCAGAAACAAAAGAAGGTGTCAAGAATGAAGGCCAAGAAGCTCCAACTACTAAGCCTAAAATAAAACCAGTAGCAAATACTCAGATTGAAAAGCAAGCAGCTACCAGTCAGTCTAATGATAATCAAACTGTTGTACCTGAAGTAACTGAAAATAAAAAGAATGAGGGTGAAGGTGTCGAGCCTAATGAAGGCCAAAAAGCTCCAACTACTAAGCCTAAAATAAAACCAGTAGCAAATACTCAGATTGAAAAGCAAGCAGCTACCAGTCAATCTAATGATAATCAAACTGTTGTACCTGAAGTAACTGAAAATAAAAAGAATGAGGGTGAAGGTGTCGAGCCTAATAAGTCCAAGAAGCATCAACTGCTAAGCCTAAAATTGATGAAACTAGCAGAAGCTAAGGAAAAAACTCAGAATGAAGCACAACCAGCTGAAAATGAAGCAACTGCTGAGGATAAAATCGATTGGGCAGCAATCAAATATAAGAGATCGTATAACAATAATAGTAGAGGCGTAGAAATCACTGGTTGGGATATAACCAAAGGTGGTTATGATGTTGTGTTGCCAAATACTGCTGATTTTGTCAAAAAAGGAATAATCACTGAAAAGCAAGCCGCATATGTAACTGGCGATGATTTGCATAATATCTTCTTGACATTGGCAAGTAAAACTAATAATCCAGAAGGAAAAGATTTTACCATTACTATAAGCCATAACAAGGATTCAAAATTAAGCGACTCACGTTTACATGTAAAACCTACAGTTAATTACAACGACAGTTTACAAGGTGATTTGGTTTCAGTTTTTGGAACCTATCGTGAGCACAATAGGGGTACTGACACACATTACCAAAATAATCTGACTAAGGCTGATTTAGCCAATTTAGATGTTTCAAATGTCTATGACATGTCAAACATGTTTTGGAATGCTGCAGAACTTAAAGAAGTGAATTTAACCGACTGGCAAACAAATTCTGTACGTTATTTTAGTAGAATGTTCTTTGGTACCAAGCAATTATCAGATTTAAAATTTACTAATTTGACGTCTTCTCCAACCGAGAAGCATGGTGCAACTCTCGTGCAGATGTTTGATGGTTCAGGTATTGAAAATCTAGATTTAAGTACTTGGAATGTTTCAAATGTTACTGATTTTACATATATGTTTGCTAACACTAAAAAGCTAAATGTTTTAAATATTAGCGGCTGGAAACTTAATAAAGTTGAAATTAACAATAAACCGAATATTGGTCTTTACTTATTTGGTACAGATGCTGATAATAGTTCAGTTAGAACAATCATTGCCAATCATACTGACTTGAATGGACATTATTTGCAAGCTTTCAAGCAATCACATCCAATGGAAATTATTTCAGATACTACTAATCCTATCTTCATCAAGTATGCTTTCGTTATTAAGGATCCAACAGATCCATCAAGTGAGGGTTCACCTAACTTTGTATATGTAACATTTGTTGATGAAAAAACAGGAGAAATTATTAATAAGGACCCATATGCACAAGTTAAACGTCCAGTTAGAGATGCAGCAGATCAACTGCAAGCTTTTTATGATGCAATTCAAGCATCCTATGACAAATTACTAAAAGCTAAAGGTTATGAAATAGTAAATAAAAAAGTAAATAAAAAAGCATTTAAAGTCGTTAATGGCCAAATGGATTCAAATCAAGAAGCTCAATTGGCTACCAAGCCTGATGAATTAGTTGACAACTATTATGACAGTAGTAAAAATCCTACAATTATGTGGAAGGTTTACTTAAGTCATAAAAAGACTACCATTGACCCGAATGATGTACCAGAGGGAATGAACAAGGATGATTTTGTCAAAACGGTTAAGAGGGTCATTAATATTACTGATCCACAGACAAATCAAACCAAGACCATTACTCAAGAAGTAACATTTAAGCGTTCAGGCGTTTTAGATGAAGTAACAAAAGGGCTTACTTATGATGAATGGAGTGAAGATGGCAAACATACCTTTGATAAGATTGATGTGCCAACAATTCCAGGCTATACTCCAAGTCAAGAAACTATTGACAGTTTAGTTGTAACGCCAGATACAGATAGTAACAAGACTACTGTAAATATAACTTACAGTAAAAATTCAGCTGATGATGGCTCAAATTATTACTCAGATGTGACTGGTAATTCTTCAACTAATGATTCGTCTCAAATAATTGGCCAAGATCAATATGTTAGTGGAATTGTAATGTTCTTATCAAAAGGATATGACAAATTTGGTAATGACACTGGTAGTAGGTATGTTGCATATAGTTCAATTAAATATTTACCAACCATTGTTGAAATTAATGGTAAGACTTACTACAAGCTAGCAGATAAGGATCAATATGTCCGTGTTATCAATATTACAGGTAAGCAAAGGATTTTAAAGCGTAATGCCTATGTTTACAATAATAAGGGCCAAAGAATTGGTTTAACGAAATTTACTAAGGGTAAAGAATTAACAACTTATGGTAAACAGATTGCTTTACGAGATGGTAAGAAATATTACCGAATTGCTAGGGGACAATATGTCAAAGCAATTAATTTTAAAGCTAAGCGCAAATAACAAATAACTAATCAAAATAACGCTGATTTCGAATTTATAAGAAATCAGCGTTATTTTGATCTTAATAATTATTGATTTTTAGATTGTTTACTAAAGATAATTAGAGCTATTAGAGCACATGTTAATGGAGCTATAGTAGTTACATAAAATAGAGCTACAAAAATATTATTAGTGAATGAACTGATCCATTTAGTAAGGATAAGCGGTACTAAAATTGAACCCACATTACCTAAAGCTAACAATAGTGAAGTAGCAAAATTAATACCAGTATGTGGTACGTGTTCAGCTACATAATAAAAAGTAAATGACATTGTTCCTACAAAAGAAAGTCCAATCAAAATTGCTCCAATATAGAAAAGCACCATATTTTGAGGTAATAAAAAGAAAAAATTACCTAATGACATACATGCCAGCATTAAAGGATAAGTAAAATTGCCTAGTCGCTTTAAAATTGGACCAAAAATGAATCCTAGGACAACACCACTGAAAGCTAGAATTGTCATTAAATTAGTAACTCGAGCTTCTGGAATATGATATTTACTTTCAAGCAAAAAAGGAATTTTAGCAGTTGCGCCAATGTAAGAAATACCCACAATTAAGGTAGCAATTGCAAATAATACCACAGTCTTATTGATATGAACTTCAACTTTAGCTTTTTCACCTTGATTGATGAAACTGTCAAATCTTTTGTGTAAATAGATTTTTCTCATAGATCGGTTTTTTAATCTTTTATTTAATCAAAGTAGAATTCTAAGGTATCCTGAACCTGACCAAGGTCTTTGTGGATTCGATTGAAATAGCGTTCGTTGTAGCTCATTGCCTGAATGCCAATAAAAGTATTAAGCGACTGTTCAGTTGGAAACTCTGCTTTAGGTTAGCTTTACTAAGGAAGGCTATATCATGCGCATTCTTAAGGATAAAGATGCGTCAAAGATTTATGTTGGTAAGTCCAACTATAAGAAATTAGTTAAAAATATCACGCCTTCGAAGAAAGCAAAAACCATTAGTCCTAAAAAGGTTCAAAAAGTTAAGTTTAGAATAGAAAAAGTTCATAACGTTAAGGGCCGCGGTGCTGGTGCACCAGTATATTTGGTTGCTTCTAAGGATAAGAAATATTCTAGTTGGACTACTCAATCTGGTTTGCAATACTATTACTTAAATAGTAAAGCAATGAAGAATAGAGTTACTGCGAAACTAGATAGCCAGTTCTTGGTTGATGATCCCGCAGATTAAATTCATTCTTAAATTAAAACGTC
>NZ_CAKC01000004.1 GCF_000296855.1 Lactobacillus gigeriorum DSM 23908 = CRBIP 24.85 | reverse complement strand
ATGGCTGCCACAACTTCTATCCTCAAGTAGGAACGGGGCTGCCTTTTGACTACTTTATCAAATGCAGCCAGCGCTTTAAGAAGCTCGGCATCCATTCTGCAGCCTTCGTATCGAGTAAGGTTGGAAAAATGGGGCCTTGGAACGTGAGCGATGGCTTGCCGACCCTTGAGATGGATCGCAAGCTTCCAATTGACGTTCAAGCAAAGCAATTGTGGGCAACTGGTTTAATCGATGACGTAATCATCGGCAATGCCTATGCTTCAGAAACGGAATTGGCAGCCTTGGCTCAAGTAGACCGCTACCTCTTAACACTAGACGTCGATTTTCTACCAAATATCAATCCAATTGAAGGAACCATCGTTAAAAAGCCCCTGCATTTCTGGCGTGGCGACATTAACTCTCTAGTTATCCGCTCGACTATGCCCAGAGTAACCTATCGAGAAGAAGAAAATCCAGCCCATGACAATGAATTGGAATTTCAACCTGGCGACGTTTTAGTAGGTAACGATAGTTTTGGTCCATACAAAAATGAATTGCAGATCGTGCGCAAGGCGCATCGTGAGCCTAGAAAGAACAAGGTAGGAAGCATTAAACAAGAGCAGCTGTTCCTGCTTGATTTCTTGAAGCCATGGAGCAAGTTTAAATTAAAATAGGGTATGTAAAAAGCTAGCAAAACTCAAATTGCTAGCCTTTTTACTATCTTAGTTCTAGTCTAACGGTCGCATGAGCAACCTTGTCAGATACCATCATGTCAATTGGATATTGTCCGTGATATTTTTGGTTATAGGCTACAGTTACGGCTGCGATTTCTGATTCATTATCAACAGAGACATACTTTATTTTAAAAGTTTGACCTGCTACTTCAATCTCACCACCATTTTTTATTCCAGCTTGATACCATTTACTATCAGTGCCTTTGCCCCCTCGCAAATACACTTGCTTATCATTAACTACAACCCAAATTGGATTATCTTGAAAGCTTACACCATCATCATTGTACGGACGATTTTGGATTGCACTAATTTCGTTAAAAAGCTTTAATTGCTTAGATGTCCAAGATTTCATGTGCTCTTCCTTTCCATTATTTTGTCTAAGCCTATAATACTTAGAAAGCTTAATATAAGTGAAATACTTATTTTTCATCTCTTTTGATAATCAAATGTTATTTAAAAAGACTTGGCACTTTTTCAAATAAAAAACTATAATTTATACGGTATCAGTATTACACTGTTAAAAAATGGAGAGGATTAGAATGAATAGAAAATTTACCAAAGCAATTATTGCTGCGATTTCAGCCAGCTTCTTATTGGTGAACTTGCCTCAAGTGCAAGCCGATGAAACTACTGATTTAGCAGAAGCTACCTATGCTAAGAAATTACCGAAGAATACCTATGTTACTGTTTCTTACTGGCCTGGTCGTAGTATTCATGTATATCGTCAAAATGACAACCATAAATTTGTTCGTACTGGAGAAAAGATCAAAAATGGTGTCACTCATCGAATCTACAATCAAAAGAAAGTCGGCAAGTCTACTTACTACTATGAAGGTCATGATAAGTGGATCAACGCAAAAAATACCATCAAGTATGAGCTTGAACACACTAGATATAACTCATTAAAGAAAGATCCAGCTTCACGTACTTACTACACAAGCCAGTATTTCCCAGTTTTTGCACCTTGGGGATGTGCCTCAGCAGCTTTGTCAATGTTGATGAAGTATGATCATTCTTTCAAAAACGTTCCTGGCGTAAATGAGCAAGGCAAACTAACCTATATGCAAAACAATTTACCTCGAAACGTTGCTACTGGTGGTCAAGATGGTAATCCTTATACTGGTGCTAACTTTCACCGTGTGATTTTATCCTACGCTTTAATGAATTATGCTCATCGCCTAGGTGACTCAAGAATCAAAGATGTTTCTGGTATTTCTTTGAACAATATCAAGAAATTGATTTCTGCTGGTAAGCCTGTACTTTACTACGGTTACTCATCTTACGATGCTGCTGGTCCAAGAAACCACTGTTAGGTGATTTTTGGTTACAGCACCAAGAGTGACAAGTTCCTCGTTCACGACCCGCTTTACCAAGCTAAGCGTTTCTACGCTGGCGGTGGTGGTCGCAACAACTATGACTTAGGTCCTATCTCATGGGTACCTGCAAGCCACATTAAGATGGAATTTGCCTACCACAATGGAAACAATGCATTAACAATTAAGTAGAAAACATTCTAAGCTTAGAATGTTTTATTTCAAATAGTTATTGGTTATCTATATTGCATTCAAGCACTATACGGTGTTAAGCTATAAATTATCATTATTTTAATATGTACGATATCAGCATGCTGTCAGCTTTGATTTTCCTTTGTTGCAACTATTTTCAAATTCGCTAAACTTATTTTGTCGTTTCTTGAATTACCATCTTAAAGTAGCTGTTAAATTATTCACATTTTAAGTTATAAAATAATTTTTGTTATTTTATCACAGGTGGTTTCTTCAAATTGGTTTATAAACAAAACGCCCGGCAACGATCTATTTCAATCATTGTCGAGCGTTATTTTGTTAGTTTTCTTATTTGGTATAGGTCAATAAAAACTTATGTAATGGCATAACTTCAATTTCAAGATTATCACGGATAATTTTTTCATTCTGATCTTTCGTTACGATGATAAACTTTGTAAATTCATCAGAGTTCTGGGCCAATTTTATTAATGACTGGACCTCTCGCTCTCTAGAAAAATCGTCTAACTGCCATGCAACTTGAATTGCCAACTCAGCACTTGGAACAACAAAATCTAAATCAATTTTGGTTTTTTTGGAGTGAAAATAATACACGTCTTTTTCGAAACGATTATAAAGCGTTACTGCAACCAAATTTTCCAACAATACTGTATCTTTCTTGAATAAAAACAAATTCAAGATTCCATTATCACAAAAATAAAATTTAGGTGTGCTTTCTTTTTGTGAAAATTTTGCCACATAGTTTTTGACATCAAAAAGTAAGAAGGCTTCTTTGGCAAATTCCAAATAATCAATAGTTGCTGGCGTACTGATTGATACCCCAGTTGCTTTCACATTCTTGGATAGGGTATTATATGAAACCTCGTGCATTATCACCTGAGCGACCTTATTTATTAATAAACTTAATGCTTTAGGGTTACGAATCTGATTACGTTTAATAATGTCTCCCAAATAAATATTTTGATAAATATTATTCAAATAATCTCTTGGATTATTTTGTAGAAGTGTCTCTGGCAACCCTCCAAAGTGTAGATATTGATCTGAATATTTAAGTATTTTAGTAAGTTTTGAAGGAATATATATTGAGTTTTTATCATATTTGACGTCATTAGCTAACAGGTATTCTTTAAAATCATACGGTGTAATTCGTTTCATCATATACCTACCGCCTAAGCTAGCAATGATATCAGTACTGAGCATTTTCGAATTACTACCTGTAATAAAAACATGTTGCTTTTGATCAGCCAATCTCCTTGCAAAGTGTTCCCAACCATCTATGTTTTGGATCTCATCAAAAAAATAGTAGATTGGTTTTTTCGTCAAACTTTGTGCGACTAAAGTTATTTTGTCTAACTCTTCAAGTTTGATATTTATTAAGCGCTCATCTTCAAAATTAAGAAAAACAATTTGCTCCCAATCAACACCCTTTTCTATCAACTTTTGAATTAATTGATATAAGATTGAGGTTTTTCCTGCTCTTCTCATACCGACTAAAACATAGTTATCATTTGGTTCAAATTCAACACTACGTGGTACTAACACTTCATTTTGAATTACTTCATGTTGGCTATAGATCAAATATTTTAATAATTCTGAGTCCAAAAATACCACTTCCTTTAAATTATATTTTACAATATTATATAATTTTGTAAATCATACTTTACATTATTGCTAATTTTTATAAATTATACTTTACAACTAAAAAAGACCCCCAATTGGGATCCTATCTCTAATTACAATATTGCTTTAAAAATTCAGCTACCCCATCTTGATCATTAGTTAAAGTAACGTCATCTGCCAAATCCTTGATTTCATCGATCGCATTGCCCATAGCAACCTTAGTGATCCCTGGAACCCGAAAGGCTGAAACATCATTCAAATTGTCTCCAAAAACCACCACTTCACTAGGATCAAGGCCCAATTTCTTTCGTAAAATTTCTAGGGCATTACCTTTAGTGGCATCATGATTAGTCATTTCAAGCGTCCATCCCCCACTTGAAGTCACATCAAAATATGGTTCTAGTTGAGGTTTGATAACCTTAAAAAAGTGAGCACCAAAAATTCGTGGTCCATGATATTCACACTTGATAATTTTATAATGATCAGCTGGGGTTAATTGGCGCGACTTCATCTTCCACATTGTTTCGCAAAGCTCTCTTTGAAATTTGCTTACTTTTTTAGGAAGGTAAAAATGATTAGCTCCTAATAAATAAGGACCTTTAGCAAAGGGATGATTCAAGCTAAGTAAAAAATCAATCTGTTCTTCAGAAAAAATTGATTGATGAATAATCGTACCATCCATTTTTTGAATCAAGCCACCGTTGTAGCCAATCAAATACTCTAAGTCAATCCCAGGAAAAACTTCTTTGATCGAACTTCTAGGACGACCAGACAATGGTACAACTTTTACTCCTTGTTTAATTAATTGCTGAAGCACTTGCTTCGTATTTTCTGAGATTTTACGATCTGACCCTAGTAAAGTACCATCAAGATCAGTTGCTACTAGTTTGATTTGCTTCATAAATTATTACCTTTTAATAAGACCCTGTTTGTGATAGTAAGCCAACATTTCATCGCGTGCGTTTTTATCACGTTTCAAATAATATTCATTAACTTCTTGATCGAATTTTGTTAGATCTGCACGTGAGATTTCTTTTTCAGGATAAGTATTCTCAAATATCATTACTTTTTTAGGGATACGTGGTTTTAATTGTGAGCGATCAGCAGGCTCACCTATTAATAGCCCCAGAGCAGGAATCACAAACTTAGGTAATTTCAATAATTTACCAACTTGTTCAGAATCATTTTTGATACTTCCCAAGAATACGCCACCAAGCCCCATTGATTCTGCAGCAGTTAAAGAATTGGAAATTGCTAAAGTTGCATCTGCCAAAGCTTGAGTGAACAAATCCATATTTTCTAATCGATCTGCTGTTAAGCCGGCTTCTTTTCGCAATTGATAGTTACGATGAAGATCTGCAAGAAAAATGAACAGATCTCCCCCAGGCTGATTGATAAATTCTTGATTACAAATTTGGCTGATCGCCTTTCTTATTTTTCGATCACTAACATGGATAATCGAAAATTGTTGCAAATAGATACTAGAGGACGTTCTTCTAGCAACTTCATAAATCGTATTTAATTCTTCTGCACTTAATTGACGATCAGTGAATTTCCTAATCGAACGGTGATTAAGCATTGTTTCAATTGTTGAATTCAAATTTATCAGTCCTTTAAAAATCTATACTATTAATGTTAGCTTATTATTAAGCGCTTTAGCAACCATTTTGGCTAAATAAAAACATGCTCGCACTCACATACGAACATGTTTCAAAAAATGGTTATTATTGTTCTTTAGCAATGGCTTGCTTAGTTGCAGCCGAGACAAATGGCATGTAAGTCAAGGTGGCAACTGCAATGTTAACTGCTGCTAAAATATATATTTTTCAATAGCATAATAATTATATTCAAGATAAGACTAATCTTATTTTGTCGGCAATTATAAACCTATATGATTTTGCCTTACTAACAAAATACTTTATTTGTTATAATCACATTATCTTAAATGAAAGTAGGTATCAAATGACAAAACAAACTAACAAAAAGAAAAAAATATTTCTGGTTGCTATTGCAACTATCGTTGCCATAATTTTACTTAGCTTTAGCTATTTCAGATTTTCCATCTATCATCCCTCTGAATCCGCTAGCAGCATAGCCACAACAGCAACAGTTCGAAATAAGCAAGTCACCGAATTCAAAGCCAAAAATTCCAAGTTAACTGTCGTATTTTACCCAGGAGCTCTTGTTGAACCAGATTCTTATTCGATCTGGGCAAAAAAAGTCGCACAAGCAGGCTATACTGTTAAGATTGCTCATTTTCCAATGAATATGGCAATTTTTGAACCCACCATTGCCACTAAATTAGTTACTAGAAGTGAAAGATATGTCATTGGTGGCCATTCATTAGGTGGTGCAATGGCAGCCAGATATGTTCATGAACATCATTCAGCAAATTTAAAGGGCGTCTTTTTCTTGGCAGCCTATGCCGATGAAAAAGGACGTTTGGATAAATTATCAGTACCGGTTCTTTCAATAACTGCTAGCAATGATGGTGTCATTAAACAAGATAAATTAATAACTGGCCAAAAATATCTTCCTAAAGCGACCACTTTTGAAATTATTAAAGGCGGGAATCATGCCGGTTTTGGTTCATATGGCTCACAAAAAGGCGATCATAAAGCCACGATTTCAAACCAAAAACAGCAACAACTAGTTGCAGACAAACTAATTTCCTGGCTCACAAAGATAGATTAATTGCCATCAAACCGTTTCCATCAAGTGAACTTATTTCAAAAGCTTAAAAAAAATGCTATGATATTTCTAATTGTGAAAATTGGAGGTTTATATGGAGCATAACAACAAGGTTTTGAAAGGAATAACACTTGCTGGTTTAGCATCATTGAGTTGGGGAATTTCCGGAACAGTTTTACAATTAATTTCGCAAAACTTAAATGTTCCTGGTCCATGGATGTTTTCTACTAGAACGCTAGCCACAGGTATTATTTTGTTATTAATTAGTGCCATTATCTATCGCGGGCAAATATTCAATGTTTTTAAAAATAAGAAATCTTGTATTTCAGTTTTAACATACGGAATTTTTGGTCTAGCAGCGAATTTAATGACCTTCTACTATTCGATTCAGACCGGTAATGCTTCAACTGCAACTATTCTGCAGTATCTTTCACCACTCTTTATCGTAATGGGAAGTATCTTCATTTATCGTAAACAACCACTTCGGAGCGATATTTGGTCTTTCCTGTTAGCTTTACTTGGTGTTCTTTTGTGTATTACTCGCGGGGACTTAACCCACTTAGCAGTACCTACCATTTCTTTATTATGGGGCTTGGGCTCAGGAATTACCGCTGCGTTATATGTTGTATTGCCAAAAAATGCTGCTAAAGAAAACCCACCAATGGTAGTTTTGGGTTGGGGGACTATGATCGCTGGTATTTTCTTCAACTGCCTGCATCCCTTCTGGGTCGAAGCACCTAAATTGACAACTACTTTGGTGGCTTCAGTTTCTACGGTAATTGCATTAGGGACCATCTTACCTTTTATTATGTTGCTCTATGCATCACGACACGCACCATCAGATGTTGTCAGCATTATGGATGCACTACAACCTATTACCACAACCCTACTAAGCGTAATTTTCTTCCATTTAGATATCACAGTAGTCGAAATCATCGGAATTCTGTTAGTTTTAATAGCAATCTACGTCTTACAATATGGACGAAGAACTGGTATCAGAAAACGATAAAAAGTATCTGGAAAAATAAAAATAACGAGAAAAAGACGATCAAGCAACTCAAATTAAGAGTTGGATTGATCGTCTTTTGGTATCTGAGAGTTAGTTTTTTCCCAGACACAGCTCCATTAATCCTATTTTCCCTGTGCTTTAACAGGAATTACATCAGTAGCTTTATAAACTGAACTTAATGATGTCAGGCCACGGTAATAAAATTCACCGTTATACTTGGTAATGAATGGGTTATTTAAATAATACGCATAATCGTTAGTACCTGAAGCTATATTAGTCAAAGTTTCTGTAATAATATCACGTAAGTTACCATATGAATCAATCGCATAAACAGGAATTTTAGCATTAGTTAATTTAAGTCCTACTTCATTAACTCGATAGTTGTTGTTTAAAGCTGCTTTGAGTAAAGCATCATACTTCTTAAATTCAGCGCTATTTGCAAAATTATCAAGTTTTACGTCATTTGCTCTTACAAAATATGGCGTTTTGGCCTCAACTTTTAAGTAATAGTTGCCATCTAACTTAACAACTGGACCAACAAGATAACCAATATTATTGCCCTTGTTAATCATTTTACCTGTTTTTGTTAAGCTGAAATCTCCTGAACGCAATGCTTGCTCTGTTAAGTTAGCTGCTTGATAAATTGGTGTATCAGTTTTAGCCACTAAAACACTGGTACGATCATCATATTTAATTAACTGAGCATACTTACTCAAAGTAGCATCACTAGCCAAATCAATTTGATTGTCCGAACTTTCAAAGCTGCTATTAACTTTACTTGCTTTTGGTGCTAGTTTGGCAAAATCGCTAAGCTTCAGATCAGTATATGTTTGTTTATCAACCGTTTGATAGCCTGATGCCGTGTAGCCCGTTTCTGTTATCTCCAAGACCAACTTAGTATTGTGATTGATCATCAGTGCTCTAGCAGATGTTCGCTTTCCATCTTTTGAGCTCTTATCATACTTGGCTGAATACAAGTTTGTAGCCATCTGAGTGATTTTTTTGGCTTCATCATTGGTAAAATGATCATAACTATTTACAGTAATTTGATTTCCTTGAAGACTATTTAATTCTTGTTGTAAGAACCAAACAGCTTGATCAATTTCCATTTGTGACGATTTCGCTTGAGCCGCTTGTTTTGCTAGTTTAAGAGCACTATCAAAATTAGCCCTGTAGTGATAGGTTGAATTTAAATATTTTGCAGTAGAACGGACACTATCTGCAGACTTTATCAGTTGCTCCAACTCGGTTTTATCAGCCTTTTTATTGAACGTAGTTTGGGCATCTTTGGCTGAATTGTACAATTTTACACTCGGACCATACTCATAGCGGACATCTGCAACTTTAACATATAAAGGAATTGAATTTTGAGTATCACTGATTCGGTAGAATAATTCAGCTTGATTATCAGCTGGTACCCATAAATAAATCCGTTCAATTCCTTGCATCAAATGATTCTTTCTTACAGAAGAAACAGCTTTACCTGTTGCATCATATAAAGATGTTGCTTTAGCTGCAGTTATTGCTGTATAGCTTGTTTCGGCTTCCACATCAAATTTAGGTAGCGTTGATAAATACGGATCACGAATATATTGATTACTTGTACCCTTAATGTGGTAATAACGTACCGTATGGTTACCATCAGCTGTTTCAACGTAACTATCAACAACCAGCGACTTAATTGATGTTAGTTTTTGAGAACTACCAAAATTAGGCCAACTATATGATTCTTTGTTGTATTGACCATTTGGAGTAAAAATTGTTGCTCCCTTTTTTGGTTTAACTACCTGATCGCGAGCAATTATGTAATTGCCATTAACTTCACTTACGTTAGCTGCTTTAACATATTTATTGTTAGCAATTTGATAATACGCATACTTGTGGTACGTACGATAAGGCAGCCAATACTTTTGCGCCTGATTATCCTTAAAATAGTATTTGTAATTCTTAGTCAAAGGCTTAATTGTACCCGTGTATTTAACCGACTCATCTTTTAATAGTTTCCACTTACCTGCATAAGAAGTACGTTTACCTGATTTAGTATAAATGTATGAGTTAGCACGCAAATATAGCTTACCAGTTTGATCCGGTTGCTTAGGATGAACAATTCCATCTGCGTTTACTGAGTTTGACATGCTTGCCAATAAAACTACAGAAGATAATGCCACGACAGTCGATATCAATTTTTTGGTTCTCATAATGACTTCCTTTCGTATCTATTATCTTTGTCTTTTAATACTTAAATTGTACCACTAGCTTTTACTTACAAACGTTAAGAAACCGTTTTCTTTAAAAAGTATTATAATATAGAATAATAACTACTATTCATAAAGTGAGGGGTATTATGACACAATCAAAGAAAAAATTTGAATTTCCTACCGCCTACACGGTAATCATTATTGTTCTTATTTTAGTGCAGTTACTAACATTCTTTATTCCTGCTGGTAATTATGCAACTTTAGCATATGATAAGCCAAAAAATGAGTTTTATTATCACAAATCCTGAAGGAAAAACCAGTACTGCGAGTGCAACTAAAGCTACTCTTGACAAATATGGAGTAAAAATTGCTTTAAAGAAATTTACGGATGGTACGATTTATAAACCAGTAGCAATCCCTAATTCTTATCGGAGAATTAAAATCAAGAAGCCAACTTTTGTTGAAGCTGTCGAACAATTTTTAACTTCCCAGGTAAACGGAATTGCCCAAAGCATTGATATTATTGTCTTCGTTTTAATCCTTGGGGGATGTATCGGCATTGTCCACGCCAATGGGGCAATCGATGCCGGAATGGCTAGCCTTTCAAAGAAGATCGAGGGCAAACAAATGCTGTTAATTGTCCTAGTTATGGCACTAATCGCAATTGGAGGGACAACCTTTGGTCTTGCCGAAGAAACTATGGCCTTCTACCCGATTTTAATCCCAGTATTTTTGATGGCTGGCTACGATACAATGACAGTCGTTGGTACCATTTTCTTAGGAACTAGTTTGGGAACGATGGCATCTACCATCAATCCATTCTCAACAGTGATTGCGTCTAACGCAGCTGGGATCAACTTTACTTCCGCATTGCCACTTAGATTAGTCATGTGGTTAACCTGCTTAATTGTTGGTATTCTTTATGTTACTCATTATGCTGAAAAAGTTCGAAAAGATCCGACCAAGTCAATAGTTTACGATCAATATGAAGCTGACCGAGTAAATTTCTTAAATTTAGACACCACAGACACAAAACAGGTTTTTACAATTCGACAAAAATTGACCTTACTTGTCTTTGCTCTAGGATTTATCATTATGATCTGGGGTGTCCAACAAAAAGGCTGGTACTTCACTGAAATCTCGGTAGTATTTTTAGCTGTTGCTTACATCTTTGCACCAATTGCAGGACTAAATGAACATAAATTTATTGAAAGTTTTGTAAGTGGCGCTGCTGATCTACTTGGAGTAGCCCTAACCATCGGTCTTGCTCGTGCAGTTTCAATAATTATGGAAGAAAGCCACACTAGCGACACAATTATGCATTACTTTAGCCAACAAATTGCAGGGATGAATTCACTTGCATTTATTTGGATGCTATTCCTGGTTTATATTGTCTTAGGCTTCTTTATCCAATCATCGTCTGGTCTTGCGGTATTGTCGATGCCGATCATGGCACCAATGGCTAACGTGGTTGGAATTGATCGCGCAAGTGTAATCGATGCCTATAACTGGGGACAGGGCTTTATCAGTTTGTTAACACCTACTAGTTTAATCTTGATGAGTTTGATGCTGGTTGGCATTAATTTTGATAAATGGTTCAAATTCTGTTGGAAATTGCTATTAATCGAATTTGGTATCTGTTTAGCTTTCTTAGCAATTGGTTTATTTGTATATTAGTCATTGAAAAAATCCGTTAGTCAGTTCTAACGGATTTTTTAGATCAATCGGATAATTGCCATTGAAATAATGCCAACAATCACAGTGATCAATAGATTTTTTGAAATAATTGCAGCTAACAAGCCTGGAAGTGAAGCCCAAAAATTGGACCAATTAATGCTCGGAAGTGATTCTAGCTTCTGAACGAATAATTCACTAAACCAAAGACTGGACATGATTACCACTGGCACAAAACTTAAATATTCAGCGATTAATTTTGGTAGATTAAACTTCTTTAATAACAAAAATGGCAAAACTTTGGAAAGCCACATAGCAATACCACTACCTATTATTGTAAATAAAATATAATTAGAAGAAGACATGTTTAAGCACCATCCCGATCCCACAGCCAACCAAAGTTACTGCTAAAATTAATAAGTTATGCGGAATAAAAATCATCCCTAGATAAACCAACACAAAACAACAGCTACCATGATCAATTGCAGGATAATATTTAGTCCTTTATCTGAAGTAATTTGACCATACAATAGTCCAATAAACATCGCCACCAATGCAAAATCAATCCCTAAGTTTGTAGGATTTTTTATAAAAGTTCCTAAACTAGCACCAATGATAGTAGCGAAAAACCAAGTAAAATAGGCAAACCAATTAGCAGTATCAAACCAGGCAAAAGTCAATTTGCTATCCGTATAGTTCAATTTATTCATCGCTAAGGCAAAACTCTCATCGGTTAATAAGGTTCCAATCAAGATGTTATGCCATAAATTATCCTTTTTAAAATAGCCTACTGTAACAAAACTCATTAGGACCATTCTGGAATTTACTAAAAAAGCAGCAATGATTATTGATAAAATTGGACTCTTAGTTAGTAACATGCTCACGATAATAAATTGCACTGAGCCACCATAAGCAATCAGCGACATTAACCCAGCTTGTGTGATGGTTAAGCCACTTGCTCTGGCACAATACCAAAGGCAAGCCCAATTCCCACATAACCTAAGGCTGTAGGCAAAATATCTTTTATTGCAGTTTTTCGATCAAGTTGGTTGTTCATTGATCCAGATCCTTCTAGTTAGATTTATCTAAAAATAACGAAAAAAGCCTGTGGTGTCAATATTTTTTGGGAAAATAGCGACTCAAATTAATATAAATGATCAACAAACTATGAGCAAAGTTTTGTCGAATATTTTACGTTTTCGCATCATCAAATCATAAACGTATTTACGATTTTGCTATTTTGCATAATACAATAGTAAACATGTTTACGTTTTTCATATTTTGTATAATACAATAATAAACATATTTATGATTTTTAAATGGTCTATCGTCTAAGTGTAAAATAATTTGCGGTAAGGTAAAGAACAAATGAAAAAGGAGTCAAATCCCCCTAGGGACTTGACTCCAAA
>NZ_CAKC01000005.1 GCF_000296855.1 Lactobacillus gigeriorum DSM 23908 = CRBIP 24.85 | reverse complement strand
AATAGTTCTTAACGTTTCTTGATGGTGTTTGTCCATTATATAGATGGCTTAATATTTCCCCCAACTTACACTGTACCCAATCGTCAGTGTACCCTTTAAATCTCAGTTTTGGCGCCTTTTTCTCACTCATCCTAATTCTCCTTCTGGAACAATTGGATAATTTCATTCAAACCATCCATCACATCTTGGTCCTCAGACGTCAGATCTTTCAACATCCCTAACAATTCATTTTCGTTCTGCTTTATCTCTTCATCGGTCTGCTTCATTTCTTCTGCAACCTTTTTCAAATCAATAGGTTCTTCAGGAACAAAAGTATCGACATAGCGAGGGATGTTCAAATTATAATCGTTTTCTTTAATTTCATCTAAAGTTGCTAAGTGAGCAAAACGATCAACATCTTCACGCTTCTTATAAGTATCAAGAATAAGCTGCAAATCCTTCTCTCTAAGTTGGTTCTGATTCTTGCCCTTTTCAAAGTGATCATCGCCAGATGCATCGATAAACATCACGCTACTATCAGACTTATTCTTCTTCAACACCATAACTACAGTTGGAATACTTGTACTGTAGAAAAGGTTAGCTGGTAAGCCAATTACAGCATCAATGCTCCAATCCTCTAGCAACTTCTTACGAATTTTACCTTCTGCTGCTCCACGGAACAGAACTCCATGAGGTAAAACAATCGCCATTGTTCCTGTTCCCTTTAAGTGATAGAAACCGTGTAAAAGGAAAGCATAATCAGCTTTAGATTTTGGTGCTAACACCCCATATGGATTAAATCTAGGATCATTCAGGAAACCTGTTGCCGCTGACCATTTATATGAATATGGTGGGTTCATAACTACTGCATCAAACATGGTTTGCGATACTGGTGGCCAGTCTTCGTCTAAAGTATCGCCATTTCTCAATTCTTGATTTGCCGGTGAAACTCCGTGCAAAATCATGTTCATTTTTGCTAAGTTATAGGTTGAAACGTTAATTTCCTGACCATAATAGAAAATTTTGTTTTTCAAAGTTGATGGTACATATTTTTGGAAATTCAATAATAACGATCCAGAACCCATAGCTGCATCATAAACATGAAGTTCTTCGTAATCTTCCTTACCAACTAAAGTAAGTTTGGTTAACAATTCTGAAACTTTTTGAGGCGTGTAGAATTCGCCAGCCTTTTTGCCTGATTCAGAAGCAAACTGACTAATTAAATATTCGTACGCATCCCCTAAAGTATCACCAGGTGTTTTTACGATCTCCACATTTGCAATTGCCTTAATGACATTTGAAATAGTATCAGCTTGCTTTTGAGCATTTGCACCTAATCTTGGCGAGTACAATTGCACATCATTAAATAAGCCTTCAAAATCTTTACTGGTACTTTCAATTGTATTAAAAGCATCTGCTAAATCAGCGATTTGGAAGGTCTTGATAATTCCATCTTTTCTTACTTTGCCATTAATAACATTGACGATATATTGAAAAGTATGTTCCGGATCAATCGAGTATGAGAATGTACTTTTTAACTCAGAAACTAAATCTTCATCATCAAAGTTTTCTTCATAAACCTTCTGTGCTTCTTCTAATGTGGTTTCACCTTCACCCACTAAATCCAATACTTGGTATAGAATTTTATCTGAAAGATATTTAAAGAAAATAATACCCAATAAATAATTCTTATATTCATTTGCATCCATTTTTGAGCGCAATGCATCAGCTGCGCTGAATAATGCGTTTTGAAGTTCTGTAGTTTTTGTATCTGCCATTGCTTTTTTGCACCTTTATCCATAAGTTTATTTAAACTTACACTCTGTGTCACAGCGTAAGCTAACTTTTATTATAACTGATCTTTCAACATTTATTCATTGTTTTATTTTTGTTTTTATGCATTACATTTAAAGCAACTTAGAAACATAATGGATAACAAATCAATATTCTTTGATAAATGGCATCAATGATCTTTGAATTGATAATTATACGCAATAAAGTATCTAAAATGCGTTAAAAAAATAGAGCATCAATTATCCTACAGATAACTTATGCTCTATTAATTTTATTTGTTATTTCACTTCAGCGTTCTTGTAGAAGACAATTCCACCATATGGAGAAATTTGGAAGTTATTAACTCTTGAACTCAACAAGTAGTCTTGACCACCTTGGTAAATTGGAACCATGAAGGCATCTTTTTGAACTACTTGCTTTTCAGCATCAATCAATGCATTCCAGCGTTTCTTAGGATTAGTAGCATACTTGCCAGCAGCATCAGCTAAATCTTGTTCATACTTGCTATTCTTGTAGTCAGTTGCTAAGTGATATGAACCACCATCGGCAATGAAGTTTACTGGATCTGCGAAATCTGGTGACCAAGTACCATAGACTACATCAAAGTTGTAAGCAGTAGTTGAGGCCAATCTTGACTTAAGTGGAATTGAACGTAATTTTACAGTTAAGCTAGGAAGATTTTTCATTAAGTTGCTTTGTAAAAATTCACCAACTAATTTAGATTCATCAGTATCGCTAGTAAGCAATTCAATCGTGATCTTTTTGCCTAAAGTCTTTTGGGCTTGCTTCCATTCAGCTCTTGCCTTAGTTACATCAAATGGCAACATATCACCGGCATCTTTACGATAATCAGTACCAGTTTCAGTGTTGAAAGCAAAGTTTGCTGGAACAATACCATTTAGAGGTGCTCCTGCGTAAATTACATTTTTAACCAACAATTTCTTGTCGACTGCCATTCCCAAAGCACGTCTTACATGAACATTACCAGTAGTCTTGCGCTTGGTATTGAAGCCAAAGTAACCAATCATTGGCGTCAATTGTGAATGTAGGTTCTTATCATTCTTATATTGCTTGATGAAATTACCACTTAATGGTACATAATCAAGCTTTGATTCACGATACAAGTTTAATGCCGTATTTGGCGTCTTAACTACTTGCATGTTTACTTGATTCAACTTAACTGCTGATTTGTTCCAGTAGTATTTGTTCTTCTTGTAAGTCCAGTTTAAATCTGAACCAGTCCACCCGTTAACAGTAAATGGTCCGTTATATACAGCCTTTGTAGAAGAAGTACCGAATGATTTGCCATACTTTTGTACTAACTTGCTGTCTTGAGGGAAAAATGGAATCCCAGTCAATAATTCATCGATATAAGCAATTGGTTGTTCCAACGTAACTTGCAACTTGTACTTACCAAGAGCCTTAATTCCTAATTGGCTAGGCTTTAAATCTCCCTTTGAAACCTTATCACCATTGGCAATGAATGCAAAACGGCTGGTGTTTGGCGAAGCAGTCTTTGGATCAGCTGTTCTTCGCCATCCAAAAACATAATCTTCTGCCGTTACAGGATCACCATTTGACCATTTGGCACTTTTTCTTAATGTAAAAGTATATGTTTTCTTGTCCTTTGATACGCTAACTTTTTCTGCTCCAGCCAATACTGGCTTATTTTTAGCGTTAAAAGTATATAGACCTTCGTAAGAGTTTTGAATTGCTTCAGAACTTGATGAATCTGAATATTTACTTGGATCCAAAGTTTGTAATTCAGCGTTTACTTCTGAATTAATTACCTTGTTTGAAGTAGAGTTGCTTGATTGAGTATTGTTATTACCACAAGCTGCCAAGATCAAAGCAGCAGATGCAGTCATAACTGTCGCAACAATGGTTTTAATCTTCATGTTTACCTCCAACCAAACTTGTTAAATTTTTCAACAAGAAATATGTTACTGATCTGCTTACTTTTTGTCAACAAATTTGACTTATATAGAAAAAACATCATTGATAATCTTTGATAATTTGATTCAATGATGTTTTTCATGATTATTGATCACCTATTCTAATCAGTTCTCTGAAAAATGTTATTAACGGTCTTTATTATAGTTTGAGCATCAATTTCATCGCCAAACATGGAAATTACAATTCGCTTCAAAACCTGGTAATCCATTCCTTCTGCTTTCAAACTGATAATCGCTTTAGTTAAATTCCTTTTGCGTTCGTCTTGTTGACCCTGCTTTTCAAAATATTCATCACGTAGCTTCTGTTTTTCTTTTAGATCCATAATCTTCGCCACCTCTATTCTATTGTGAGAGATTTTCTCGAGATCATTTCTAACAGCTTTAACCAAAGGTACATCTGAACTAAAATCGCCATTCATTGCAGCAATGTAGCCCTGGACAGCACCATTTACGTTTCCCTATTTGACATTACTTTACCAAAAACTAAATCATTAGATAAAGGAAGATCCTTTTCTACGTCCATTATAAACCTACTTTCTTCAAAATAATAAAGTGAGGACAAAAGCCCTTATTTATTAGATACGCAAAATCTATCAATTTTTATTTTGAAAAAAGCAGTCTTTATAAATTCTTAAGAATGAAACAAAAAAGCCAGTTTGTCTTTTGACAACCAGCTTTAAATTTATCAATATGTAGAACAATTAGTCCTTTGGTTCAAGTGGGAAGATCTTGTCAGGGTTAATAATTCCATTAGGATCGAATAAGCTCTTTACCTTACGAAGCATATCAGTGTAGTCTCTTCCGTAGAAGTCATCGAAGAAGTCTTTACGAGCGTAACCAATTCCGTGTTCACCTGACATGTTACCATCGAGTTCCTTAGTTAACTTGAACAATTCTGAAATAACAGTGTGTGAGTTTCTTTCGTAATCTTCATCACTTTGATCGTCTGAGCATAGGTAGATGTGCAAGTTACCATCACCAGCATGACCGAAGTTAGGAATTCTCATGTTAAGTTCTTTTTCTAATTCTTCGATTCTATTCAAAACATCTGGAATCTTGTTGATTGGAACACAGACATCAACTTCATCCATCTTTGGAGTTGATTTTTGGATGGCCAAAAGTAATTCTTCACGTGCTTTCCAAATTAACTTAGCCTTTTCATCTTCAGCGTTAAGAACAACTGCTTCACCAGCGCCAAGGCCCTTAACAACTTCAAGAATTTCTTGTAATTCAGCTTGAATTTCTGCTTCAGTGAAGGCATCTAAACCAACAATAATGAAGCCATCGCCTTCTTTAATTGGGAATTCTTGATTTGAATAGTTTTCCCAAAGATCAAGCACCTTACGTCCCATAAACTCAACAGTAGTTGGAATAACACCTGATGCCAAAATTGCAGGAACTGACTTGATTGCTTGGTTCAAGGTTGGGAATGGGATAATTGCGTTAATGCTGTTCTTTGGACGTGGTACCAAACGTACAGTAACTTCAGTAACAACACCTAAAGTACCTTCTGAACCAATAATTAAATCTTTCAATGAGTAACCTGAAGCTGATTTAACTGCCTTTGCACCAAATTTGTAAAGCTTACCGTCAGTCAAAACTACCTTGATTTCACGAATGTGTTCACGAGTTACACCATACTTAACTGCCTTCAAGCCACCAGCGTTAGTATCAACGTTACCACCGATAGTTGCCCAGTGCATTGCAGGTGCAGGCATATAAGTAAATGGCTTGTCAGCAAGATAACCTTCAAGGTCTCTTAATCTAATACCTGCTTGAACAGTCATTGTTAATGAATCAGGATCATATTCAAGAACTTGGTTCATCTTAACCATATCCAATGAAATACCACCCTTAATAGTTAAGTTTGCACCCATCAAACCAGTTGAATTACCTCTTGGCACTAAAGGAATCTTATGATCGCTAGCATATTTAACCACATTTTGAACTTCTTCGTTAGTTACAGGTTGAATAACTAATTTTGGCATAGCGCGAACAACTTTGAATTGGTCGTGATCCCAGTGCTCAGTTGGTTCGGTAATGAAACGTTCGTCATCTGAAATAAAGGCATGTAAAGCTTCGATGTCTTGTGCAGTTAACTCATTGTATTTCATATGTTATTCCTACTTTCTAATTTTTAACTCTCTATGAAAGCGTTATCAACTTATTACATTGACTATTATAACCACATAACTTGTGAAATGACAATTAAAAAAACTCAAAAATTGGATTTTTTTGCCAAAAGCTCCTATTTTCTTTGTGAAAATCTATTGCCCTGCTGGTTTATATAGGGATTTCTTGGCTCTTTATCATGGGTCTTGTGTTTTCATAAAAGATCTTATATAATTTTACTTACAAAAAGTAAGTAAAAATATTTTTTTATGAAAGAAGGTAGACATTATGACTATGAAAGATTTTAGAATTGATCCTAGCAAAGGACTTGAATTAGGCATTTATACTTTAGGCGAACACATGCCTGACGCACATACTGGCAAGCGGATTTCCCCACATCAAAGAATTAAAGAAATTATTGAAATGGCAAAACTAGCTGATGAAGCCGGTCTTGATGTTTTTAACTTAGGTGAAAGTCATCAAGAATATTTCGTAAGCCAAGCTCATGCAGTAATCCTTGGCGCCATTGCTCAGCAAACAAAGTACATTAAGATTGGATCTTCAGCTACTATTGCTTCTACATCTGATCCAGTGCGGATCTATGAAAATTTTGCAACATTAGATCTGATTTCTGGCGGTAGAGCTGAGATTACTGCAGGTCGGGCATCTAGACTTGGCTTATTTAAGTTGCTGGGTTACAACGTTGAAGATTACGAAGAACTTTTTGAAGAAAAATTTGATTTACTCCGGAAGATCAATGAAAACGAACGCGTAACTTGGAGCGGAAAATTCCGCGCTTCACTTGAAGATGCAAAAATCTTACCACGACCTTTGGAAGGTAAAATGCCAATTTGGCGTGCTGTAGGTGGACCTGCTGCTAGTGCTATCAAAGCAGGAAAAAAGGGTGTGCCCATGATGATTGCCATGCTTGGTGGCGACATTCGTATTTTCGAAAGATCGGTCGATGCTTGGCGTAATAGTTTAGAAGCTAGTGGTTTTAATCCTGATGATTATCCATTAACTACTGCAGGGTTGTTATACACTGCCAAAGATGCCAAAACAGCCAAAGAAGAATTTTATCCATACTTAAATCAAGGACTTGAATTAGCAAATGGTAATGGTTTTAACAAGCGGTTATTTGAACACAGCACAGAACCAGATGATGTTATGGTTATTGGTAGCCCTCAAGAAATACTAGAGAAGATTTTATATCAACATGAGAACTTTAATAATCAGCGATACATGGCGGAAATCGATTTTGGTGGCTTACCTTTTGAAAAAGTGATGGACACGATATACATGCTTGGCGAACAAATTGTTCCAGCAGTGAAAAAGTATACTACGGCAGATTAGTCGAGATAATAATGATCAAATTAAGCACTTTATAGCGTTATTGTTATTAAGTGCTTTTTTAATACGAAAAATTGTTTGTCTTTGAATGCGCTACACATATTAATCTAACAGTATTAGCTAGACTTTCATAATATATAACGAACTAATTTAACTGTTTACTTAAAAATTATACGGATTATAATATGGAATGTAATAGCTATAACAAGGAGAAATTTATGAACTTCCACACTAGAGATTTTTTAAAAGCATCAGCAACTTTACTCGCATTTTCAGCTTTGGCGGGATTTATCTCCCCCTCGCAGAGAGTTAAAGCAGCTAATAATGTAAGAGTTGTTACCAAGATTTATTCGTCTGCTAAACCCGAACAATCAACTTGGGCAAGCGTCAAAAAATATCGACACGATATTCCCGTTCAGTTCCTAGGCATAAACGACCTCCACGGGGGCTTGGAACGCACTGGAAATGCTACTTTTGGCAACACCAAGTATGAAAACGCTGGAGGAGCGGTTCGTTTAGCGTCATATCTAGATAGTGCTCAAGCTAGTTTTAAAAAGATGGCCAAAAACGGAAAAACTTTTAGAGTCGAATCAGGCGATATGGTAGGTGCATCCCCATCCAACTCAGCCTTATTACAAGATGAATCTACAATGCACGTTTTGAAAGCAATGGAGTTCAAGCTTGGTACCCTAGGTAACCACGAATTTGACGAAGGCTTAGGCGAATTTCACAGAATCGTTGTAGGTGGGAAACCAACTAAGAAGTATAATTCCGCCGAAATGAATTATCCTCATCAAAAATCCGGTTTGGAGATTGTAATTTCAAATGTGGTTGATCGGAAAACTGGTAAAGCACCATTTAATTTCAAGCCATACGTAATTCAAACAGTAAAAGGTAAAAACGGACAAAAAGTTAAGGTAGGTTTTATTGGAATCCTAACTAATACCATGCCTACCCTAACGACTTATCAAAATTATCACCCATATAAATATTTGGACGAAGCAACTGCAATCGCAAAATATGATCGTATTTTACGCAAAAAAGGCGTTAAAGCAATTGTCGTTTTAGCTCATACCGGTGTAGCCAGCACAGTAGATAGTAACACCAACCAAGCAACTACAACTGGTCCTTCCGTTGATATCTTACAAAAACTATATAAGCTCGATCCTAAGAACTCTGTTGATTTGTACTTAGCAGCTCACTCACATCAATATGCCAATGCTAAAGTAGGTCACACAGTTTTATTACAATCAATCTACTCCGGTGAAGCATATGAAGATGCTATCGGCTACTTAAACCCAAAGACCCATGATTTTGCTAAGAACAGTTTAGTTGGTCATGTCTTCCCTGTTATGTCATCACAACAAGACCCTACAATCAAGGATAATTCCAAAGTAGCAGCGATCGTTAAAGATGCAGATGAACGTACTTCACTAATCGTAAATCAAAAGATCGGCGAAGCAGCTACTGCTCAAAGCCTAACTGGTCGTGATAAAAACAATCAATATGACGAAAATGAAACTGGAGACTTGGTTACTGATTCACAACTGGCTGCTGGTAAAGAAGCAGGCCAAAAACAAGGACTCACAGTTGATTTTGCAATGACTAATGGCGGTGGCGTTAGAGCCGGTTTAGCTGTTAAACCTGACAAATCAATTACTTGGGGAGCTGCTCAAGATGTGCAGCCTTTTGGAAACATTTTAGACATTGTTTCCATGACAGGGCAACAAATTTATGATGTACTAAATCAACAATACAAGAATTATGGTGCTGGACATCACACCTACTTATTAGTGTCAGGATTGAAATATGATTTCACTAGTAACGATGATAAAACTCAACCCTATAAGGTTACAAAAATTTACACCAATGATGGTAAGGGATTAGATTTAAACAAGTCATACAACGTGGTGATCAATGAATTTCTTAAAGGCGGTGGCGACTTCTTCAATCAATTTAAAGAAGCAAAGCAAGTTGGTACTGCTGGCGTTGATACAGATGTTTTCGTTAAATATATCGAAGATCAAACTAAGGCTGGAAAACCTATTACTGCGCCAAAGTTAGATCGAAAGAATTTTGTAGGAAAAGCTCAATAAGAAGCAAAAGAGTCTGGAGATTCTTCCAGGCTCTTTTGCTTGCTTTTTTTACTTTTTACTCGCTAGTCAATCGATCTAATCAGTAGCATAATCACTAACATTTAAATCATGCTTTTTACTATTAGCATCAATTAAAACAAAGTGCGATCTTTGGCTGTTTTTAAAACCACTTTGATATCGACCTGACTTGCTTGCAAAGTCAGTATAAATTGTCACACGCATCTTATCGCCAGTGTTAACATTCTGCATTAAAGAAAAAACTGCATTTGCTTCAACTTTAGATAGATCATTGACATCCTTAACTTTTATTTTCTTGCCATCGAGCTGTTTTTGAACATTCTGAACATAATCAAGCAAGGTCGACACCGTTGATTGACTTGTTCGACTATTATCCTTGGCCTTGGTTAATGCGGCTACTGCCTGATCATAATTCTTTCTCATTTCAAAACTACTTAAACGATATTCATCACTCGCTTTTACTGAATTTACCTTAGCTAATAGCGAATCCACCTGTTGTTTAGTAGTTTCAGTCACAGTTTGATCATGAGTAGCTTCTGCTTCTTGAAGGGTATTGCTTGCTTTAAGCTTAAGACCAGTTACAAGAAAAGCATCACTAGCTTTAACATAAATGTTAAAAGGAGTCCATGTTCCTTTAGCTGGGTCTTCATCACCCTCTGGCTCACTAACACCAGTAGTCAAATGATAGTACAATTCGGCTTTCTTATCAGAATCATTCCAAATGTACCGGGCTTGATCAGCTACATAATTACTACCATATCTTTTCAAATTACCCGTAACTTTCCCGCTTGCATCATACGTTGGTACAGTCTTATTAAAACTAATCATTGTGTAGTGTTTATCAAGATAGCTACTGTCTTGCATATGCTGTCTAACGGAAAAGTTTGCTGATTCCTGGTCGGTAACATTATTATCAGGATATTCTTCTCCAGGACCCCAATCAAGATAATAATTAGTTCCCTTGATATGATAATAGATTCCCTGCATATCCCCATAACCAAAGGACACAACGTAATCAGAAATAAGCTTTTGACTATGGCGGTAAATCTTAGTAGTTGGATTTAATTTGCTATCCAATGCAGCCTGATCATGCTTAACCGTTAGTTTAATTGGCCCTTTAGCCATAATAGTACGACCATTGAGCAATTCGAGATTAACTGTTTTGACGTATGCATTCTTGCCAATTGCAACATAAGTAGTGCCTTTTATTTTCTTGGTTGGCAAAGTATAACTAGTATCCTTCTTATCTGACTTAAGCGTAAAAATTACACTATTTTTTGTAGCCTTTTTCCATTTTCCAACATATTTTACAAGGGTGTTTATGCCCAAAACAGTTTTACCAACGCGTTTACCTTTTTTATCATAGACATATGCGTTGTGATTTAGTCTAACAACACCTTTACCATCAACCTTGGAAACGTATTGTGCATTGACATAGTGACCTTTGCCAATATTGTATAAGACCATGGGGTTATAAGTAGACGCTAATTTCGCTCTATATTGAAAATTGCTGCCAGCCTTCAGATAGCTTTGGCCATGATAATTCTTGATCCGTTTGCCTTTTTTATCATAAATATAGGAATTTTTCCTAATCGATAGATAAATCTTGCCATCCTTTTCATACGAACTTGTAACATTCTCAGACTTAACATATCCTCCATCGCCTAAAGGAATATAGATATTTTTTCCAATATAAGTGTTTAAATCTAGTACTCTCTCTATAAAAACAGCTTTACCTTTAATGATTAATGGCTTGCCATAATAACGGTAACTTTTATTAGATCTGACATTTTTGTTACTAATATAATTGCCCTTTTTGTCTAGCAATGAAACTTTACCATCATAAGTTGGGGCAATTGTAATAGTTTTATCTGAAGACGCTTGAGCCGGTCTGCTAAAAAGAAGCGCTGCACCAAGCATAGAAGCACATGCAAAGATAATCCTTTCTTTCATTTATATCACCTTCCTTGTAATTTAATTATACTATTGATAGCGATTACTAATATTAAAAATCGTTTAAGGAAAAGCAATGATAAAAATGGTGTAGCTAAGTTTGAAGTTATTATGTTTCCTATACTAGCATTTGAAATAACTAGAAACCGTTTTTTCTTCAATTTTCTGAAAATAATTAATAGAATTTTCGATTTTTTACGTATTTATATATTAGGGGGTATTTTTCTCTCAAATCTATAATTACGAGGAGGCAACTTCATGGATTATGAAGTCCCAAAGGAATTCGGCTTTACTGAGGATAAGATCTTCGGTTGGGTCATGGAAAACGAAGAGTTCTGTTTGTATGTTTTACGAATCATCCTCCTCTTTTTGGAGATTAGGGAGATTGTAGAGTTTAACAAACAGGATTCGCTAGGCAATGATCAGCGGGAGTCTAAGGATATCAGACTTGATATCAAAGTAGTCGATAAGGATGGGCGCATCTTTGATATTGAAATGCAAACGTCGCCAAGCAGGTATCTTGGAAGAAGATTGCGCTACTATCAATCAACGATCGATGGTGCCAAGGTTCTTAAGCCAGGTCATGATTATTATGAGCTACCTGACACTTTCATTATCTTCTTGTGTTCGTTTGATCCGTCTGAAGCTTTTTCAAAGGTTGATAAACGTGCAGTTCATTTCTTCAAAACGATTGATACGAAAGACCATGCGTTAGAGTTGATTGACGGCGCTACTAAGGTTATCATTAACTCAAAAGGCGACTTCACTGGTGAAAGCAAGGAACTTAAAGAGCTAGCGAAGTTGATGAACAATGAAGAAGTCAGTCTAAATGAGCACTTCATTTGGGCTCAAAAACGAATTAAAGAACTTAATCAAGACAGGAGATCAGATATCATGGACTACGAGATGAAGATCATGGATGCCAGAATTAGCGGTCGTGAAGATGGCGAGAAAGTCGGAGAAAAAAGAGGCAAAGAGATTGGCGCGAAAATTGCAACTCGCGCAGGAGTTAAGAAACTGATTGGTGTGCTTATCGATTTGTCTCTCGACGTCAAAACGATTTTTATTAAAGCCAAGAATGAGTATGGCCAATACTTCTCAGACGATGAATTAAAGCAATTCATCGCAGAAGCGAAAACCGATTCTTTACAAGAAGCTTAAACCACTATATTTTACATGAATATGCCGATCAATTTTTGCTCAAATCCACGCAAAAAATAAGCTCGTAGACTATTTCTTGCGAGCTTAGCATATCGATTTATTTACAGAAGCAATAACGCTCTTTTTGAACCCTTTAGTTTAAAGAGATCGCTTTTTTGATTACAAAGGTAGCTAATCATAATTTATATAGCTGATGTCTAATCATTTAAACTCTAATTTTCAAAACTTCTTCCAATCTATTCCTACTGGATCTAATTTCATTCACCTTTGTATCTTCATCTCGATAGCCAAGACCAATCCCTACGATTATTTTTTCAACTTTTGGAATTTCGAGTTCTTGATGTAGCATTTCTGGATATTTTACGAACTGATATGCAGTCATGGACGCAATGCCTCTTGCCGTAGCTGAAAGAATGATACTATTTCCCAACGATCCTAAATCATAAAGCGACCAATCAGAATATCCTTCTGGAAGTGTCAAATAGACAACTGCCGGAGCATCATACAATCTAGCAGAAGATGGTCCCATGTATTGTTGAGCTTCACCTAAGTTCTCCGTCCAATATTTCATGTTTTTCTGGGCACGTTCAGACTAAAGATTTCTTGCCATTACTGGTAATTCCGAATTCCCTTTTTGACCACCCTTTTCAAGCTTTTCTTGTAAATTACGAATGGCCTCAAGTTTTTCACCCATCGCAAGGTATATCGTATATGGTTGTGAATTAACCCATGATGGGGCTTTCCTAGCTTTATCAACAATTGCCTTTAAAGTATCCAATGAAATCGTCTTATTCGTAAATTTTCTGGTTGAAATTCTAGTTCTTAATGCTTCTGATACTTACATTGTTATTCCTTTATTTCTGGTAATTTCTTTACTACTTTAGCAGGAACGCCAACTGCAATACTGTTATCAGGGATGTCCTTGGTTACCACAGCACCAGCACCAATAATTACATTGTTATCAATTTTGACACCACCAATGATTGTTACATTGCCACCAATCCAAGTGTCACTACCAACACTAATTGGTGCTGTAGTAGTTATCAATCTTGGCTGGCCATCACGTTGGTCATAGCGTTTAGTTGCATCTAAATCATGTTGCCCACAATAGAATTTAACATCTGGCGCAACAATTACTCGATCTCCCAGCTCAATTAAGTTTGAATCTTGGAAACGACAGCCATCATTAATAAAAACTTGACTGCCGATAGTCATATGTTTTCCATAAAGCACCGAGATCGGGCCATTGATAATAGTATTTTCACCAACTCTAGCAAACAAACGTTTCATTAGCTTTTGTCTTGTAGAAATATCTAAAGTTTTATTTAATTCTCGAACTGTAGAACGGGCACTTCCTAACATTTCTTGTAGTTCAGGATCTCGATAATCATAATCTTCACCGTTCAATAATTTTTCGTGTTCTGTAGTCATTTTTATCACTTCATCTATTATTATGAGAAAAAAATCTACTATTATAAATATCTATCTTTAATAGTCAACTATTACAAAAAGCAATATTAAAAAACTCGTATTATTAGTTTTAAACTAACAAATACGAGTTTTTTAGGCATTCTTTCTTTGTATTATGCTAAATCTTCACCATTTGAAGCGATGACTTTCTTGTACCAATAGAATGACTTCTTTTTTGAACGATTTAAACTTCCGTGTCCTTTATCATCCATATCAACATAAACAAAGCCATAACGCTTCTTCATCTCACCGGTTCCTGCACTAACAAGGTCAATGCATCCCCATGGCGTATATCCCATCAAGTCGACTCCATCATATTCAACAGCCTTTTTCATTTGTTCAATGTGTGCTCTCAAATAATCAATCCGGTAATCATCATTAATTTCACCATTCTCTTCGACTTTATCTTCAGCACCCAAACCGTTTTCAACAATCATTAAAGGTTTTTGGTACTTATCCCATAACCGGTTAAGCGTGATTCTCAATCCTTTAGGATCAATTGGCCAACCCCATTCACTAGTCTTGAGATATGGATTCTTCACACCGCCCATTTGGTTACCACCGGTTTTTTCGCCTTCTGGGTGAGCAGCGATTACCATTGAGTTGTAGTATGAAAAACCAATATAATCAACAACACCGTCTGCAAGAAGCTGATCATCTCCTGGTTGTTTTTTTAATACAATACCTTGTCTTTCCAATTCTTTGAGTTTGTAGTTTGGATATTTACCTCGACATTGGACATCAAGATAGAAATCTCTGAAGTCACGTGAAAATTCCATTTGTGCTTCCACATCATCTGGATTGCAGCTATATGGATATTGCAAGATATAAGCAATCATCATTCCCACTTTAGCATCTGGTGCCAGTTTATGAACTAATTTAACAGCTTTAGCACTACCTAGTAACACATGATAGATTGCTTGAGCTTGACGTTGTGGATTTGATTTTGAGGCTGTGATTCCTAGATTGCTGTAATCACGAACAAAGTTAATTTCATTAAAAGTCATCCAATAATGAACCTTATCTTTGTAACGAGTAACAATTGTTTCTACATACTTAGCAAACAGATCGATCACCTTGCGGTTTGTCCAACCTCCATATTTAACGGCTAAGTTCAAAGGACAGTCGAAGTGATTCATTGTTACAACTGGTTCGATATGATGCTTTTGACATTCATCGAAAACTTGGTCATAAAAAGCTAAGCCCTCTTCATTTGGTTCAGCATCATCGCCATTAGGAAAAATTCTTGTCCAGTTAATTGACATTCTAAAAGCATTGAAGCCCATTTCTGCCATTAAAGCGATATCTTCCTTGTAGTGGTGATAAAAATCGGTTGCTACATGGGATGGATAATACAAGTCTTCATCGACATAAGCTACTGCTCCATCAGGAACTTCACTGTCAAAACCACGGGCTAATTTTGTTTTAGTACCATCAGCTAATTTAACTGTAATGTAACGAGGAATTCCTTTAATTCCGTCACCTCCTGTGATGGTATCTGTAATTGCTAAGCCCTTTCCACCTGATAAATAGCCACCTTCATATTGATTAGCTGCGGTTGCTCCGCCCCATAAAAAGTCTTTTGGTAAAGTCATCGGTAGTTTCCTTTCTCTAATTTTTCCAACGTACTATATAAAGTATATATGTTTGCGTTTTCATTGATAAATGAATTATTACTTACACAAAATGACCAATGTCATGACAAGAGAGGCATTGGTCATTTATTTGGATCTATTTGAGGATTATTAACGAACTATTATTGAGGATTATTTTAGTTTAAAGTTAAGCTACTTGTGTTGCAACATTTGCTTTTTCAGCTTCTAATGCATTTTTGTCATCAATTAAGAAGAATGGAAGATACATTATAAAGTGAACTAATAAGCACAAGATCCATAATAAGAATAACCAGATACCACCTGCAAAGAAGGCAGTAACAAAACCTGGTGTTACCCATGGCATTGAAATTGTAGGGTTAAATTGAATTGGCAAAATTCCTACTGCAATCCAACCAATAAATCCTGTTACTAGAGATGAAAGCACCATTGGTAATAGGTAAATTGGATTCAAAACTAATGGGAATCCGAAGATTACCGGTTCATTAATATTGAAAATATTAGCTGGAATAACAAGCTTTCTCATTGCCTTGTACTTGTCAGATTTGGCAAATAAGGTTGCAAGGCAAAGTCCTAAAGTGTTACCTGATCCCCCAACATAAACACATGTACTTACGATAGCAAAAGCGTAGAAAGGTAAAGTTTTTCCTGCAAGATATGCTTCTGTATTAGCAGTACCTGCAGCCATTAATACTGGCATATAAGGAATTAAAATAGTATTTGGGTGAATACCAAAGAACCAAACTAAGTTCATGGCTGTATAAACGATGATCAATGAAAGTGGAGAAGCCCCTAACTTAGTAATTGGTTGACCAATTAAAGTAGCAATCATTGTGAACAAGTTGCCGTATGGTGTAAAAGTACATGCATATTTTACAAAGAATAACATCGTAAAAATAATCATAGAAACAAATGTTGGTGTTAATGACTTACTTACCATTGGTGGTACAGTGTCTGGTAATTTTAATTGAAGGTTCTTGCTCATCAAATAGCAGTATAATCTTGGAATAAATAAACCAATCAAAATAGCAACGAAAATACCATCACTACCCATAAATTTAGTTCCTAAAGCAGTTACTGCACCTGCCTTGGTATTAAATGTTTGGATCGGAATCAAAACAATAAATGAAGCTGTAGCAATAATTGCTCCTACGATTCCATTTTCTTTTAAATCTCTTGTAAAGCAGTATCCAATAGCACCAACTACGTAAATAGCAATCAATGATAAAGTCAAAGCTACAACATCTTGACCTGTTTGATATAAACCTGTGCTCTTTAAGAAACTAACCCAAGGTGCAATTGGTAAATTAGATAAAACTGCTATCGCAGCAACACCTAAGGTAATTGGCATCGTACACATAAACCCTTCGGTTAATGCTTTGATATATTTGCTACTCCCCACTTTATTTGCAAACGGTCCAACTACTTTCTGTAAACCAGTTTGAAATTTTTCAAATGCATTACTCATTTTTTCTCTCCTATTGTGGAACCATCCTTTATGACATATGATCTTTAAAGAATTTTGCTTCCTCATCATTTGCAAGATCGGCTAACTCGTCCCGTTGATTAATCATAAATACATGAGCTCTTGGGTTTTCAAGATCTCCCCAAGATTTTTGAATTACTTCGACTTCTTTTGCTCGCAGATATCCATCCAATCTTATTGAACAATCGCGAACGAAATCTTGATTAGCTGTAGCAATAAATGTAGGCAAAAAATCCTTAGTGATATATTTCTCAACATTTAAGAGATCTTTTAAATTTGGATCATTAAGAATCTCATGAGTAAAGTATGCAGATACTGCTCCAGAGATCATACCTGGATCAAGAACAAAAGTTGCAGGACAATTCAACGCAATTGCTCTAATTTTTAAATCTGTTAATTTATACCCGATTTTTTCACGGTATTCCTTATTTGTTAGAACAACTGCATATTGTTCTGCCATTTGGCCACCTGCAGAATCACCAATAATAAATACATTATTTTTGTCTAAGTTATATTCATCAGCATGATCTGCCACCCAATGCATATATTGATCTACTTGGTCTAATTCACCAGGAAACTGAACATCAGGAGCCAATTTGTAATTAGGATTTACAAAAGCAAACCCTCGTTTAGCCATCCCTAATCCATAGTATTGATAGGTTTCTTTTGTTCCATAGACCCAGCCACCACCATGAATATTAATGATCACTGGAATTTTACCAGATACATTCTTGGGTAAATATAAATCAAGCAAATTCCACTTTGGATCTTCACCATATTTTAGATCGTCATACCTAATTACTTCGGGTATGTCATGTGGTAGCCCGCTGTCTCTTTTATCATCACTAAGTTTACAAGCCTCTCGCATTGCATTAACTGCTTCGATGATCTTGACATCAACCATTTATCTTCCTCCTTTCACATGATTGCGCTTTCAATTTACAAATTTATATTAACTAAATCAGACTAAAACAAAAAGATCAATGTTAACGCAAATAAGGCGCACATTGATCTTTTTTGCTAATATTTAATATTTTTTCGAAAGTTTGAAGCAGTAATTCCATATAAATTTTCAAAGGCTCGATTCATCGTCCTTAAACCAGAAAATCCATTATTTAAGGCAATATTTGTAAGGCTATCTTTACTTGTTAATAACTCATGATGAACATGTTGAGCTCTTACATTATTAATATAATTATCAATCGTTAAATCCATCTCACGTTTGAAAAAGCGAGATAAGTATTCTTTGGAAATATTACACTCTCTTGCTAGAATAGCTAAAGATAGTTTTTCTTTATAATTATTATTTACGTATTGAGTTATTGCCTGCAAACGATTAATTACATAAATCTTACGTTGACCAATTTGCTCTTGGCTGGGCTTTTTAGTCATAAAATTGCTAAGAATGATAAATAGTACTTCATCAACAATTGCCTGCATGCGAACATTCTTGAGCTTACTATCAACAAAATACAAATTAGTAAATTCCGTCAACAATCCTTGCAATTTAACATAGGCTTGTTTTTGCAGATCAGTAAAACTAGTTGGATCATTGATAGCAATAATCTCCTCACTGATTTGCGGATACAGCATGCAGACGACACTATATGGAAATATTATTGATAAAGCTAAATCATGTTCTCCAGAACGATTTCTAATCGAATGAATTTCCTGAGAATTAACAATCAAGATTTTTCCAGACTTAGGATTATATTTTTTTCCACTAATTTGAAAATTATCAACATTTCCTCTAATCGTATAGCTTAGTTCAATCCCACGATGCCAATGCGGAGCGATATAAAACGGTATTTTATTATCGTGAAAAACAAAATACCAAACATTTAAGGGATCGGTTGGAATTACAACTTCATGCAGATTTTTTTCGGTCATTATAGTTTTTCACCATTAACATGCAACAACAAGTTGTATAATGATCCAAACAAATTAGCGTCATTCTTAAATTTGGCCTCAACAATCTTAGGACGAGTTAAAGTCATCTTGTACATTGGCATTTGATCTAAAAATTGATCATAAGCACGATTAATTTCTTCAACTAGAATCGGTTGAGCGGAAATTCCACCGCCAATCGCAATTGTCGTCAAATCCACTACAGATTGGATGTTGATAATGATTCCAACCACATCCCAGCAATAGGAACGTAAAATTTTCAAAGCTTGCTCATTGCCCGAGTTGATGGCTTCAAAAGCTGCTAAGCCATCAGTTTCATCATCATTGCCGATCGCTTTATTGACCTGGCTAACCATGCGGACTGCCGATCCCATAGTTCCCGCAATATTATCAAAGCCCATGTCTTTGGCCATCTTCAAAGCCATAAAACTTAATTCACCAGCTTGGAAATGGGCTCCATTTAATAAGCGACCATTAACAATAATTCCGCCACCTACTCCAGAGCCAAGAGTAATAGCAGCACAATTTTGCAAGTCTTTCAAATTTCCTAACCAATTTTCAGCTAAAACACTAGCCTTGCCATCATTAATCACAGCAACTGGAATATTAAGATCCTTATATATTTCTGCAAAATCAATCCCATCAAGGAATGGCAATGCCCCACCGAAATGAATCTTAGTATGTTCAATTTTACCTGGTGCGCAAAAAGCTAGGCCTTTGATATCTTTTTCAGCATATTTTTTAACTACTTGATCAACCGTTGCTAAAAATTTTTCTTTTTCATGAGGCGATTTTGTCTTACCTTTTTCAATAATATTACCGTCATTGTCAAGCAAAGCATATTTTAAATTTGTTCCGCCAATATCAATACTTAGATAATTTTTCATCTTGTATGTACTCGCTTTCATTGTTATTACCACAATTGTACTCAAACCTGAAAAAGCAAACAAGCCAAATATTGATCATAATTTGGCTTGTTTGACATTATTTAGTTTAAAATTTTACGCTTCTTTTCTGGTCTGCTGGCTGATTAAAGCAAAATCAAGATGGCGATAAGCATTCAACAAGACAATAGTACTTAAGAGCCAGGTTGCCGGATAAATCCAGTTAGCCATCCGAATATCCTGAAAAAATGGCTTGGTACCTAATAAAACCGCTAACCTTACCACAACCCAGCAAAGCATCATTGCCAACATTGGGATCGTCGCTTTCCCTGCACCACGCATTACTGAAGCAATTAAATGCGTAATCGCAACCAAGAAAAAGAAGAAGCCACAAACTCTTGCACGTCCAACACCAAAAGCAACCACTGAAGGCGTCGGATCAAATAGTGTAATCAATTGTGGAGCAAAGGCAAATACGCTTAAGCCGATTATTTCCGCAATCAATACTGCCAAAATCACTCCAAACCGAACGCCCTCTTTAATTCGTTTAATTTTTCCGGCACCAAGATTTTGGGCTACAAAGGTAGTTAGGGCTAAAGTAAAACTGGTTACTGGCAAAAAAGCAAAACCCTCCACGCGAGTATAGGCACCGATTCCTGCAACTGCATGTGCACCAAACATGTTGATATATGATTGAATAACCACATTAGACACGGAAATTAACGAATTCTGCAATCCTGATGGTAAACCATAATCAATCGTCAGCTTCAACATTGGCCGATAAATTTTAAGATGGCGCAGATCTACCCGACTTGGACCTTTTAGCTTACGCAATTTATTATAGGCAAGAAAAGCAGAAAAAGTTTGCGCAATTACTGTTGCTAAGGCAGAAAAACCGACGCTTAAATGGAGCCAATAGATAAAAATAATATCAAAAGCAATATTTACAACTGATGAAGCAATCAAGTAATACAATGGTCCCTTACTATCACCATTAGCTTGAAGGATACTAATAAAGGTGTTGTACATAACAAAACCCATTGATCCTAAAAAGTATACCCGTAAGAACTCTACCGATTCCGGCATAATGCTTTTTGGCGTTCCCATTAATATCAGAATTTGTGGGGTCAACACTACACCAATGATTGTTAACAAAAAGCCACAAATAAAGCCCACAGCAACCACTGTAGCCACTGCTTCACGCGTACGTTGATCATTTTTTGCACCAATACACTGTGCTATCACCACTCCTGCACCCATCGCTAAACCTTGAAATAAACCGATCAACAACATGATCAGACTTCCAGACGATGAAACTGCAGCTAAGGCATTCGACCCAATTACATTACCTACTACCAACGAATCAGCAGCACTATACATCTGTTGAAATAAGTTTCCCAAAAATAGCGGAATTGCAAATTTAATTATCTGGCTACGATATGAACCCTCGGTCATTACAATCGCGTCGTTATCCATCTAATTCCCCCTCACATTCATATTCTGTTAAATAAATATCATCTTAACTTATAATTTAATTAAATCACAGGGAAAATATGTGGTAACAACTATACAAACAGTGCTTTGGTTCTCCAAGTACCATGATGCCACCGGTAGATCATCAACATTGCACGCAAACTTTCATCGATTGCATACGCAATCCATACACCTACTAACCCCATATGGAAGACAATTGCCAATAAATATGAAAATGGCAAGCTAATTAGCCATAACACAGTTAAACTGCATGCAAGCGGAAATCTAACATCCCCACTCGCATTTAACGATCCTACCAAAGTCATATTAACCGCTCTTGCTGCTTCAAGAACAATTTCGACCAAGAAAACCCAACGTGCCAACTCAATGATTTCCGGATTATTTGTATAAATATGCATAATTGGGGTAATAAAAATAAAGGTCACGAACGAAATTGAAGTTGAAATGCCCACATTTTGCACCATTGAACGAAAGCCCCTTTGATATGCTCCTTCGAAATCTTTTGCACCAACAGTACGACCAATAATAATTTGATTCCCTTGACATAAGGCCGAAGCCGTTAAAAATACAAATTGGGTAATCGCTGAAACATACGATTTGGTGATCAATACATTAGTTCCCAAAGTCGCAACAATCATTGTGACTACCACTTGAGCCCCAGAATAAGAAACTGATTCACCTGATGAAGGTAATCCCAACTTAAGAATTTGTTTTAAAAATGGTACCGAAAACCGTTTAAAGTTAACTTTTAAAACATTGAACTTCACATATCGCTTAACTAAATAAATTGCCACAATTCCCGCACAGAATTGGCCGAAGATGCCAGAGATTGCAATACCGCGAACGCCAAAATTAGGTAAGCCAAATGGTGAAAATAGCGCCACATAATTTCCACAAACTGCAAGAATATTAGCGATCGTTGGCACAATCAAAGCTTGCAAGGTCAGGCCATGCGTTCTCAAGCAGGCTAACATGACAGAATTTAACGCCAAAATAATCGTTCCTGCACCATACAGCTGCATATAAGGAATCGCAATTGCAATTACATCATCCGGAATGTTTAAGAAGCGAAGCAATGGGTATGGCAAAAGAATAAAAATTGCTCCTAAAAGCAAACCAATTCCAATTGCGCCAAAAATTGCTGTATTCATGACTTTAGGAATTTCTTTGTGTTTTTTAGCACCAAGAAATTGCGCAATCATGATTTGGGTACCTACGGTTACAAAGCCATAAACATTATATGATAAGCCAAAAAATTGGTTGCAGGCACCAACTGCCGCTACAGCCACCTCATCAAAGTGAGAGATCATCCATACATTGACGTTTCCCACCATCACATTGAAGAGAAATTCAATAAAAATTGGCCAGCTAAGAATGATTAATTCTTTGTCCGAGCGATTTAAAAACTTCATGGCAATACCTAACCTTAAAAAATAAAATTGAAACCGTTTTATTCGATTTGTACATATTTTACTCTATACACATAAAAGGTAAAGACAAAAGCTATACTCTTTTCAATTAATTTTGATATCTTGGTATGTTTTATCGAATCAACTTTATTTTTAATCATTTGCACTTACGCATATTATTCGCCATAATTAGCTTATATTGTAAGCGATGACATAAAAGGAGCAAAAGATGACAATGCGCAACTTGGGATTATCAATCTATCCCGACCACAGTGAATATCAAAAAGATGTCGAGTATCTCGAACTCGGCCATAAATACGGTTTTTCTAGAATATTTATGAGCATGCTGGAAGTTCAAGGAAGCGTTGAAGAAACCAAAGCCAAATACCAAAAAATCATTAACTTTGGCAACAGTTTGGGCTACCAAACCTTTATCGATGTTTCTCCAGGACTCTTCAAGAAGCTCGGCATCTCCTACTCGGATCTGAAGTTTTTCAAAGAAATCGGAGCAACTGGCTTAAGACTTGATCAAGCGTTTGACGGTGCGACTGAGGCAATGATGTCTTTTAACCCTTATGGCTTGATTATCGAACTCAATATGAGCAACG
>NZ_CAKC01000006.1 GCF_000296855.1 Lactobacillus gigeriorum DSM 23908 = CRBIP 24.85 | reverse complement strand
CATATTGCTTCTGCATCCTTACCCCAAGCACACATTGAATATAGTGGATGGTTGCTTCGCTTAACACCGCCACTAGTTCTGAAGTACTCAGGCGTACGGCCGATCATATGGATTGGCGTCTTTTCCGCATTATACGGCAGAATTGTAGCTCTGATTTTCTTTTGGGCGGCAACTGTAGCAGGCGGTTCACCCCATTCACTAGGATCGGACAGGTCATTAGTTTGAGCAGCCATTATGATATTTCCTTGAGCTACTAGTTCTTTAAGCATTTTGACGATTTCATATTCACCACCGGGGATATAGCCGAAAGCACTTAAAGACGTATGCACGATGCAAGTGTCAGTGGGCTTGATATATTTTTCTAGAATTGCTTTTATTTCGTTTGCACTAGTGACGTGGTCTATGATTTTGTCTGTGGTCATTTCTTGCTCTTTTCTATTTAATGTAGAATTGTTCATATCCTACTACAAAATTGTAACTCACTTTACAACGCTAATTTTAGAAAAAGTAAGTAGCCCTTTCAACCGACAAAAAAGACAACCAGTTAAACTGATTGTCTTACATGATCTTGATAAATGCTGACTAGAAGCGCAGAGGTTTTAGCCAACACCCTTGATATATCAATATTTTTAATAGTCACAATACTTGCAAAGTGCAAATAAAGTGCATTTTTAACTAACAATTCCAAAGTTGAGAATTTTCTTTATAAGATTCACGATTTTCCTTTACATAAGTTGAAAGAAAAACTTGAATAGTATTTCCCATTCTTTGGCAAGCATACATATTAGATATGCGATTATCATTACCTAGTAAACTGCTTAAATAAACTCTCAAAGAATACAAAGCTAAAATTGAATCTTTCTGTTTTTCAATCCCTGCATTCTTACAAACAGCTTTTAATTTTTCATTTAAGCTCTTTTGTGTTACCGGTAATTGGTTATTTGAACTAATTGATTTATAATTATGTAAGTTCAGAAAGATGTATCCCGATGTATTTTTTAAACCATATTCATCGAGGTACTTTTTTTGTTTAATCTGAAAATCTTTAATCAAATCAATTACTTCAATATTCTTAATTGGCAAACAATACCTATAAGCGCCTTTTGGTCTGTCTTTCAAAGAACCATTAGGCTTTTTTTCTTTTTCTGACCAACTATCATCGATTTTAAAAGTGTAAGAACCCTCATACTTTACTAGTTGCTCAAACTTTAACACTTGTAACTCTTCTGGTCGTAATCCCAGATAAGTATCTACAATTAAAGCTAACCTAGATACAGAGTTAGCAATAGTAGCTCCTTTATACTCTTTAAGTAATTCTTCCCTCAACGCACTAATTTCATCTTTAGAAAATAAGTGCCACTTCCTACCGGTACTAAAATCAGACTGCTTAAAGAACAACTTAAGGTAACCTCTAGGAATTGGATTAACACTTAAAACCGCCTTATCCAAAAGAAAAGTTAAGAATGTTCTAAAGTGGGCCAAAGTTACATCTATTACAGTACTCTTTTTAACGCTTGCTTTAGGATGATTCTTAAGATACCAATGCCCAAAATCATTAAAGAAGTGCTGGTCAACATCTCTTAGCTGAATATCTACTTTCTTTTCTTGTTCAAGGTATTCATTTAACAAAGTTAATGAATATTTCCAGCTTCGATTTGTTGTCGCAGTAATAGACTGTGCCTTTTTCTCAACAAATTTAGTATATTCAACCAGAAACCTTGATTCATCAGTAATACTTGGCAAACCATTCTTATAACTTGAATATTTAACTTTTAAATCAATTTCCAACTTTTGTGCTTCAAGTTTACTACTAGCCCTTCTAGTAACACTCTTACGCTTACCATTAATCATTGGTTGAATTCTAACTGACCAAAGACCTTTATATTTGCCCTTTGAAATTTTCTTGATCATATTTAAACCTCTTTTATAAAAAAGAGCGGAATAATGATCTACTACATTATCCGCCCTCTTAATTATTTTGTCCAAATCTTTTCTTGGCGATAGCCTGCATTTCTCAACCAGACAATCACTTCATCGACTAAATAATAAGGTCTTCCGCCTGGTAGTTGATGATAAGGCATACCTGCTTTACGGAACTTATACAGAAGAGTTGTACTAATCCCCAATGTCTTACATAAATCCTTGCCATTCATCATCTTGACCAAATTCATCTGGCATCACCTCTTTCATAAATTCTGACGTTATATGTATAGCGTGTATTCTCCGCTTCAATTGATCGAAAGTATCAATTTGATAATTATTGACTTTACAATACTCGTAGAAATCATCGGGCGAATATGGCGACGTTATGATCAACATTTTCAAATTTAATTTAAGATCATGGTATCGACGAGGTGCCGACTTATCATGCTGGTAAGGATCTGTAATCCTTAAAAGATCAGCATAGCTAAACTCGTTAGGACGCAAATCATTAAGTATTACAAAGGATTCCCCGTGATAATCCTGGAAGTAGTCACGGCTTGAACCCAGTTTTGCCGTTTCTTTACCTTGTGTTAAAAAATCAGCATATCTAGATTTACCAACGCCTGCCGCACCCCAAAGCCAGATAGTTTCTTGAGCATGACCTTCAAAGTCTTTTAAGAATTCTTCATGTTTTCTTTGAGCACGAATGTCATCAATCCTACTAATCCAAATATGATTTTTAGCGAGTTCCGCATCGCCCAATTTAAGCTCTAACTCATCACGATCAATATCACCGTTTCCATACTCTTTTATGACATTTTCAATTTGTTTAGCACCAGAAACCCTACTTTGAATTTCTGTGATCTTTTTCGCAAAATCGAAATTAGCAGTGACCTCACTAACATCGTATGGATATTTACCGTCCTTAACGGAATTCTTAGTAGCATGAATGAGGTAACCACATGCATTATTCCATCGATTATCCCAAATTTGTACCCTTTCCGGATCATCGTCAAAGATATTAGCTACAGTGCTTATTCTAGAGGAATGCTCGTAATGGAGAATTACGTGATAATGTTCTTCCACACCTTCATCCTTGTCGTGTTTTATAAATGCCCACTTAACATCAGCTCTAATGCCATTAAGAACTTCACTAAATTCCTCAGGCTTTACTTTCAAGTACTTCGTCTGTTGGACGTACATAAAATTATGCGATCTTAATTCTCCCAATTATTATCACCTCTCAAATATTGTCACAATGTCACGATATTAAAACGGCTAACAAACAAGCCCTTAGCCGTTGATATTAAAGGCTTTATAGCCTGTCACATTTGTCAAAGCCAGTCATCTTTTTTGACCTTGTAGGTCAAAGTGACTGGCTTAATCTATTAGTAAGCTTCACCTTTTAATATGTAGCAATTCCGATTGGCTATAATGTCACCAAAGCGATAACCACTATAATGGGTACTCAATAGTTCTCTAAATTCAGTTGAGTCAAGTCTTTTACGTACTTCACGTTGACAGTCAATAGTTTCATAAAGTTGCCACCAAGCTTTAGTCGGTACTCTGATAATTACTTGATTTTTGTGAAATCTAACCGTCGAGCCTTTAACTATCCAATTGACTTTGGACTCTAAAGTTTTAATGCCCTGGCTAGCTTCCACTTGTAACCAGCGTTGAACTTCATGTGACCTAATTGCATCAGACTTCCAGTACTTTACAATTCTTGAGAAACCCCAAATTGCTAATGCAATAATAAAGGCTGTTGCAATTGCACTGATCAAAAATTGGACGAAGCTTTCTAAATATTCTTGAAGCCAAATCAAAAAGTCAGGTTGTTGATTTTCTTCTAATATTTTTCTTAATGTCGGATTAAGAGTTTCAGTTGTTAATGTAATCATATTTTTCTCCTTAGCAATTAATAGTGGGCATAGCAATCGGCTGAACGCCTGTCCCGTCAATGTCGCATATTCCAATGCCTGGTCCGTTATATGGCATCATGATATGATCTAAATCCGGAAAGAGATAAGTAGTCGTTGAACTGTCAATTCTGCCTAGTTGTATACGGCATCGCATCTGCGATCTAATCGGTATTGGAAGAATATCATTACGAGGTACCTGCATCGATAACAGTAGATTTGTATATGCTTCTCTGCCTAGTAAGCTTATAAGCAACAATTGGTGAAAAAGTGCTTCAAGCTCTTTCTTTGTACCAAAGGCTTCAAGAGCTTCTAGCTCTTCAATAATGATCCAAGTTTTAGGCTGCTTAATTTCACCCGCATCTGAATCTACTTTATTTGAGTGCAAATATAGACTATTCTGCACTTCGAATATTCTTTTAACCTCTTTGGCAAGAAATTGAGTTACTCGAATTAGATACTCCTCTAATCGTTCATTTTCATTAGGCACAATCAAAGTTATCTCTGGATGTCCACGAGCCCACCGAGCACCAGCGCTCTTCTTTGGATCTATATATACAAGGTGGGTATTTGGTGTTCTTCTCAGAAATTCGCTTATTGCTTGAACGCTAAGGCTTTTACCGCTGCCAGAATTGCCACTAACGATGATTGAATTAACATTTGATGGGATCGTTAATCCGTTCATTAATGGTATTCCTTGGCTTAAGTCAAAAGACCTAACCATTTGATCCATATCACCTACCAAACGCTTAGCATATCCTTTTTTACTCGGGAAGAAGAAGCCACGAGCAGTAGATAAGGAACGTCCCTCAAGCGCTACAATGTGCATTTCATTAGGTCTAGGACATGTATATTCTGGCCATAGTGCTATCGAAATAATGTCATACAACTTGTAGTAATTTTCTTTGTTATAAACAAAGGCTGATGGTAGCGGAAAAACCACTATAATTCCTAACGGTGCTAATGACATCAATATAAGTAGCTGTTGAGTAAACGAAGAAAGCTCATCGGATAATACCGAGTTACATGCGTTCTCCAAATACTCACACGTAGTATTCCTAACGCCATGCATCGATGTGATCTCCTTTAACAGCAACGTTCGTAAAGATCCATTCTTTACCGTTATATGTAGTTTTGTTTGACCAAAATCTCAGCTGACCACCGACTACCTTGTAGCCACCATGATCAATAGTAAGTCTTTCACCAACTTCAACATTATCTGCGTTGCGTAACTTGAGTTGGAATTCTGCATCAGTGTTAAGACCTGTTGGATCTTCAACAATTTGAGCTCTAACAAAAGTAGGAAACTCTTTAACATCGGCTTTAGCTTTTGCGGTATCGTTATAAGCTTTTCTATTGCCAATTTCTAGGATCTTAATTTCTGAACCCATTAAGGCTCTGTTGCAATCAACTATTGTATTTAATTTTTTAACCATAGTTATTTTCCTTTCTGTAATGAAAAATTTTTTTATTTACAATATCTACACTACTTTGATCAGCTAAAAATTAGAATGAAGTACCTCTGTCCATTTTTGACAAAAATAAAAAGGTTGTTAGAAATGCTGAAAAGCATTGATCTATCAACCTTTTTTCTTTTGCGAATTTCATTTTTGCGTTTAAAACGTTAATATTTTTGACCCCTATTTTTACTTTAAGCTTATATCGATTAATCAAATTAACAAGAAAGGATTTAATAGCAGGCGCCTGCTTTGGTAATTTATTAATGCCAAAGCACAATAAAAAGAAATTAACAACAAATTTAGGCAAAGCAATTAAAAGTAAAGGATGGACTAATACTCAATTACGCGAGCATATTGACCAAGCATTAGCTAAACTAGGGTTAAAAGATGACGTCGATATTGAACCATCTGATGATTTAATTTCGAATTGGAAAAATTATAAGTTTCATCCAACTGATCCGACTATTAGAAAAGCTCTTTCAGTTGCATTAACAACTGATTTAGCTAAATTAACTGATTCAGTAAAATTAAACGAAGCTGCTGAAAAATATTATCAAATAGTAGCACCTAACGCCTATGTTCTTAATCTACTTGAGCAACGAATATTGGAGTTCAATCAAACTGTAGATAATAACTATTTGATATTAATGAAAGAACATTTTAAAAAGCGTACCCCCTTTACTACCATGCGGAATGAAGGAAGTTCGCACGCACGCTGGGAACAACTATTCGAAGCAATCTTTTTTTGCCAACTACAATACCATTGCCGGAGTTGTAATTTAGTTAGTTTAACGTTAACTACCAAGTTATATAATCAGTTAATGGATCCAAAAATATTACTTGCTTTAGTAAACACAGATCTATTAAGCAGAAATATCAAAGAATATGTAGACTCAACACCTGTGATCTATGACCGTTCTATTCAATTAATCGCAGTGAGAACATTATTAATGTCCATTGATGGCAATTATTTGCTTCTTGAATAAAAGAAAAAAACAAGTTGAAAAAAATCAACTTGTTTTTTTTATGTATTTAATTATTAAGATTTTCTAAAGCTAATTATGGTTAATATGTAACATTTTCAAGTATAACGGGAAATGTTACCCATGTGGTAGTTCTACTACTAACTTTTTTGACCAAGATCAAAATATAAATGTACGTTTTGTATCGATTTTTCGTGCAAAACAACCAATTTTGTAAAAATATTAATTACATCTTTATTTATTAAGTTGAGCAAATAATTCTTTCAAATCGTTATCTTTAATAAAGTAGTACACCATTTTCCCTCTTTTTTCACGACCTAAAATATTCTCGTCGTAAAGCTTTCTTAAATGGTGTGAAGCAGTAGCAATACTACAATCCAAAATATATGCAATATCACAAACACAGAGTGATTCTTGTGCAATCAATGAAAAAACGATTTTTAATTTCTTTTCATCAGAAATCTTAGATAATGCATAAAAGTATTTCTTTATATTTGGTTTGTCAAGAAAGTCTGAAACTTTTATCACTTTATCTGTTTCTACTAATGTTTGATCACAAGTGATATCAACTTTATCTAAAACGTCCATAAGATTACCTCACTCATTATTTAAATAAATTAATTATAAATTGAATTGATCCATTTTCAATTAAAACAGAACCGCCAATAAAAATATAGACGAATCCTATGAACCAACGACTATATTTTTCAAGAACCGCACCTATAGTAGGAGCATTAGCCAACTTTTGAGCAACAAAAACTAACAAGAAAATCATTATCAAAAATACAATCAAGGTTATCACCAAATTCAATGGTGTCAAACTAATGAAGTAGGGTACAAATAGTCCAATATTATCAGCCCCGCAACTTACGATAGTAATGAACATAAGAGTTCTTATTAAATTCATTTTATTATTACTATTCAGTTCCTTATTTGCTATCTTTTCACCATCGGAGTCACCAAAAATTAAAGCCTTTAATCCTAAAAATATAGGGATTATTCCAAGTAGTCCTAATAACCGCTTATCAGGAACATAATGCAATATAAAAGCAAAGAATAAACTAACTAGTATTAGAACATCAGATCCAAGGAATTGTCCTATATAAATGTCTCTAATACCTTTTTTGTCTTTAATTTTGGCAAAGAAGAGCATCAAAATTATTAATAAATCTATAGCGGTACTACTATATGTGATTGCACTGGTAATAATAGTTTTTAACATTTTATTTCGATTTCCTCCAAATAGCATTCAAATCTACATTTGAATATTATTTTGGAATATTTGAATCTAAATGTCAAGACATCTTTATTTTTTTCTTTAAAATAGAGTAGAGGGAGTTTAATTCTCGCCCCTCTCATTGCACCGGACGTACGGTTCCGTATCCGGCGCTACATTTGTA
>NZ_CAKC01000007.1 GCF_000296855.1 Lactobacillus gigeriorum DSM 23908 = CRBIP 24.85 | reverse complement strand
TTTGGAGTCAAGTCCCTAGGGGGATTTGACTCCTTTTTCATTTGTTCTTTACCTTACCGCAAATTATTTTACACTTAGACAGACTATTTTTATTGCATTAAAATCCCAAGTAAATATTAATCGCGAAAGGAGATTTATCATGTTTGTAGAACTTATAACAATTAATCGTTGGCAATTCCAGCACTAGGTCATTCTACATGCAAAAGCACAGATATGACCTGTTTAGAGATCATATCTGTGCTGGTAAATCTCAATCATCATTGCCCGCACGGAAAAAGCGTGCGGGTTTTGTTTTACTAAAAGCATTTTCCGCTAGGAAATGCTTTTTTTATGGTCTCAGGGAACTTCACACAATTAGCTACATTCTAGGAGGAAGTAATGAAACGTTTAATTGGAACAATTATCGCTTTGTTTGCTTTTCTAATCGTTGCCTTTTTTTATGAGCAACCCCAGCAAACAAATCAAACTTTAGCAATCGGAATTTTACAAACAGTTAGCCATCCGGCCCTTGATCAGATTCACCGCGGAATCGTTAAAGGCTTAGCTGATGAAGGCTATCACTCAGGTAAAAATCTCAAGATTTATTTTGAAAATGCTCAGGGCGATCAAAGCAACTTAAAAACCATGAGCGACCAATTTCAAAATAAGCATGTGGCTCTGACGATCGGGATTGCAACGCCAGCTGTTCAGGCACTGGCAAATGAAGCGGGGCAAACACCTGTTATCATGGGTGCTGTCAGTGATCCTTTAGGAACTGGCCTTGTTAAAAGCATGAAGCATCCTGGTGGCAAAGTTACTGGCGTGCAAGACATGCAGCCAACGGCCGTGCAATTGCAGCTATTCCGCAAAATCATCCCTGATATCAAAACCATCGGCGTAATGTACACCTCTAGCGATGATTCTTCAACTGCAGAATATCATCTATTCAAACAATTAGCCGAAAAAGCAGGTATCAAAGTTATCCCTTACACTATTACCTCAACCAATGACATCGAACAAGTAGCACAAACTATGGCAGGCAAAGTTCAAGCAGTTTACGTTCCGACCGACAATAACGTAGCTTCCGGAATTGCGACTTTGCTAAAGGCTACGAACACTGCTAAAATTCCTGTCATCCCCGCTGCCGACACTATGGTTGAAGCCGGCGGTTTAATTACTAAATCTGTCAGTCAATTCGATATGGGAGTATTGACAGGAAAAATGGCAGCCAAAGTGCTTAAGGGCGCTGACCCTGCTAAAACCCCAGTTGAACGCGTAAATACTTATGAAACTGTCATTAACCAACAAGCAGCCGATAAATTAAATATCGCAATTCCCAATAGCTTGATTAAGGATGCACAAAAGAAAGGACGAATTATCAAATGAATCTAATCACTTCAACTATTGGCCAGGGTTTATTATGGGGAATCTTGGCTTTAGGGCTCTACCTCTCATTTAGAATTCTTAACTTTCCTGACATGACTGTCGAAGGCACCTTTCCTTTTGGCGCTGCAGTCTGTGCCAGCAGCATTGTCCATGGTCTTAACCCTTTATTAGCTACGCTCTTAGCTTTGTTAGCGGGCATGCTTACTGGTCTAGTAACCGGCTTGCTTTATACTAAAGGAAAGATTCCCATCCTATTAGCCGGTATTTTAACGATGACTGGAATTTACTCCATCAACTTGAGAATTTTAGGTAAAGCCAACCTTGGCTTACTAAATCAGGCTACCTTGATGAAAAACCAATTGCTCTTAAACTTACCTACCAACTTTCCAGCAATTGTTGTTGGTCTGATTTTTGCAATTATCGTCGTCTTTTTCCTTGCCTTATTTTTGAATACTGAACTAGGACAAGCATTCATCGCTACTGGCGATAATGAAAAAATGGCCCAATCATTGGGGATCAATACTGATAACATGAAAATTCTGGGTTTAATGCTATCCAATGGCTTGATCGGCTTAGCCGGTGGCTTACTAGCTCAAAATGGTGGCTATACCGATGTCAATATGGGAATCGGAACGATGGTTATCGGGCTAGCAGCAATTATTATTGGCGAAGTAGTATATGGCGATCTTTCCTTGACTGCTAGACTAGTCGCCGTTGTCGTTGGTAGTATTCTGTACCGGTTGGTTCTATTGCTTGTCTTACAATTGGGCTTCAGTACCAATGACTTTAAGCTCTTATCCGCAATCATCCTAGCCCTTTGCTTAATGCTTCCACTACTCCAAAAGAAATTTAGAGTTAAACAGCTCTTACAGAAAGGAATTCAAAAGCCATGACCTTAGAACTTAAAAATATTACCACCGTTGTCAACCAAGGTACTCCTGAAGAAAAAACTATCCTTCATGATCTCAATCTCAAATTGCATGATGGCGACTTTGTTACTTTACTGGGAACCAATGGTGCCGGCAAATCAACATTATTAAACGTGATTAATGGTTCTTTGAAACCTTCAACTGGGCAGATTTTGTTAGACGAAACTGATATTACCAATCTTTCTGAAGTTAAGCGTGCAAAAGCAATTGCCCAAGTATTTCAAGATCCCAAGATGGGAACTGCCCCACGAATGACGGTCGCTGAAAACCTCTTGCTGGCTACCAAACGAGGTCAACATCGCGGTCTAAAGCTGCGCGGATTAGAACGACATATGGAAGAATTTACGGAAAAAACTGCGCAATTGCCTAATGGCTTGAGCGAACGTCTAAATACTTTTGTGGGCAACCTTTCAGGTGGTCAACGCCAAACCTTAAGTTTTTTAATGGCGACGATCCGCCAACCTAAACTATTGCTGCTGGATGAACATACGGCGGCACTAGATCCAAATACTAGTAAAAATCTTTTAGAGCTAACCAACGATGTAGTCACGAAGAAACAAATTACGTGCATCATGATTACTCACCAACTGAGGGATGCTTTGAAATACGGCAACCGTACCATTGTTTTAAACTCAGGAAAAATTGTCTTAGACGCTCAGGGGAAAGAAAAACGCCAACTAACTGAAGAGAAAATTTTAGAATTTTTTACGAATTAAACTCTTGTCGATTGACTCATTTTTGCTGTAGAATATGCTCACATCGGAGGTGAGCATATGTTTACATTACTTTTTGCACTCCTTCTTCTATGGCTATTTTTCAAGCTAGGGATAGGATTTATTAAATTAACGATTTTTATTATTGGTATTGTAATTACCGCACTTTTCTTTGCCTACTTACTAATTCCAGTATTGATTGTTTTCGGTATTGGCTATGGTCTTTGGGCATTTGCAACTAGATAAAAAATGAGGTTGGACTTTTTAAGATCCAACCTCTTTTAATTTGCGCTATTTTCAATTATTGGCGGTAGGTTTTATTTCTAACACATCCAAGAAGAAGATAAAGATTGGCACGCCAACAATTAGGCCCCAGACGCCCCAGAAATGTTCTGCCAGCAACAGAACCAAGAATGTGTAAAAAATCGGCAGTTCTGTCCGTGAAGACATGAACTTAGGGTTCAAAATGTAGGCTTCAATCGCATGAATCACGAGTACCATAATGAAAATATAAACAACATAGCGAATGCCTCCTACTAAATAAGCTACAAAGCTAAGTGGTACCAGGGAAATGATTACGCCAGCTACGGGAACCAAACTAAAGATAAAGACCATTAGTCCAAGTGCCACCAATTGAGGCATCCCCATGATTGCCAAACAGATTAACGTGATTACCGTATTGCAGATGGCAATAAAGAATTGAGCTTCAAGTACTACCCCAAACGTATTGGTGAATTTTCTGCCAAAAAAGGCCAAATCCTCAAATAGCCATTTAAGAATGCCTGCCTTAACAAACAAACTTGAAAATTGCTTCATTTCTTTTAGCTCTATCGTGTAGAAGAAGCTCAAAATCAACGACATAAAAACTGAGAAAGTAACGCTCCCTACACTTGTTACTGTGTGCATCATCAATTTCATGCCATTTTTGACTTGGGCCATGACTTCGCTGCTGCTAGCAAGTTGCTTAAAATCCTTCATTAATCCCGTCAAATTTTCACTCTTATAAAATTCGACCAAAGATTGAACCATACTCGTTACTTGGTTGATCAACATTGGCATATAAACGGTAATTACAAAATACAAACCTAACAAAATTAGAATATACGTGACGCTTACGATTATCTTGGAAGATATTTTAGGTAGATAGCGCTGTACTAGTCTTATCCAATGCACAATCAAGTAAGTAAAAATAAAAGTCAATAAAATGGTATTCATCATTGCTCTGACTTCAAACAGACAACACATGATTAGTAATAAAACGACAAACCTTCGTAACGGAACATTTGTCTGAAATTTTTGCCAAGCCGAATTCATTTTTTGCTCCTAACTATCATTGCTTTTTCTTCTGAACATTTTAGCATTTTTAGAAGAAAAATAGGCATTTCAGGTTAGAAATCATCCATTGAGTCGATCCTTTTCAAGATAGTATGCTCTGGCAGCATCAACTAATTTTTTCATTGGAATCACGCGAATATAGCCGTTATAAATTTTTACTTTATGTACTGCTGAAGCAAATTTGCTTTCAAAGTAATCGCCAAATTCGTTAAAATCATCATACTTATCAAGCTCATCGACATTTTTAAAGCTAATCCATTTGGCTTTGCCATGTTCATCAGCAATTGGTGCTTTTTCTTCTAATAGTGGGCGATTAATCGTTGAATCAGCAAGGTGCAAGGCGGTACAGCTTTCATAGTCTGTACCTAGCATTACCACCTTAGCATCCAAGTCGTAAGCTTTTCCTAGCGGTCCATCAGCCCCAAAGGGCATATCATAGCTATTA
>NZ_CAKC01000008.1 GCF_000296855.1 Lactobacillus gigeriorum DSM 23908 = CRBIP 24.85 | reverse complement strand
ATATTTGATAGTTGGGTAGTATCTTTACTAATTTGATTTGCAAAAATTGTATTTGCTAACTCAACTAAATTATCATTTATTTGATTATTTAGATCTATTTTTTTCTCAATAGGATCAATAAATTTTACAATTTTGTCTTGCTCTTTTCTTGAAGGTACTAAAATCTCTAAATTCGATAATATATTTCTATTTAATGTTGGAACAGCTGAGCCTGAAGCAAACTTACCTAAATTAAATTGCTTTAGCCAATATGCTACATATTTAGGATTATTACCTTTGAAATCAGACACATATAGTGTAGTATTCAATGGCCAAAAATCTTTATCAATGTATATAACTTCTCCTATAGACCCTGAACGACCAGTAATAACTCCTGGAGCATTAACTTTTGAAACATTGTGCATACCATTTATACCAGTAGATGCAACAATTGGTACATTGCCTGGTATTCTCCTCTTTTTTGGCAAATCAAAGCCCCTATGAAGATCAATAAAATCACTAAATTTCATACCCAAGCTCCTTCAACACATCCCTAATTTGCGCCTGCAACTTATCGCTCTCTTCAAACTGTTCCTTCAATTCACTCGTCAAACGCTTCATCTTAACTTCATATGACTCTCCGTCATCTTCTTGTTCAGCAAGTCCAACATAGCGACCTGGAGTTAACACATAGTCGTTTTTAGCGATCTCTTCAAGTTTTGCAACTTTACAAAATCCAGCAATATCATGATACTCTTGCCCATTAGTACCTCGATATGCATGATAAGTATCCGCAATCTTTCTTATATCTTTCGTATTAAAGGCACGATGAGTTCGATCAACCATTTCACCTAAATCTCGAGCATCTATGAATAAAGTCTCACCTCTGCGAGAACGTTCATTTTCAGATTCTTTATTCATATCAATAAACCACAAAGAAACCGGAATTCCCGTCGAGTAAAACATTTGACTTGGAAGTGCTATAATTGCATCAATCTTATCATCTTCCAAAATTGCCTTTCGAATTGCAGCTTCAGCACCGGTGGAAGTAGATAATGCTCCATTGGCTAGAACAAATCCTGCTTTACCATCTGGTACAAGTTTACTAATAATATGTTGAATCCAAGCATAGTTGGCGTTTCCTTCTGGTGGTACACCATACTTCCAACGGGCATCTTCTGTTAATTTTTCACCACCCCACCTCTTCACATTAAATGGTGGATTGGCCAAAATAAAGTCGAATCTCTCACCTTTATGCAGATCATTAGTAAATGTATCTCCTTGGTGAGGTCCTAAATTGTTATCAATTCCTCGAATTGCCAAATTCATCTTAGCCAATTTCCAAGTGGTTGGATTGGACTCCTCACCATACACGGATAAGTCACCAATTTTGCCCTGATGTTCTCGAACAAATTTATCTGATTGAACAAACATCCCACCAGAACCGCAGCATGGATCATAAATACGACCCTTATAAGGTTCAATCATTTCTACTAAAGTACGTACAATTGATCGAGGCGTGTAGAACTCGCCACCGTTTTTGCCTTCGCTTGAAGCAAATTTGTTCAAGAAGTATTCATACACACGACCTAAAACATCAGAATTCTTTGCATGTTGATCAATTAATTTTACATCTGAAATCAAGTCAACAACTTCTCCTAAACGAGACTTATCTATATCTGGAGAAGCATAGTTCTTACTTAAAACACCTCGAATAGAGCTATTACTCTTTTCGATTGCGTCCATAGCACTATCAATAACTTCACCAATTTGTGGTGTCTTTGCCGACCGCTGGATCAACGCCCATCGAGCTTCTTTAGGTACCCAAAAAATATTTTCAGAAAGGTACATATCAGGATCTTCTGCATCTTCTGGATACTCTGAATTAAGCAACTCTTTATATCGAGTTTCAAAAGAATCCGAAACATACTTTAAAAAGATTAAACCTAAAACCACATTTCGATACTCCGAAGCATCCATACTACCCCGTAAAGCATCTGCTGTCTGCCATAGCTTATCTTCTATACTTAGCTCTTTTGACTTAGTTGCCATCTTAAATAACTCCCTTACTTTTCGGTATAAGTAGATAGTGTAGTTTTATGGTTCTTTTCTCTATGTAACTACTCTACAAAACTGCACTTATAAAAAGTATTATAGCATTTTAAGAAGAAATGGATTTATATATGGTATGATGGCACAAAAAAACGGTTAACACTCATTAACCCAATGTCATTAAGTTAAGCACTTGACGAATATTTCAGAGGCATTTATTGAATCTTTTCATTCAGTAAATGCTTTTTTTGT
>NZ_CAKC01000009.1 GCF_000296855.1 Lactobacillus gigeriorum DSM 23908 = CRBIP 24.85 | reverse complement strand
ATAACCTTAGTAGCGCCGTCATTCAACTCTAACGCATGGTCTTTCGTATCAATCGTTTTGAAGAAATGGACGGCACGATTATCAACTTTTGAAAAAGCTTCAGACGGATCAAACGAACACAAGAAGATAATAAAGGTATCAGGAAGCTCAGAGAGTCATGACCTGGCTTCAAAACCTTGGCACCATCAATCGTTGATTGATAGTAGCGCAATCTTCTTCCAAGATACTTGCTTGGTGAAGTCTGCATCTCGATATCAAAGATGCGACCATCCTTATCGATTACTTTGATATCTAAGCGAATATCTTTAGCCTCCCTTTGATCATTGCCTAGCGAATCCTGCTTGTTAAACTCTACGATCTCTTTAATCTCCAAAAAGGGCAAGATAATTCTAAGCACATACAAGCAAAACTCTTTGTTTTCCATGACCCAACCGAAGATCTTATCTTCGGTAAAGCCGAATTCCTTTGGGACTTCATAATCCATGAAGTTGCCTCCTCGTAATTATAGATTTGAGAGCAAAAATACCCCCTAATATATAAATACGCAAAAAATCGAAAAAATTATTTTTGATAAGTGTATTTTTTAAAATTTTGTTACTAAAAAAGATCGAACCCAAAATGATTCGATCTTTAACGAACTTAATCCTTATTCAGTTTTAGTGTTTCTTTTTAGGATCAAACAACATTCCTACAAGCAAAGTCAATCCTAAACCAGCAAGTACAAAACCTGCACTCAAAGTAGATTTCTTTTCACCAGTTTGTGGTAATTCTCTTCTTAAAGTTGATGAACCCACATTACCAATCAACGGCTTATTTGCTAACTGTTTCTTGGAAGCATGTTCTGTAGCTTGTCTATGTTTTTCATGATGATCTTTTTTTGTTAAATGAGCCGTTTCTATTTCATCCTTTTGATCATCTTTTGCAGAATCAGTCGAATCTGTTTGTCCATGATCTTCCGTTATTTCTGGGGTTGATGGCGTTAGCGTTGTATCGCTACCATTATCAACTGGAGTAGTTGGTACGACTTGATTCTTAACATATACTACTTTTTCAACATAATCTAATGAAGTTGGTTCTTGTTTATGACTAACTTTAACAACATAGGTCAATGATGCTTCATCCCAAGTAAACTTATCACTATTACCAGTTAATGGGTTATCATCAACTTGATAATTTTTCTGCTCTAAGTCACTTAAGTAATCATTCAAGCCTGTAAAACTCACATTATCACCTACATGACCTTCAGCTTCAAACGATTTTAAATCTTTATTGTCAGTAACATCATGAACTATTACTGTGGCTTTTCTACTTGGCAAAACGGTCACATGACCTATATTGGAAATTTTGGTTTTGCTATCGCCATATTCATGCCAATAGGTAATCGTGTAATATCCGGCACGACTCAAGTCAATCTTGTCACTATCTAATTTTTCGACATCTTTAGCATCTGGGGTAGCTTGCCAAGTGATGTCGACATGCAAATAATTAGGATCTGTTGCTACAGCATGAGAATCCAAGCTGTAGTTCTTTTCTAATTCTTCAAAAGTTGGCAATTCTACTGATGAATCAAAATCAGCCCGGTAATATCCACGAAGCAAGTATGGATCTTTAGCCTTTTCCTCGGCGGTTGCTCCAGTATCCCTACCAACATTTCTTGGATACCAAGGAGTTTGAGTTGTAGTTTGATCATAAACTTTGTCAGTATTAACTAAAATTCCTGGCACAGTATTAAAGTACTTCTTGATGACGTTGCTTGGATCGTAGATATTAATATTAGAACCTTTGGAATCAGCAGGATCAGTATTAGCCATCAACATGATAAAACTAGTCGTAGCAGCTGGATTTTCTGGATTATTAATATGGATACCTACTGGTCCATAGTATGAATTGAAAATCATCGGTTGCCGTTTACCATCATGAGTTCTAAATTCAACTGTATAACCGTGTTTGGTGATTACTTCTTCTATTTTATCAAGTAAGTAAAATTCTTGAGAAGACTTGTAGACAATCGTAGGATTTGTTCCTTTTGGTACAGTATCTTTGTTGAAGAGATCATACTTGGTTACATTGAAGTTGCTTACAAAGAAAACGTCGCTAGCAGTAACGCCTGCTTCTTTCAAGGCTTGATCAAGCTCTGGAACATACATCCCCGCCTCAGTCTTAGTTGCTGGCAAGAAGACGACTTTTCTTTTACTTAAGTCATAGTCCTTAGGCGAGATAATCATGGTTAAATCATAGCTACTATCGTCAAAACCATAAGTAAAATGACTTTCATAAGTATAGCCATTTCCAGTGTATGTCAAAGGAATCGTAACCTTTAACGCTTTATCAGCTGCTACTTGACCATCCACTAATACCTTATCACTGCCGTCTCTTTGACTGAAAGTAAAGTTTACATTATGACCTTCGCTATCTACGGCAGTAACTTGATCTTTGTTGATACTAAAATCTTTTCCAGTCATAAGGCTTAACTGGGGGCTAGCTGCATGAGCGCCATTTTCATAGTAACCAACAAAGTTAATGCTTTGACGATCAATCATATCCGAATCAAATAATAAACGTAAACCAGTCTGAGTATAAGTAGTTACATAACTCTTACCATTCTTGTCTTTAAAAGTTAGGTAATAAGCTACTGAACCATCATTTGTCTTAAACCAATTAGTTTCTGCTTCGGTATGAGCATCGCCATCTTGACCATAGTTGTAGAAAACTGGGATAGTATTATTTTCAGTAAAAGTTCCACCTTTTAGCAATTTGAAATATATCTTTATCGCAATTTGTATAATAATACTTGTTTTATAATATTTTTAAGTAAACATATCTATATATCAAAGATTTTTATGAATTATTCAAGATATAAAATAACACAATAAGTTATATTTTTATTAATAGAGTGTCGCAAAATTAGCATGCAAAAACTCACGTTCAAGTGGCTGTTTTTGTATATATTTATCCAGGATATTTTTGATATCTTTTTCCTTACTGAGAATTAGTTCACTACTGCGTAAGTCCGATAATTGTTTTAGTAACAAAGTGTAAAGATATTCGTTATTCCATTTACTACCTAAAATCGAATATGATCTATTATATCTTCGATAAAAATAACTGATTGGCTTTACCCATTCTATGAACGTTTCCGTATCAATTTTCCTCTTAAAAAGTTGATCAAGTAATTTTTGTCGAGTTTCTTCAGGCAATAACAAAAAGAAGTCACAAACTGACGCAAACGATATCTCTTTTGTTATCATCCATATGCTAGCTTCATTTTGCTCACCAAAAGGATCCAAATGATTGGCTTTAACTTTCTCCAATTCTTCAACCATCGCCTCACGTGTGATAAGCCTGCCATCTTTGGTACGATATTCGTTTTCAAAAAAGGCCCATTCTGAAGCATCAACTTCCGCATTATTTCTAGCAGCAATTTTAAATTTATTGCCAAGAGCAAATAGTGTGCCTTCTGCTAGATCTTGTCTAAAGCCATCTTCAAAAGTCCTTAGCATAAACTCCAGTTGCATTTGTAAGTTTCGATCAAGCAAGTAAAACTCTACCAAATCTTCTAAATTAAGCGGATATTTAACTTGAAGATCATCATTGGAGTCATCAACAAAATGATCCCATAAATATCCCGTAAGATTCTTATAGCCATAGGCAGCTACAGCACGATCGAAATAAGCTTCATCAGTAATTTTAACTCCAGTATCTCTTAATATATCTATTCTAAGTTCATTAAAAATATTACTCATCTCAATTGCACCTTCCTTTTTTACGAATAATACCTTGATGGCATTTAATGGTCAACATTTTTGCAAGCGATAACACTATTGCTATTATACTATTGCCCATAAAATATTTCAAAAACTAATTGAAAAGTTCTATGATAATTTTTGTAAAGAAAACGTTTTCTTAAAAATGTATAGTTAGAAAAAAGAAGGTATTAATCAATGAAAGCAGGAACATACGAAGTTAAAGCAAAAGGTCACGGCTCATCATTTATGCCAATGAAAGTCACTCTTTCAGATAACCGCATTGAAAAAATCGAAGTTGACGCAAAGGGCGAAACTAAAGGTGTTGCTGATGAAGTCTTCCACCGCTTGCCTGAACAAATCGTAGCTCATCAAACCCTTAATGTTGATGCAGTAAGTGGTGCTACTATTTCTTCAAACGGAGTGATCGACGGTGTTAGTCAAGCCATCGAACTTGCTGGAGGAGACAGCGAAGAATTTAAGAAACGTCCCAAGCCAACTCAAGCAAGTAGCGAAGATGAAGAATTGACCACTGATGTGTTAGTAATTGGTGCTGGTGGTGCCGGTTTAGCTGCTGCAGCTAAGAGTATTGAAAACGATAAGCAAGTAGTAATTTTAGAAAAATACCCACAAATTGGTGGTAACACTACCCGTGCTGGTGGTCCAATGAATGCCGCTGATCCCGAATGGCAAAAGAATTTCCCTGCTCTTCACGGTGAAAAGGAAACACTGAAGGAATTAATCGCCACTCCAGTTGAAGAAATTGATCCAGAATACCGTGAAGACTTTGAAGCTTTGCAAAAACAAGTTCAAGATTACTTGGATAGCGGTGCTGACTACTTATTTGATTCAACTCTTTTGCACGAAATTCAAACCTACCTTGGCGGTAAGCGTACTGACTTAAAGGGTAACGAAATTCATGGTGACTATGCTCTTGTTAAAACGCTTGTAACTAACGTTTTGGATTCAGTTAATTGGCTTGCTAAGCTTGGCGTAGAATTTGATGAAAAAGACGTTACTATGCCTGTTGGTGCTTTATGGCGTCGTGGTCATAAGCCGGTTGAACCTATGGGATACGCCTTTATCCACGTGCTTGGAGACTGGGTAAAGGAACACGGCGGCAAGATTTTAACTGAAACTCGCGCTGAACACTTGTTAATCGAAAACGGTCGTGTTGTTGGAGCTGTTGCCACTAAGACCGATGGTAGCAAAGTTACTGTTCATGCCAAAGCAGTCATCTTAACTGCTGGTGGTTTCGGTGCCAACACGAAGATGGTTCAAAAGTACAACACTTACTGGAAAGAAATTGCTGATGATATTGCTACTACCAACTCACCTGCAATCACTGGAGACGGTATTTCTCTAGGTTTGGAAGCTGGCAGTGATTTAGTAGGTATGGGCTTTATTCAATTGATGCCTGTATCCGACCCAGTAACCGGTGAATTATTCACTGGTTTACAAACTCCTCCAGAAAACTTCATTATGGTTAACCAACAAGGTAAGCGTTTTGTTAACGAATATGCGGAACGCGATACTTTAGCTGCTGCTGCGATCGATAATGGCGGTTTGTTCTACTTAATTGCTGATGACAAGATCAAGGAAACTGCTTACAACACTACTCAAGAATCAATCGATGCCCAAGTAGAAGCTGGTACTTTATTCCGTGCGGATACTTTAGAAGAACTAGCTGAAAAAGTTGGCATGGATCCAGAAACTCTTGTAACAACTATCAAGAATTACAATTCTTATGTTGATGCTGGTCACGATCCTGAATTCGGCAAGAATGCCTTCAACTTGAAGTGTGAAGTTTCACCATTCTATGCAACTCCTAGAAAGCCTGCAATTCACCACACTATGGGTGGTTTAAAGATTGATACCAAGGCTCACGTTTTGAATAAAGCTGGTGAAGCTATTCCTGGCCTCTACTCAGCTGGTGAAAATGCTGGTGGTATGCACGCAGGTAACCGTTTAGGTGGTAACTCATTAGCAGATATCTTCACATTTGGTAGAATCGCAGCTGAAACTGCAAAAGAAGAAATGTAATTTTTAGAATAGGCGTATGTATGTTTTTCAAAAGTCATTTTGGTACGGTGCTAACCTCAATTCTTTCCATTTTTATGGGACTTGTGATGGCACTCTGCGTAATTTTTCTTAATCACTTACCGTTAACTTGGGTAACTATCTTCGAATTATGGGCAGAAATTTTCTGGATCGTCTTCATCGTAAGTATGTTTGTCCCTTATAACAAATGGGGCGACAAATTCGCCAGTCTCTTCCACTTAAAAGAAGGTACTGTTGCTTTTGCCTTAGTTCAAGGAATTATCCCTTCTGTCGTATTAAACTCTTTCAACACCTTCATTTGTACGGCAGCTTCAATTTTCTATAACCCAGAAATTCCACAAGCAACTAGAATGAATGCTTATATCCATGGCTCGTTAACAGCTTGGATTCCCTGCTTCATCGTTTCTTACGTTGCATCTTACGTAGCTGTTTGGTTAGGTAAAACTGTGGCTCAAAAATTCGTTAAAGCTTAAACCATAGAAACTAAATAACTTATAACCGTTAGATCCACTGCTGAGTCTAACGGTTTTTCTTGATAGATTTGATGATCATTTTACAAATTCCTCTTTGTTCAATAAAATAATCACTATGTATTGATGAGAGGAAAAAACAATGAAATGGTTAATTAGTGATTGCCCTAATCCCTACCATGTGAACTTTCCTACTTGGGATGGCGATCTCGTTCTTCTTTGTCAACATCATCAATAGCATTAATCTTCAAATTTACCAAAAAGACTCGACCATCACACCGAATAACAGTCGGTTCGTACGTCAAACCTACTATATCCTTGGGTCAATTGCTTCGCAGGTTACCTTAATTAGTCTTTTGATCATTACTAACTATTTATTCGATCATAATGCCCATGAATTACTTGCCGCTTATTATCTACGTTCTTATGATTGAACTGGCCGTTGTGGTTAACACGGTTGGCTACTTTAGGTTTAATCATCGTCGTGATGATCCTTTTAGCCACCAAGAAAAAACTAAAATTGCATCAAACTGATTAATAACTAATTTTAGGCAAAAAAATCAAAGTTTCCTTCATCTTGAGAACTTTGATTTTTTCTTTATTCAGCTTTTTTCTCTGCTCGGTGATAAATAATCCACGCTAGACTACCAAAGAATACAGGTCCGATGATTGTCCACAATCCAGTAACGTAATCACCATCTAGGAATGGTTGCAAACAAGTAAAGATAACCCCGAACAAAATAATCAAAAAGGAAATCCACGTAATTATTTTAGTAAGTCTAGGCTTTTTATATACTTCAAATGGTTGATCGAATTGTTTTTGCTTAAAAATTGGGAAAGCCCATACTAAGAACAAGTATGGTACTGAAGTAGAAACATTCGACATATCAGTTAGGATCGTGTAGAAGGTCTTGGCTTGACCACCACCAAATGAGATTAAGAACAGTAAAACACAGACTAGCAAAGCTTGCATCCACATTGCATATTCAGGAATCCCATGTTGATTGAGTTTGGTCATTTTTTCTGGCCAGAGGTTCTTAGATCCTAAGATAAATGACTTAATTGGTGAATAAATCAAGATAAAGAATGAGCCAACATAAGCTAAAAACATCCCTAACCCAACAAATCTAATGAAAATACTTCCGATTATCGTTGACACCCGTGTGCTTAAGCCCAACGTTTGTCCTAAGTAAACTCCTAAATGCTGCATCATCACATAAGTGATATTACCCAAATTTACGCTATTATCAGACAAATCACGCTGCCAATTGGTGCTTACTCCCCATAGCAAGATCATCAATGAATATGCTCCAGCAATTAACAAAGATGAAATAATTAACCCTTTAGGAAAGGTCTTTTCCGGCTTGTCAATGCTATCAATCATTCCACCTAATGATTCAAGTCCAGCATATGCAAAAATTGCATAAACTACAAAAGAAAGGGTGGCCACTGGACTCTGAAAATCGGGGTTGGGCGATTTTACCAAAGCACTGGAAGTCAGTGCTTCTTGCATTTGACCATGGTTAGCTACAAAAGCAATGCCAGTAGCAAGCAGAAATACAACTACCATCGCACTAACGAAGGTTCCTCCAATGCTTGATACCTTGGAAATAACATTAACTCCTCGACTAGCACAAAAAGTAACTAGTAGCATCCAAAGAATACCTAAAATTCCAATAACCTGAGTTGCATTCAAGGGACTAACTGCCCAAGTTTGCGTCAAATCTTTACCAAATAGTAGCGCTGAGAATGGAATATAGATCTTAGTTGAAATACTTAATAACCAGATAATCCAACTGGATAACCAGATAAATGTGCCGATAAATGCCCATTTTTCACCCAATGTATGTTTTAGCCAGCTATAGATTCCACCCTGATCTGATTTAAAAGTAGCCCCATATTCGGCCAACATCATCGCAACAGGTAAAAAGAAGAAAATTGCTGCGAAAATGTACCAAATAATACTTGCATAGCCCATCTGCAAAAAAGCTACTGGCATATTAGCAAAACCAAAGATGCTTGAAAAAATCATCATGATCAAGCTAAGAAGGCCGATTTTTTTATTATTTTGCATAAAATACCTGCTTTACGGTTTAAAGTCACGATGAAACGCGCTCTTCTATTTTACCAAAATTTTCGGGATTATTTATGCATAGTTTTCTATTTGTAAAAAAGCCTTCTCTTTTAAGTCATTACTTGAAAAAGTTTTGATATTCAACTACTTTTACGCCTCGATTAGTCGCATATTCATCGAAATCTTCATTGCTTTTTTTAACAAAAACATAATAATAAATCGAATTAAATTCGCCGATTAACGCCGCTCTATTGATCAACGTATCTACGATCTGATGGCTTAATTTATCAGGATTTCGCCATTTACATTCAGCAATTATTATTTCTGAATTATCAAAATTTGGTGCTACCAAATCAACTTCTTCTTGACGTTTTAAGATTGGATTGGTCCCCCACCAACTCTTAATTGTTCTAGGCTCGAGTGGAAGTTCAGTTTGAGCCCAAATCCAATCCGCAGATGCCTTTTCAAAAGTTGATCCAAGGAAGCGTGGAAGCTCATGCATAATTTCTTCCAATAAACCTTGCGTTCTTTCTAAAGCTATTAAATCTTGCTTTCCAGCAATAAATTTAAACCAAAATTTAAATAGGCTATCTTTGATCGCATAAATGAATTTTCTTCGATTGTTTTCAAAAATTGGCTTTTTTCTTTCAATAATGTCCAGTTCCAATAAATTCTTTAGGTATTGACTGATCGAGTTAGTTCCATTAAATCCAATTGCCTGCATTATTTCCGAATTTTTATTTTTTCCATGAGCAATTGCTTCTAGTATCGAAAAATAGGTAGCAGGATTTCTTAGTTCTTGTTGTAGAAGGATATTTGGTTCATTTTGCAATACCGCATTTTGATTCAAGAATAACGATTCAATATTCTGCTGCACCGTCTTCTTTTCATCAACGAATTCAAGATATTGAGGAACTCCACCTGTGATGCCATAGTAAACCAATAAATCTTCTTTAGCGACCTTAGGCAACATTTTGCTGACATCGAAAATATTAAAAGGTAATAATTTCAATTGCCCTGTACGTCTTCCATACAATGGACTTTGGTAGCCTAAAACTTGATGTTCCATAAACGACACCGATGAACCACATAAAATCAGCATAATATTGGCATGTTCAATAAACAAATGATCAATCACATATTGTAGTATTGAAGAAATACTTCTATTAGACTGTGCTAAATATGGATATTCATCTAACACAAGAATTAATTTTTCAGATTGCCGATCAGCAATATCTTGAATCTCTTCAAAAGCTTCACGAAAGTTAGCAAATACACGATTTTTATTTATTCTATTAGGATTTTCATAACTAAAAATCACTTCCGACAAAAACCGCAAATTTGTTTCTGATGTTGCTTCTATTCCCTGAAGATAGATTGCTGGTTTATCTTCAATAAATTTTTTAATTAACGAAGTTTTCCCAATTCGACGTCGACCGTAAATGACTGCCATCTCAAATCGGTTACTTTGATACATGACGTTTAGGTTTTTTAATTCCTTTTCTCGTGCCACAAATGAATTAACCATGATATCACCTCAAGTAAATTATATCACGATAATCCAAATTACCGTAATCGTAATTATCGTAATTATAATTATTATAATCGTAATTATCTAATTTGCTTTGAGCAGAAAAAGAGCGAGCCTAAACGCTCACTTATTTGAAAAAACAGATCAAAAGTGCAATGATCGCCAGAATCAAAATAAACTCAGTGATCACCACAGCCTTACTCTTTTCCTGCTTAGCTGGTGCCTTGGATTCAACCTTAACCACCTTTTTAGTTTTAGGTGCTTCCTTTCCCCCTTTTACTTTTAACTTTGGCTTCTTCTTGATCTTTGCAGGTTCCTGCTTAAGATCATCAAAAACCACTCGATTTTCATACCATTGATCAGGAGGCAAAATATGCCGAGCAATCCGATCGGGAAAACTCTTTACCTTTTTGTTGCTCTGCAATTCACCTACGTATGGTAGGTCAAGATGTTCGTAAGTATTCGCAAAAAAAGCCACTAAATCATAAAACGAGGTCATTAATTTTTGCACGTCTTTTTGAGAAAAACTGCGATCAACGTCATGGGTCATTGCATTAGCTTGGCGACGAATTTTATTCATAACGCCATTTACGCCATATGGAAAAGCCTTTACATCCGAGTATTCGTGAATAATACTGCCAAGACTGAAGCTGTCCCAAGCAATGGGCACCAAGGTATGTAATAATTCATCGGCATAGAACAACTTTGTGAGTAAATCTTCAGTCAATTTACGTACTTGTGTTCCCAAAGCACTATATTGATGATTTTTCAAAAAAGTGTAGAGCGATTCAGGGTTACTTTCACTAATGATTTTGTCTGCTAATCGATAACTGTTATCGTCTAAAAAATAGCCTTTTTCCAAAAAAGAAAAATGCTTGCGCCATTTTTCAGCCAAATCTGCCATCGCTCATCACCTCACTAACTTTTTTCTACTTTAATTATAACAAATTATCTATGTAGGTTGAGAACTATTCAACTTTTTGGCTAAATTTAAGGACCTTTTTGTCTCACAATTTTTATAAAAAAAGCGGTGATATCCAATTGGAAATCATCGCTCTCTTGCGTTTGGGGAACTATTTTAATATTTCTATACATATTATTTATGCTCTTGCAAAAAATCAACCACAGCACCATAGAGATTAGCATTGCTCTTGAATTGACATAATTCAACTTCTGGTTCGATTTCAGCAATTGGAACACTTGCCACCATTTCGTGAATCTTCTTCTTTAAAAGTGGCAATAGACGTGGGTTATTTGAAACACCACCACCCAGAATAAATTTTTCGGGATCATAAGAATATTGGAGATTGTAGATCGAGACTGCTAATGATTTCAGCATTTTTTCTCGCAATTCATAAGCAATCTGATTACCTTGATCAGCCAAATCAAATACTTCCTTGCCCGTGAGGCCTTCGCCGGTAATTTCATTATACTTGCGTGCTAAATTAACTGGGGAACAAGCCTCGCTTAAAGTTTCATGATCATTTACCAGCATAAAGCCAAACTCACCACCATAAAGGTGACTACCATGGAAAATCTTACCATCGATAATGATTGCCCCACCAATTCCAGTTCCAAGAACCAGGAATAGAACATTCTTATTGTCCTTACCTGCGCCATTGGCAACTTCTGCTAGAGCAGCACAATTGGCATCATTTTCAATACTTACAGGCAAATCAAATAAAGTCTCTAACTGCTCAAAAATAGGAAAGCCATGGATATATCGGATAGCACTTGCGCCATCAATTTGACGAGCTTCTTTATTAACTGCACCTGGAGAGCTAATAGCAACGCCACTGATATCCGCATAAGTTGCTTTAATTTCATCTACCCGATGTTTTAAAATCTTATAAAAACTGGCAATATTATCTGGTGTTGGTTCACTGCCTAAGGTAATTAATTCATTGTTGACCCAAGCACCAAACTTGATACTAGTACCGCCAATATCAATTACTGCTAAATTTTTCATTATCTGATAGCCTTAGTTGTATCCTTATCAAAGAAGTGTGCCTTGTTGACATCGAAGCCCATCTTCACCTTGTCTCCAGGTTTGAAGTAGTCTCTTGAATTAATGTTTGCTACGAATTCAGTATCATCTACCTTTTGGTAAAGTTGAACGGTTGAACCTAAGAGTTCTGAAACAACAACTTCTGATTCAACAACGGCATCTGGCCAAGTTTCAAGGAAGGCTTGTTCTGCGTGTACGTCTTCAGGACGGATACCAAAGACAAGATCCTTATCATTGTAGCCCTTTTCGTTAAGTATCTTAGCCTTACCTTCTGGAATAGCAATTGAGAAGCCCTTACCGTCAGTAATGCGACCATCATTGTAGTGAACGTGGAAGAAGTTCATTTGAGGTGAACCAATGAACCCAGCAACAAACATGTTTACTGGCTTGTTGTAAACTTCAAGTGGACTACCAATTTGTTGTACTTCACCAACTGACATAACCACTACTCGGTCAGCTAAAGTCATGGCCTCAGTCTGGTCGTGAGTTACGTAGATGGTAGTGGTCCCCAATCTTTGGTGCAACTTGGCAATTTCAGCACGCATGGAAACTCTCAATTTAGCATCCAAGTTTGACAAAGGTTCGTCCATCAAGAAGATTGGCGCATCCCGGACAATTGCTCTACCCAAAGCAACACGCTGTCTTTGACCACCAGATAATTCTGCTGGCTTCTTTTGCAAGTAATCTTCCAAGCCTAAAATTTTAGCTGCGTGGTTTACTCGCTTTTCAATATCTTCTTTTGAGTAGTGTCTCAATTTAAGTCCAAATGCCATGTTGTCATAAATCGTCATGTGAGGGTACAAAGCGTAGTTCTGGAATACCATGGCAATGTTACGATCCTTTGGTGCTACATCGTTCATTACCTTGTGGTCGATTTCTAGCGTACCCTTGGATATATCTTCCAAACCGGCAATCATTCTAAGCGTAGTTGATTTACCACATCCTGATGGTCCAACAAAAACGATAAATTCCTTATCTTTAATATGTAAGTCAAAGTCGTTTACTGAATAAAAATCGTTCTTTTCGTATTTTTTGTAAATATGATTTAAGTCTACTTCTACCATTTTTTAAACCTCTTTTTCTCTCGATGGTTATATCATCCCACATTATTGAAAGCGGTTTAATATAAAAAGTGCCCAAAAACATTTATCATTTTTGTGCACTTTTACGAAAGGGCTTACTTACTACGGATTGCCATTAAAGCAAACACTAAATCATCCACTTTACGAAGATTAAGACCAAAATCATCACGTAATTTATCAAGGCGATATTCAAGGGTGTTACGATGTAAGAACAACTGCTTAGATGCTTTAGAGAGATTGCCACCTACTCGGTAAAGTTCAACAATAAGTTGCGGATAGCTCTCGTTTCGTTCAAGCTTTTTCCGATAAGCCTTTAGCAGACCATTATGATTAGCTTGATTCAAGTAATATGAAAAAGCCCGCTCTGGAATAGTACTTACCTGGTCTAACTGCTGACTGTCGGTAGCAAAAATTGTCCTTTCTTCATTGAATATTTCAGGCAGATTATCTGCTGTTTCCCAAATCAAGCCAATTTGTAAACTAGTTTGGCAATCAAAGTCACTATCAATGGCGCTGATAATTCCTGTAAAATCTTCCTTAGTTAGTAAACAATCTTGATCAACGATTATAAATAACTCATCTGTTAGCCAAAACTGACTGCTATTGGTAAAAAATGAATGGGTCAATTCTTCCCAGCTAGAACGCAAATCATGTGCGAGTTTATTAACTTTTAAATATAAAAAACGAACCTTTTTGACAATCGCAGGCTGTGTGCCCTTTTCCATCAAATAGTTTTGCCAAGGATTATAGTCATCATTAGCCACTGTTTTAACATCAAATAATTCTAGTAGTGCTAACTCACGCTCAGTTAATGAAGCAACCGGAAATGCTATTTTTCCTAATTTAGTCTCAATGATTTGGCTATTTTCTGGATAATCGTTATTCTTAATTAATTTTGCATCTGGAAAAAGGTCTAAGATATCTTTATTGTTCACAATTCTCACCCGTATTTGTTGTATCAATCTTATTATAGCGAAAGCCTTTTCAGATACCAAGTTGAGTTCAAGAAAAAAATGCCTGAGTTAGTTCAGGCATTCATATCAATTTGTTATTTTATGTTTTTTTGATCTTCTATAATCAAAGATCATTCCACTAATATAGACTGGATAAAGCAAGAACACCCACCATGTATATTGCGATAATCCAACAAATGGCAAAATTATTACTGTTAATCCCACAATCAAATTAACCGCTATAGTAACTGACCACCAGAACTTGTTATTCATCATGATTCACGCTTTCATCAAATCGGTTATTACACCATTATTATGTTAGAAAATATTAGGTCAATGCGATCATTTTGCTTTATCTGATCTCATTTTTCCTAAGAACGCGATCTTTTTCATGTCGATATCTGCCCTCAACCTTTTTAAGCGCTCCCCTTATCTATTCCGACAAGCGAAACTATAAGGACGACTTTACAAGAGCGTCAACCAGCTGAATTCGGTCGCCTGCTATCTTCTTCGTCAAGTGGTCGCTCAGATGAGAGCGGACCATTTGACTGGGCGTAACACTACGTCCGCTATTCCATTGGCTAATGAAACCTTTGGAAATGCTTTTCTAGTTATCTGGAAGGCTCCGTTGACGTCCGCATTGATCAGTCGGCCGTCGTTGGATCTAAACAGGCCGCGACTAATGCGCCGATTGACGGGGCTTTTTCCCTGCTTTTTGCGGCTCTTGTTGCCATTCTGCCAGCAAGGCTGTTCATGGTCTAAGGCGCTGGTTTGACTAGTATAACTTTCATTGGTTCTAATCACACTGATGCCTGCTAGATTAGCCTTGTATTGAAGCATTTCGATCATGACCTTGTGAGGAATGCTAATGAAGTTCTGATTGCTCTTCTTGCCCATGTCGGAGCTTCTCTTCCACGACTTGTTGTTACCGATAACGATCGTGTTTGTCTCACAGCTTAGCGCATAGTCAACGATGCGCTTGGTGGCTTTGTGAGCAAACTCTCTGATCTTGGCATTGCGCCAGGCTGTCAATCTCTTCATGGCCTTGGTTTCCTGGTAGACGGGCTTTTTTCCCTGCTTGGTATCAATGATGCTTTCAAGCTGACGATACCTTGCCTGCAGCGCCTTTAGTCTCGACCGCTCCTTGTTGTAGTACTGGTTGACCGATTTTATCCCTCGACCGTTTATGAGCAGAGGAGCGTTCTTGGTATTGGTCACGCAGGCAAAGGCGTTGTCTACGCCAGGATCGATTCCTAGATATTTTCCATTGTCCGGCAGATAGGTAATCTTCTGGTCGATCTTATACTGGACGACAACCTTATAGCCGTCATAGATCGGCTTAAAGGCGACTCTTTGAATGGCCTTGATCTGGGGCGCCAGCTTCAGCTTGAAGCCTAGCTTAGGTATGACCAGGCAGCCGTCCTTAACCTTGGCGTTTTGGTTGGTGACAAAAAAGGTATGCCTTTGACCCTTGCGCAGATACCTAGGCATTCTTGGCCGACCGGTAAACCTGCCAGGATTGGCCTTATATGCCTTTAAGGCCTTAAGCCATGCCTGCCAAACCGTATTGACTTCCTTCAGGGTCTGCTGGGCCGACTGAACGTAGCCCAAGTCGTGGTAAAGCATGGACTCTCGCGCTTGATACCTTTGCTTGAACAGGCTGTCGAGCCCGCCGTAGCCTTTGACGTATCTCTTCTTGAAGAAGCCCTGACGCAGGTCATAGAGGGCTCGGTTATACAGATCATGGCTAGCGTGGCTAAACTGATCGAGCAATGCAGTAGCTGGTATCAAATACTCGCTAGACAGGTGGCTGTACTGAACCGAGTTTCTTGGAACTTCCTTATTTTTCTTAGGCATCGAATTCGCCTCCTTTCCATAGCTATTGTCTCAAAAATAAAGACAGGATGCTCGGCTCGCTCTACGACTTTTTAGAAAAACTGCTAAGCAGAGCAGTGATCTCCTCCAAGAGCTCCTGTTCATCGGTTTTAGGATTCGTTTCGTCTGAAATCACTTCAATTTCAGTGCCATAGTTTTTGAAGAAGTATTCAAACAAGTCGAAGCCTACGCGGCTCAAGCGATCCTGATGAGTAACAATGACACGCTTTACTTTGCCCTCTAGGATTAGATCAAGCATTTTGAAGAACTCCCGGCGCTTTTTGAAAGAAATGCCACTGGCTATGTCTTGAAAACGAGCATCGACTTTAAAGCCCTTGCTCTGAGCAAAATCAGATAATTCTTGCATTTGATTGGCGAGATCGGCTTTCTGCTTGGAGGTTGAAACTCGACCGTATAAAACGGTCATTCTGCTCGAGCGCTTATTCTTAAGCAAGAAGACCGAATCGTCGTCGAATACGTATTGGCCAGTGGGCAGTCTGGTGGCTTCGAGAATTCCTTTTTCGCGATAGCGCTTCAAAGTCGAGCGGCTGATTTGAAGCAGATCCATTACTTTTCCAGCCTTCATATTATCATCTCCTTTGCAAATATTATATCATACACATTCACAATTAATCAATAAAGCAGTAAAAAAATAAGCAATCGATCCAAATGATTGCTTATGAGATAATTAATATGATTTTTTCTAACTATATCTTAAAGCGCTTACGATATCGATATTTTTGTCCGTTCAAGAAAAAATAGGTCGCTATTCTTGATCATCATCTAATTATTCTTGATCATTTTAGCATAAATGATCAAGATTAAGTGCAAATGATCAAGAAAATGATCAAGATTACTAAATTGCGATATACTTAGTGCTTCTTCCTCCTCCAATCATCTGTATCTTATTTTTCTGCTTTAGATCGTGTAAGGCACGTTGAATTGAAATTTGGCTATAACGAGGTATTAATTCAACCAATTCTGCTTTTGATAATGGTCTTAATTGTTTACGTAAAGTTTTTAAAACTAGATCCTCAGCAGTCAATTCTTTCTGTTGAGTATGAACCAATCCCATGCGTTCAATTAATTCACGATACGCACGTACAACAATACCTAAATAATAGTTAATAAAGGGAAGATAGTCATTTTGGTTTTCATTCCATCCCACTGAGCTAGCAGCTAATGCTTGATAATAATCTGCTTTACTTTCTTCAATTATCTTTTCTAAACTAATATATTTTCCAACTTCAAATCCAAGTTGATACATCGTTAATAGCATCAATAACTGCGACATTCTGCCATTACCATCTCTAAATGGATGGATCGATACAAAATCAAAAACAAAAGCAGCAGATAAAACCAATGGATTAATAGCTCGCTGATGATTCGATCGTTCATATTGTTCTGATAGTTGAGTAATTAATTCCGGCACAAGATAAGCTTCAGGTGGATTAAATCGAACTTCCTCATGACCATCTTCATATTTAGCAATAATTTTATTATTAATATCTTTAAATTTACCGCCCCAATTATCACCTGCGTATTTAAACAATCTACTATGCATAGTTAAAATAGTATTTTTTGAAATTTGCATATAGTTATAATTTTCATGTATTAAATTCAAGACATCGCGATAACCCGCAATCTCTTGCTCATTTTGATTATATGGTTGAACCTTATTCATCATGATCTTATTCAACCGATTGTCAGTCGTGAAAATTCCTTCTATTCGGTTAGAAGCATCTGTACTTTGAATTTTGGCTACTGCAACCAATTTTTCTAGTTCCTCACGATAGTCTATCTGATAACTACTAGTTTCACCTCGCAGTTGATAAATTGTCGTTAACTTATTGATAGCTTCATTGTCTAATTGCAGATTATTCAATGTTGTGTAATCAAATTTTTTCATTTTGCACCTTAATCTTGATCATCATCTAATTATTCTTGATCATTTTAGCATAAATGATCAAGATTAAGTGCAAATGATCAAGAAAATGATCAAGATTAATCACCAACAAAAAAATCGCCTGGTTTTCCAGACGATTTTTCATTAGTTTAATCCTGCCAATTTATCCAAATCAGCATCTGTAATTTTTAAAATATCATTATGTTCAAGATCCCTCGTAACTCGTTCTGCTTGAATTCTAGTCAAGCGGTCATTAAAGACTTGAACCCAACGTCCATTACCCGTTTCCGTTGATGGATGATACTTTTGTTCGATAACTTCCTTATATTTAGCTTCGTCAACTCGATATTCTTTTTCATGCAGTTTTTGTAAACCAATCTGGCAAATTGCATCAACATCATAATCTTCAAAGTCAAACTTGTTAGGAATACGGCTCTTTAATCCGGTATTTGTTTCTAAAAACTCTGCCATTTCTTGGTAGTATCCCGCAAAAATAATTACTAAATCATGGCGGTGATCTTCCATAAACTTAAGAATTTCCGTTACTGCTTCTTTACCAAAGTCTGTACCACTGTCATCTCGCTTAGCCAAATCATAGGCTTCATCGATAAAGAGCACACCACCCAAAGCCGACTTCAAAATCTTTCTTGTTAATATTGCAGTATGACCAACATATTTACCAACTAAATCCGCACGAGTAACTTCAACGAATTTATCGCGTCTAATTACCCCTTTTTGGTATAAAGTCTTACCCATTAAGCGAGCAACGGTCGTTTTACCTGTACCTGGATTTCCTAGGAATAGTGAATGCAGAGTGTAGTCACTTGCTTCGTAACCCATCTCTTGCCGCTTTTTATTAATTAGGGCCATGCTGATAAATTCATCGATTTGTTCTTTAACGCGTTTTAAGCCAATCAAATGTTGTAATTGCTCATAAGCATCTTCTTGTGAGCCTTCGATATAACTTCCTTGGTTGACTAATTCATCAATATCGCCATTCACCAAAACATCTGGGCTTTGATCAGGATGATCAGCAATGCGCTTTGCCATTTGTAATTCAAGACCTTGAGCAATATTACGCGACCAACGTGCATTACCAGTATCAAAGTCATTGCGATACAAACTTGCAATCCGTTTATCAAAGTACTCAGGATCTTCTGGGTGGACTTCGTCGTCCTCTAACATATCTTTGGTAATTTGCACAATTTCTTTTGGGCTGTAGTCGTCAAAGTAGAATTTATTCGGAATTCTTGAATCAAGCCCTGGATTAGATTCTAAGAAGTCTTGCATTTCTTCAGTGTAACCCGCAAAAATAATGGCAATTTCATCACGATGATTTTCCATATATTTAAGGATTTGGGTAATAACTTCGTGTCCAAAGTCATTGCTTGAATCTTCAACGTTTAAGGCATATGCTTCATCGATAAAAAGCACGCCACCTTTTGCCCGTTCAAGCGTGATCGCAGTTTTCTGGGCACTTTCACCGATAACTTTACCAACTAAATCCTCACGACCAGCTTCAACAAACTTGAATTCTTCACCTGGAAGTACTCCAGCATCATATAAGATTTTGGCATAAAGACGAGCTACCGTGGTTTTACCTGTACCAGGATTTCCTAAAAAGACCGCATGCAAGGTATTACTGATAGTCTTAAGTCCTTGCGCCTTACGAATTTTATTAAATTTGATCAAAGTCGTAGTAGTCTTGATTTGCTCCTTAACTCGACCTAAACCAGTCAAGTTCATCAAGGTTTCCATCGCATCTTCTTTATCTCCAAGAGCAAAAAGATCCGGTTTAGGCTCTGCAGTAGTAGCAATTTCAATTCGACTATCGTTATCGATGATATTGATATATGGTAAACGGTTGACTTGTTCGATTCTTGCGTAGGAGCCACCTTTTAACTCTGCATAAGTGTCGCGAATGTCAGTCCGTACCTTTAAGGCAATCAAGACTGAATGATCTTTCAAAGTAAAGTTCTTCCATTTAGTTGCATGTTCAGAAGAAAAGTCTACATCTTGAATCTGTAACGTAGTATGGTCTTCAGCTTGTAAGCTTTGAATTGTCGCTGTACCGATTTCCACATCGCTTCGTGCAAAATAAATCAAGCTTAAATCTTCTTGATCGAGCTTAACAATACTATCTTCAATAATGAAATCATACTTACCCGCACCTGGAGTAAAAGTAGCTCCTTCCATGGTAGCACGCGACAGGTTAGTCAATCTTAAAGCAGTTCTTTGGTTACTAGTCAACTTCGAGTTTTTCAACTCTAATGTTGTTTTATCTGCAGCTATTGCAACCGAGCTACGGCTAGTTGCAATCTGACTATCTTTCAGCGTAACCGTGGAATCTTCTGTTGCCCAAATTTGCCCTACCAAGTTTGAATCTTTGGCAAAAAAGCGCGACTTTTCAACTTTAAAAGAAGCATAGTCATCTCGTTTAATCTGTGCCTTAACCTTACTCTTATTGATAATTTCAGCACTTGATTCTTCCAATTCGAGCATTAACTTATTGCCAACTTCTGCGTTAGCCTCAGTATGATCTAACCGCAATTTACTTTGCATAGTAAAACTAAATAACCCCGTTATTTTGCTATTCTTAAGGGTTACGTTAGCCTTTTTACCAGATATGGTTGCAAATCTTGCTACACCAGTGTTGCTGCTGGTAAAGGTACTATCTTCAACTTCGACACTGGCATGATCTACTGCTAAAATGCTTTGCAGTTCTGCATCATTCGTAAAATTGAGTTTACTGAATTTTATGGTTACATTATCTTCAATCTTAAAACTTGCTTTCAAGTTAGGAAATTGGCTTGCATCCACTTCATTCGTGGTAATTGTCAAACTTTTTGCAAGTGTAAATTGCTCAGGAAGCTCAAGGTTTTGGGCACCTTGGATTTCGAGAACATCCCCATCGCTAGCAGCCTTATAGGCTTCACTAAAAGATAGGATATTTTCATTTGCAGTGGTAGGCGTTCCTACTTTAAAAGTATTCATAAAAGACCTCCTAAGAATCCTTAATCCTGCCTATTATAGCGGATACATAACTAAAGATGCTAATAATTAGCCTAGAAAAAAAAATCTAAAAAGAATCTAAAATATGCAACTTTAGATTCTCACTTCAGTTTATTCAATCGTCCTTTTTTCCTCTTGCCATTGTCTGATTTCTGTCACATCTTCGCCTACTTCTAAGCACCCTAGGTATTTACCCGACTCATCATGAACTGCATAATAGCGTAAGTACAAGTAGCGTCCTAGTTTCTTAGGTTGAAACCAAAATTCGTAGTGATCTTTTTCTCCAGAATGAAATTGATGGAAAATTTTTTCAATTAACGGTCTACTTTTAGCTGTATGACAGTCAAAAACTGGTAAGCCTAAAACATTTTTCGAATGTGGATAAAAGCTAGCCACACCACCAAAAAAGGCTACGCGATCGTGTTCATCAACAAAGGTTAAAGCAAATGGCAACAGATCGATAATTGCTTGAATTTGCTTTAGATTCAAGCTTCCTTCCTTAAAATTAACCACCAAGCTTGAAAGATCAGCTAATCCGACTGTAGCTGGTTGGGCTTTTGGCAACTTTGGTCGCCAGTTCATTGGTGGATTAATCAAGGTATAGCCGATCTGCTTTTCTTCCTGCTTAACATTGTACCAATCACTGGCATCTGCTACTTCGTCAATCATTGGCAACATGATCTCTTCTTCCTTAAAGATCATCTCCAGCACTTCATGACCTGCCTTTTTTATTGCTTCTGTCAGCTCAGTTACATCTGGATCTTCATTATCAGTTAATGCTTCTGCTTTAGCAATCAAGGCGCGAATATCATCATCTACGCCCCACATTACTTGTGGCGGAGCAGTGATTCCATATTTGTTCATAATGGGAAAAATCGATGTTTCTTTACGACTATAATGTTTATCAACCGTCGCTAGATCATGCAAGGCTTGGCGAATCTTGCCTAACTCATCAGCCGATTGCTGTTTCTGCCATTTTTCAAGGTGCGGCAGTAAATAATCATTGATCAATGACTTAATTACCAAGTTTTCCAACTTAATGGTATGCACGGGATGTCCAGGAATTGAAAAATCTGGATTTTCATCATTGGTTTTAATATGATCGCGGAATAAATCCACATGGACATTGCAGAGGTATTGAATTGCACTAGGATCGAGGCCACCAGCAATTAATTGCCGTTCAGCATTAGTAATTTCAGAAACGTCAACTTGATCGAAGCTCTCTTGAAACATCCCTTTAGCAGTTTCTAAATCGCCACCAGCTTGAATGAAATGTAAAATTTTGAGGATTGCTTGTTGTCGCTTTTTCGGTGTATCTGCCTTAGTCATCGAACTCATAGCCTCGCTTTCTCAAATCATTTTTTACTTTTGCTAGGTCAAGCTTCATTGCCTTAGCACCAAGTTCAAGGGTCATTACTCGTCCAACGGTTTGCAACATCCCTGGAATCGTAATTCGGGTAAAACCGATCTCATACATATCCTGAACTAATTCAGGATAACGTTCAGTCAATTGTTTGATTGAGGTATGAACATCGAGGATTCGATCAGATTTTGCAGTAGTAGCTTCTTTGCCAGTTTCTTCAGTCCTCACCCCAAGCTGCTTCTTTGCAGCTTCGGTCATGCGCTCAACTGACCACACCGGATACCAGACTAATTTCACTTCAACCTCCTTAATTTCTGGTAGCTCCAATACTGCTTGTTTGATGTGTTCTTCTAGATAGTCATTTAACGGACATCCCATCGTCGTCAATGTCATTGAAATAATGCATTTTTCTCCTTGCAATTCAACGCCATAAATTAGGCCAAGATTTACAATATCAACGAATAGCTCTGGATCTTCAACCGTTTGTAATTTCTGGATAACTTGATCGCCAAGTTTTAATCTTGCTTCTTTCATTAATTTCTTCCTTATAAAAAATGCGGGTTTTCGCAACCCGCTTAAAATTTTAGCGCTTAATTTCTACTTTGACTACCGGACTAGTTTATCCCAAATTACTACTTTACCAGCCTTGAGGGATTTGGGAACATCGATAATTCGTTGATTGCTTGATCCTCTAAATTGCAGCCTCAAATCTTTTAAACTTTCCATAAATCGGCCATCAACGAGAATATCAATTTTTGACAGCATTTCTAGCTTATCCGGCGTTTCTTTCTGCAATTCATCCCAAGTATAACCTGACCAAGACCAAATATCTTTGCTGTGACCAAATTCTTTACGAATGCGGTCAATAATTCTTAAGCAAACCCAAGTATTTAAAAATGGTTCTCCTCCTAATAAAGTTAGCCCCTGAACATAAGGTTCCGCTAAATCCTTAATAATCCGATCTTCTAATTCCTGTGTATAAGGAACGCCATAATTAAAATTTTGGGCAGCTAAGTTATAGCAACCTGGACAATCGAACAAGCAACCTGAAACATAGAGGCTACATCTTACGCCTTCGCCATCAACAAAGTTAAAAGGCTTATAGTCAGCGATTTTATGCAAGCTGTAATCTTCACTCTTCCATTCTTGCGGTTTAGGATTTTTAGGCAAGCGTTTTTGGCGTAAGAGCTTTTTAGCGTGTTCTACTTGAGGTCGATAGTTATTAGAATCGACAAACATAGTATCGCCATCAATATTAACTTTAATTAAACTCCCCCGAACATCAGGTCCTTCTTGAGTATTATGATCTTTTTCAGGCATTAGTAGGCTTCATTCTTTCTAGCTTCAATGCTGGCAATTTTACTTTCCATTCCCAAATTCATGTGTTTTACTCGATGAGCAATTTCTTCATGACGACCATGAACCATTGGACGACTAAGTGGATTACCTAGATAGCCACATGTCCGCTTGACACAGTCACAAGTCTTAGGATCATGATTGCCACATTGAGGACATTCAAACCCTTTTGCAGTAGCCGTAAATTCTCCTGCAAAACCACATTTATAGCATTTGTCAATTGGCGTATTGGTTCCAAGATAACCTACTTGATCATAGGCCCAATCCCAAACGGCTTCTAAGGCAGCGGGATTTTGCTTCAAGTTTGGATACTCGCAATAATGGATAAAGCCTCCGGCGGCATATTTTGGATAGTCCTTTTCAAAAGTCAATTTTTCAAATGGCGTTGGATGTTTACGGACATCATAATGGAAAGAATTCGTGTAGTATTCTTTATCAGTAATATCCTTTACTTTTCCAAATTTCTTGAGGTCTAACTGGCAAAAACGGTCAGTCAAGCTTTCACTAGGGGTTGAATATAGACTGTAGTGATAGTGGTTAGGATCTTCTTGTTCCCATTTTGCACATAGATCATGCATCTTTTTAACGATTTCAATGGTAAAATCATGTGCTTCTTGATTATGTTCCCAATCTGAACCAAAGAATACTACCCCAACTTCGTATAAACCAATGTAGCCCAAAGAAATTGTAGCACGACCATTCTTAAACAAGTCGTTGACATCCCCATCTTCGCTTAAACGTTTACCAAAAGCACCATTTTGATAAAGGATCGGCGCATTTAAAGGCGTTGCTTGGGTCGTACGTTCAGCTTTAAACTTTAAGGCATCATGAGCGGTTTTCATACGCGTATCGAAAATTTGCCAGAAGCGGTTTACATCGCCTTGACTCTCCATCGCAATTCTCGGCAAGTTGACCGTTACCACGCCAAGATTCATTCGTCCGGAATTGACCTCTTCACCATTTTCATCTTTCCATCCTTGTAAAAATGAGCGACAGCCCATCGGGCACTTGAAAGAACCAGTAATCTCTTTGATCTTGTCGTACATTAAAACATCAGGATACATCCGCTTAGTAGAGCATTCTACAGCCAATTGTTTTACATCATAGTTAGGATCTCCTGGATGTAGATTTAGGCCACGTTTAATTGTAAACAATAATTTAGGGAAAATGGCAGTCCGATGATCCTTCCCTAGTCCAGCGATTCGAATCCGAAGAATATCTTTTTGAATCTCCTTTTCAATCCAAGAAGTTCCTAAACCAAAGCCTAATGAAGTAAATGGCGTTTGCCCTTGACTTGAAAACATGGTGTTGATTTCATATTCAAGACTTTGCAATGCATCGTAGATATCCTTCTTAGTCCGCTTTTTAGCAAATGCCTCAGCTTTATCAGCATCATCAATTAATTCTTTGGCATCAGCTAGATGTTTTTCGTAATTCTTTTGGGCAAATGGTGCCAGAACTTGATCTGCTCGGTCAAAGGAACAGCCACCATATTGACTGGAGGCAACGTTAGCAATGATTTGAGCTACTTGACTTGTAGCTACTCCAATCGAATTAGGACTTTCCATGAAGGCATTACCAATTTTAAAGCCATGAGTAAGCATTTCCTTGAAATCGATTAAGCAGCAATTAGTCATCGGTGAAAGTGGCGTATAGTCTAAATCATGCCAGTGAATGTCACCACGAAGATGGGCTTTGGCAATATGTTCAGGCATCATAGTTAAGCCCACAGTCTTACCAACAACGCCGGCCGTTAAGTCACGTTGAGTGCTGAACACATCACTATCTTTGTTAGCATTCTCGTTGACGATGGTCGGATCCTTTTGAATCATGCGTTCAAGTCGCTTCTTCGTATTGGTTTCTTCCTGCCACCGAACTTCATCTTCCTGACGATATTCTAAATATGCCTTGGCTTCATCAAGGTAGCCTAGTTCATTTAAGCTGTCGTGAAAAGCTATTGCAACTTCTTTCGCCAAAACTGAATGATGAGCGTTCAATTTACCCAAGATTTTGACCAAGAGTTCGTCTTTAACTTCGTCAAGATCTAGAGCATGAGCTACTAGTTCTAATTTAAATAATCTAAACGGATATTCTGCACCATCACGTTTAACAAAAATAGCGGGTGTTTTTAAATTTAAGCTTCTTTCTGAAGCAAAATTTTGGGCAAGCATGATAATCACTCCTATATCTATGCTCCTATGATAGCACAAAGTACAAGATATTGTATTCTATACAAATTATCACTTCATCATCTTGTATTATTAAAAAGCTTTTAATTTGGCCGATTGTCCTACTTTTTATTTGTCAAAAATATTCTTTGGCAATTTTGTAAAGCAAAATAATTATTGATAAAATGTTATTTTATATCTTTTGGTATAGCCCTTTTATAAGGAACTATATTGATATAGCAATATTTATTAAGATTTTCAAAATCTTGAAAAAACTTTGGTTTTCCCTTAACAAATAAAAATATGAGTGTAAAATTATCCTTGTTTTTTGAAACAAACATACATCAAAAAGTAACGACTGGTCTAGCGATCAGTTGTTATTTTTTAAGCAATGAATAACAATCGATATTTAATTTTAGAACTAGAAGGTAACATAATGAATTTTCGTAATACTCAAAACAAAGTAATAAATCGGTTTTCATTAAGAAAGTTAACTGTTGGTTTAGCTTCAGTAACTTTAGGTACATTTTTCTTGATGGCAAGCGGTCAAGTTAAAGCTGATACAACTAACGATAATGGTGAAACCACCACAACCGCAAAGCTTGATACTACTGATAAAACTACTAGTACAACCAATTTAACTGAAGAAAAAATTGCAGCTACCACCAACCAGCAAACCGTAGCTGTAACTCCTGATAAGCCATCAACTGATAAGCCTTACTATGATGGTAAACAAGTCGTTGATACGCCTTTTTATAACAACCCTCAAGGAACCAGTTCTGATTTATTAGAAAATAAAAATCATGATGGTAAATATACCATCTACTTTACTGCTAAAGATAAATCTGGTAAGGAATACACCAGTTCTTACGCTACCAGTAACTCCGGCATTCCTTATGTCTACCTTAATTCCTTGTTAGATAAAGACAAGGATGCATATGATCCTGATACTCTTGCCCTACATTTTTTCTATGAAAACGACTCAAGCAACGACCAGAGCATTAACTACTCGATTAAGTTACCTTCTTATACCAACGCATTTAAAGTTGGTAATCCTGAAGCAACTATCATACCTGATAGCAGTCGTAAAAACCAAGTAAGCATCACTAGTGCCAAGAATAATAACTATGATCTAAGCAAAATTACTGCGACCTTAGATAATGCTGCTGCAAGCCAAGGCGATTGGAGCCGAATGTACTTTATTCCAGTTACTTTAACCGTTAAAGGTAACGATCGCATCAATTTAAGTATTCCTTACAAACTTGTTGATACTAACGCAAATACCAAGACTGATGATTACAATGACTTTGATATCTTAGAAAACAACCAACAAACTGGTAAACTCATTGTAAGAACCTCATCTTATAAGCCTTTAGTTGATGCAGATGCCTTACCTGCTATTCGCACTAACACCGGTAATAACAATTATCAATATGTTCCCGATTTGGATGGTAAATTATCATCTCCTGAAACAGAAATTGTCCAAAACGATTTTCTTAACTATTACTACGATAATCCGATCAATGGTGCTCTTTCTGTCGATCAATCAACTGTAGTTGGTGACTACAGCTATACCTATCTCAAGTTGGCCGACTATGAAAAATATTTAACCCAACATGGCTACACTGTTGCTTTTGCAAATGGCAAACCAATGGATCACTACTTTTACACCTTAAGTAAAAGCGGAGCAACTCTTACCAATCCAGACGGATCAGCAGTTGACAAAGACGGTTTCTATTTTGAAGTTGTTCCCGTAATTTTACTCAATCAAGATCAAACTTATACCACCAAAACCGCACCTAAGGCTTGGAATCCTAGTGAATTAGTTAAAACAGTTGCTGATCCAACTAACTACCAGGTATGGGACAGTAAATCAAACAGCGCGCTTCGCCGTGATAACAGTAAAGCACAATTAACTGCTGGCGATTTCAAAGTTACGGTAACTCGTAATGGTCAAGTCGTAAGTCCTGATAAAGATGGTAATTATGATCTCTCGCAAGCTGGTGTCTACACTGTTACTTATTCAAGAGATTTCAATGGTACTGTTATTTCAAACTCTGGTACTATTACTGTAAATCCAGTACCAGAAAACAATGGTTCTTCTGATAACTCTGGTTCTAATGAAACAACCACCCCAGCTGAACCTACAACTGAACCAACTGATCAAACTCAACCAGCAACTAATGACAACTCGACCACTGAAGTAGAAAAATTAACCCCTGCTACTAAAGATGATCAAGCTAACAAAAATAACGCTAAGAATGATGAAACAACTGCTGAAACACAACACTTAACGTTACGTCATCACGATAAACAAACTAAGTCAGTAACAGTTGTAGCTAAAACTCGCCAAAGTAAAACCAATAACGCAAACGAAGGTACAGTAAAAGCATTGGCTGATACCAAAGCAAATAACCAAGTTAACCAAACTCAAGCTTTACCACAAACTGGTGAAGAACACGGCGAAAGTTTAACAATCGCTGGTTTAATTGCTATTCTCTTTGGTTTACTTGGTTTCTCAATCATTGATAAAAACGACAAGAAGAAAGCTAACTAACTGATTAAAACTCAGAAAGTTCAAAAGCGATGAACTCCATTTGGAAATTCATCGCTTTTTTGATTTTAAATCCCTTACTGACTTTCTCTATACGCAAAAAATCCTACCAAGATAATTATTTCATTATCTCAGTAGGATCAACTTTATCCTATTTTTTCTTTAAGTTGATGACGATACTCTTTTGGCGTCATCCCTAATTCCGTTTTGAACACTTTAAAAAAGTAGTTGGCCGTTGGATATCCAACCGCAATTGCTATTTCATTGGTATCAAGTTTATGATCTTGCAACAATTCAACTGCCCGTGCAATCCGGAATTCATTCAAATACTGGGCATATGACTTATCCAAGTGCTTTTTAAATAAAGCACCTAAATATACGTTATTTACATTAAGTTCTTTGCTTAACTTACTCAAAGATAATTTTTGTTCGTAATGCTCACGAGTAATATCAAGCACTTGCTCGATTAACTCAGGATACTGCTTACGATTATGGTAAATATAGTCTGCCACTTCAGATTCAATGACTTCAACAATAGTTGAAATTCGATCGGCTTGATCAATCTTGGCAATCATTTCGACCATTTGTTCTCGAGAGACTTGATAGTTTTCATATAACTTAAGTAGCAAAGTCCGTAATAGTTTTTTTACACCGGAGATAGTTAAGTTCGTTTGGGCTAATTCCTGAATTTTTGCTTCAAACAGCGTCTTAAACTCGTTATTAGCGATATAGCGAAAATCGATTTGATCCCAAAAACTCGAACTTTCAAGCGGTGGTTTTTCTTGACTCAAGTCCAGATATACCTGATCCAACTCCAGAAACTGAGCTCGTGAAAAGGCAGCCTTCATTAGGTGGTAGTGATGCGAAACTTCAATAATCGCTACCTCACGATCAATAACTACCTTACCTTTTAAAGCTGGTAATCCTTCAGGCAACTGCTTTAATAAATAGACTTTCTTATCCTCTTTGAAAATCGGACCCATTACCATATCTGAGCAGGAAATATTTGGAATCGATAATTGGTCATCGCATACAAGTAATTGGACTTCATCAGGTTTAGTTAGCTTCTCCTCGCCTGATAAAATCTTATTAGCCAAATGTTCTAATTCAAGACGATCTTTTTGCTTACTTTGTTCAATCCGTTTAATCGCCTTCTGAATAATCTCCTCTAATTCATCTGGGTCAACGGGCTTTTCAAGATAGTCAATTATCCCACTTTCAATCCCCGCTTTAGCATAGGTAAAATCGCTATAACCTGACAACACAATAATCTGAATATCTGGTCGACAAGCTCGCACTGCTGGTAAAAATTCGGCTCCATCTAGTTCAGCCATATTCATATCAGAGATTAAAATATCAACCTGATTTTGCTTTAAAAATTCAAGAGCTGCCTTCGGACTTTTTTCGGCACACACAATCTTAATATCAAAACTTGCCCAATCGATCAGCTTTTGCATCCCTCGCAAAATCATATATTCATCATCGACTAACATTAAAGAGTACATCATTTCACCTGCCTATTCGCTATGTAACTGTTATGCTTAAACATCAAAGAACATGGTCACCGTCACACCGTCATATTGATTATTGGCGATTTTCATTTCAAAATTCTTGGTGTAGTTGGCCATACGCAAATATACATTGCGCAAGCCCACCGAATTAGCAACTATCTCATCTGTAGTGAAATAACTGTTAATTTCTTGCAAACGTTCCTCAGACATTGGATGTCCATTATCGATTATATCAATCACGATACGATTTTCAATTTTTCGGGCATTAATCTCAATCGCATTCATTGCATTAGTAAAATCAACCCCATGAACGAAATAGTTTTCAACGATTGGTTGTAAGCTAAAACGTGGGATCTCGATCTGAGAAATCTGTGGATCAAATTTAATTTGGTAAGCCAATTTATCTGGAAAACGGACCTGATAGAGGTAGATATAATTCTTCACCAGGTCTACTTCTTGCTTCAGCGTTGACATAACTTTATTGTCGACATTTCCTCTTAGCAAAGCAGCAAAATTATAAACTACTTTGGCCAAATCGCGGGCACCAATATCTAGCGCCGCCATACGAATGTATTCCAAAGTATTGGCCATGAAATGGGGATTGATTTGTGACTGAAGAGCTTTCATCTGCGTTTCCTGTTGCAGGATCTTAATTTGGTAGACCTCATTGATATACCGCTTAATCGCATCTAACATACTATCAATATTCGTGGAAAGATCTGCTAAATCATCGTAGACCAGATTATCGGAAGAAACTCTAACGTTCAGATGATTTTCGGAAACCTGACGAGTGGTTTTAATAATCGCATCAAGCTGACGACGATATGACTTGAAGGTGAAAACAAAGATTACAACCAACAAGACTTCAACTAAAATTCCTGACAGCGCAATCGGTAAAATACGATTTAAGCTGGCTGTTAGACTAACATTTTTGGGAATTAAGGTAATTATGCGATAATCATCGTCAATCCAACTGCTCCTAATTAAATATTCGTGTGGCGAAAAGTTTAGATGACCTTTGCTTACGATATTTTTAATGTGGTTTCGTTGCTCTTTAGTAACACTTTTACCAAAATATTTGTATAAAATCCGATCATCTGTATTTACGATAAGCATCGATAAATACTTATGATTGTTAATATTGCGAAACTTGTTTAACAATACCTCTTTTTTAAAAGAAGTACCCACCAATCCCACTGCTGACTGAATTCGTGGATCAACAATTGGACTATAGATTAAATCATTGCTTAGAGCCTTTTTAGCACTGGTTTTATAACCACCATTACCTTTTTCTGCTTTAAAAGCACTATATTGGTTAAAAAACGTAATTACCAACTTTTCCATATTCGGATGCTTAATGTAAAAAAGTTGGCTCGTCATAGGCCAATTAAAATATTCACCAGTACGGTCTGTTTGATCAAGCGTAAAACTGGCATACTTAGCTGGACTCGATTGCAAATATTGACGAATATTATCGATATGCTCGCCATTTTCTGAGACATAATCTGAAATACTGTCAGCGACATTTAAGTTTTCATTGAATAGTGTTGTTGTTTGACTAATTGCATAATCCTGCGTCAACACAAGTTCTTGTTGAAAATTGCGGTAACTATAAATCGAGAAAAAGAGCGTTCCGATAGTTGTAAATAAGGCTAATGCAATCCCGTAATAAATCATCAACCTTTTAAAACCTAATCTCATGAGATTTTTCCATCAATTTGTTTAATCCAATTCCGATAACTGTGATTTGCCCATACAACGGTAGTTGAAAAAGTAAGAAATAACAGCAATCCCGGCCATAGTGCTGTTAAAGCTGAAATAATAATCAAGCCGGTTAAACATAGTCCTAAAGCTCTGATGTCGCTAAAAAATTGAATAAATGCTAATTTAAAAACATTTTTAAATTCAATTTCAAAATTGCTATCAAGAAGCAGTACATTAATTGCCACCATACAAGTAATGAACAAGACAAAAATAATCAAAAATACAACTGGTAACATCCAAGCAGCTTTAATTTGCGAGGTCAAATAGATGTCATAAAACAAGAACAACATCAATGCCAATAGTGGTAGTGCACGACTGTTAGCTTGCCAAAATATCTTCCAATAAAAGTTCCACAGTTTTTTAAATGTGTACTGGCGATAATCATAACCATAAGTCAAAAACTGCTCGGTTATGGTCCTCAGAGCTGGGCCAATCCCTAAAACGATTAATCCCATCAGAGAAAAGAACCAGAATTCCAAATTAAGTATCAACAAAACATATATCTTTATAAATGCTTTTTGAGTTTGCTCACTCAACATATAGTACCACCTCGTTATTTATTTTAGCACAAAAGCCGTGGGGCTTTAACAACCACACGGCAATTGTAACGGAGGAGAATATCTTCTTTAACTGTTATTTATCCTATTTGTTCTTTAAAAACTCATCATATTGTTTTTGAAGTTCTGCTTGTACCTTGTCATAGCCAGCAGTCTTAAGTTCAGCATCCATCTTCTTGATTGTTGGTTCTGGATCAGCAGTACCAGTGTTCAAGATATCGAGATACTTACTCATAACATTAGATAAGTTAGTAATTTCAGTCTTAAGTTTAGTAGTATCAGGTGAAAATCCAAGAGCAGCTGATTCCTTGGCATCCTTGATATTTTCTTTACGTTGGTCGATTTGTTTTTGAGTAATGGTGTCTTGAGTATAAAGCAAGTCGTTGTTACCCATCATCCAACCACCAATGAAGTAACCCGGTTGATATTTCTTAGTAGTCTTGATCTTACCCTTAGCCTTATCAGTAAAGTTCCATTGTTGACCTTCAAGACCCCAAACAATGTTGTTTAACAACTTCTTGTCAGAGTTCAACATGTTAAGAACTTGCATAGCTTCCTTCTTGTGCTTTGAAGTCTTAGAAATTGCCCAAATAGCAACTTGAGCTTGTGCTTGTGACTTGTAAGGATCAGTAATTGGCTTAGTGATCATCTTCTTGCCACCAGCAGCGTTAATTAAAGCAGTGTCGCCGTAGTCAAAAGGTCCTTGAGTTTCTTGACGGCTGAACCAAGTGTTTTCGTTCAAGTTATATTGTGTACTTGAAGTTGCAGCATCCTTTGGAATGTAACCCTTTAAGTAGTATTGGTGAAGAGTTTCTAAATCTTTCTTAACTTCTGGAGTGTCATAAGCGTTGAAGACTTTCTTATTCTTACCAGATGAATCAACTGCGAATGGCAATCCATTTCCTAGAGGGAATTCCATTGCACGTGGTGAAACTTTGTAACCTTGACCAATAGCAAAGGTAGCAACACCAGGGTTTTCTTTGTGGAACTTAGCAAAAGCAGGTTCAAGTGATTGATATGAATCTACCTTTGAAATATCGATGTTGTACTTATCTAGGTAGTACTTGTTGAAAGTAATACCGTTAATGGCAAATACGTTAGCGTTGATAGGGAACCCATAAATCTTGCCGTTAACAGTTACACCCTTCCAGTATGCTGGATCTACTTTGTCATAAGCTTCCTTAGCATACTTCTTAGCCAAGTCGGTCATATCAGCATATACGCCTTTACCAGCGTTAGCTACATAGTTTTGAGTGAATGCCAAGTCATATGGATCACCTGAGGTTACCATAACATTGTACTTTTGGTTATATTCACCCCAACCAATAAATTTCATTGATAGTTCAATGTTTGGATATTTTGTTTGAATTTCTTTGTTGGCACGTTTAATCATGTCAGCATAGTTCTTTGGTTTGTCACCAGGCATATACATTGAAACAACTGTCTTGCTTCCTCCTGATGAATCTGATTTTTTGTTGCCACAAGCAGTAGCTAGGGTTGCAACACCTAGCACAGCAGCCGTGCTAACAAGGATTTTCTTCCATTTTTTCATAAAACTAACCTCCCAAAAAAATGATATCCTACTCTTTAACTCCTCCGACCGTCATACCCTTAACAAAGTACTTTTGGAAGAATGGATAAGTTAATGCAATTGGCAAAGTAGCAATTACCACAACCGCAAATCTCATCCCTTCGCTTGGAAGGACAGTACCTGAGGCAAGCGTAGAGCCTCCGGCTGACATTTGCTGACTCATAAATTGAATGTTGTTTTGAATCTTGACTAACAAATACTGTAAAGGAATCAAATTATCGTTAGTCATGTAGAGCATTGCATTAAACCAATCGTTCCAATAGCCTAAGCAAGTGAATAAACTGATCGTCGCAATTCCTGGAATTGCTAAAGGTACAACAATATCTGCAAAAATTTTTAATTCGCCTGCTCCATCCATTCTTGCAGATTCGAGAATTGCCTCTGGGATTGAGGTCTTAAAGTATGTTCTCATAATTAGAACATTGTAAACACCGAAGCAGGCAGGCAAAATAAGTGCCCAAATATTATCTTTCAAGCCTAGCATTTGGGTAACAACCAAATAAGTTGGTACCATACCAGGGGTAAATAGCATTGAAATTAATGCAAAGATTGTAAAAAATCTTGAAAAGGCGAAGTCTCGTCTTGAAATTGCGTAAGCATAGGTTGAACTAAATAAACTGTTCATCAATGTACCAATAACTGTAATGAAGATACTTACACCCAAGCTCTTAAGCAATTGTCCTCCCATTTTGGATAGATATTCATAGCTAGCTACGGTCCAATGCTTTGGCCAGAACTGATAGCCATACATGGTAATGTCGCTTTCTTGAGTGAAAGACAACACAATCATGAAGAAGAATGGGACAATACAGCTCAAGGCCAAGATGGCTAAGATGACATTAAAGACAAAGTTAGTTCTTGGTCCGAAACTTCTAATTTCAACCGAAGTAACATGTTTTTTCTTTCTCATAGCTCATCCTTCCTTAGAAAAAAGCTGCATCTGGTTGCTTCTTTCTTACGATTAAATTAGTTGTAATCACAAGTAAGAAGCCGACAAATGCTTGAAGCAATCCTGAAGCAGTTGACATTCCAATATCATTATTCATCGTTAAAGCACGATAAATGTAAGTATCGAAAGTCTGAGTAGTAGAAATCAGAGTTCCTGAAGCTCTTGGAATAATGTAGAACAAACCAAAGTCACTTCTGAAAATACCACCAATGTTCAAGATAAACATTAAAGTTGCTACTGGTAGAATATGTGGCAAAGTTACGTTCTTAATTTGTTGCCACTTATTCGCACCATCGATCATCGCAGCGTCATAGTATTCTGGGTTAATTCCCATTGCTGTTGCAAAGTACAAAATACTATTGTAGCCGAGGCTCTTCCAAACTCCTAAGAAGATTAAAATACCTGGCCAAACTTTTGGCGCATTGTAGAAGTCAATCGCTTGACCTCCCATTGCTGTGATCCAGTGGTTGATAATTCCCTTATCTGGACTTAAGAATGCATAAACAAAGTACGCAAGCACTGCCCAAGAAAGGAAGTATGGGAAGAGCATTGATGTTTGGTAGACTTTAAGCAACTTCCGATTGCGCAACTGACTCATGATAATACCGAGTGAAATTGCAAAGAAGAAATTCAAAGCCAAGAATGTCAACCCATATCCCACTGTGTTTCTAACGACAATCCAGAAATCCGATGATTGGAAGAAGAACTTGAAATTTTGAATTCCAATCCATGAGCTGTGAAATAGGCTGTATAAAAATCCTTCTTCTGAATATTGGAATTCCTGGAAAGCTACCATATTGGCAATGACTGGTATATAAAAGAAAACAATCAAGAAAAGCGTACCGGGGGCAACCAACAACAAATAAATCCGATTATCGATTACTTTTTGGATAAAACCTTTCTTTTTCCCTTCTTTTTTAGCCATTCTAGTTCCCCCTCTCATTTACACTTAAATTATATAAAACGCTTACATTGGCAGTAAATTATCAAACTAAAGGGAAAAGTATAAAAATTAAAGATCCAACATTTTTAGTCACTATACAAAGTAAAAAGCCACCGAAGCACTAATACGCTTGGTGACTCAAAGGTCTAATTATAAGTTTTTTCTACTAGTAGCTCATATGGCTTTAGCAAGTAGGTAGCTCCCGTTTCTTTGATAGGATAATTTTGCACAACAACTTTTTTGCGGGAAATATGATAATTAATTCTTTTAGCTTTACGTGATAGATTAGCAAAAACTCGATAGCTACCTGTCTCATCACTACGCATAAAAGCTAAGACTTCTGCTGGAACATCGTTAATTTCTTCAAAATCACCATATTTCAAAATTGAACTTTGCTTTTTAATCGCAATTAGTTTTCTATAAAAATTAAAGATTGAATTAGGATCTGCTTCTTCAATTTGAGCGTTTATCTGCAAGAAATTTGGATTAATGTCAATCCAACTCTTTCCTGTTGTAAAACCTGCTTGCGAGGAATTATTCCACTGCATTGGAGTTCGTGCATTATCTCGTCCTTTCTGCGAAACAAGTCTTAAAGCTGTTTTTTTGTCGTCGCTTTTTTTCACCAGATCGATACTTTCTGGATCACGTAGCATCTCGATTTTAGAGAAGTTAACGTTGATCATCCCTAATTCATCACCTTGATAGATAAATGGCGTTCCTTTTAGGAAAAATTGCAGTCCTACCAGCATCTTTTGAGCAGCTATTCGATGTCGATCATTAGTCTTTAATAGCGATGCAGTTCTTGCCAAGTCATGATTTGACCAAAATAAGGTATTCCATCCCTGCTCGTAATCAAGCTTTGTTTGCCAATTAAGCAAAACCTTTTTAAGCAATTGAGGATTAATTCTCACAGGATGCCACTTATCCATACCTCTTTTTTGACTTAACAGTAATGGTTGAAATTCAAAAACCATCGTCAATTCATGTGAATTTTCATAGATATATTGCTTTGCTTCCTTAATACCTGCACTCCATGTTTCACCGACAGTAAGTAAATCTTTGCCTGCAAAAACCGCTTCGTACATTTCTTTTAAGTAGGGATGTAATTTAGGACCATTAACAGTTACACCATGATCTGGATCTTTGCCAATCAAATCAATCACATCTAACCTAAAACCACCTACACCCTTTTCAACCCAAAAATTCATCATCTTATAGAGTTCTTGGCGCATTTGTGGATTATTCCAGTTGAGATCGGGTTGGCGATAGTCAAACAAATGGAAATAATATTGTCCCAATTCTGGGACAAAGGTCCACTGATTACGAGTCCATTCATGCTCTAGCTGTGCTTTGATTTGCTCTGGTTTACGCCAAATATAGTAATCATGATATGGATTATCAGTACCCTTCTTTGCCTCTTTAAACCATTTATGTTCACTTGAAGTATGATTTAAAACCAGATCCATGATTATTTTGATTTGATGCTTTTTAGCTTTAGCAACCAATTCTTCAAAATCAGTCATATTGCCATATTCTGGATTGATTTCATAATAATCAGCCACATCATATCCGTAATCGATATTAGGCGATTTATATATTGGACTAAGCCAGACAGCATCTATTCCCAACTTTTCCAAATACGGTAATTTTTGAATGATCCCTTGGATATCACCAATTCCATCACCATTGCTATCATTGAAACTTCGCGGATAAATTTGATATACCACCGCTTCTTTCCACCAATGTTTTGTCATTTTGCAACTTATAGCTCCCAAAAACAAAATTTATTACAAAATCAAACGCGTGCGAAAAAAATCACACGCGTTTCGTTCGCGATCATTACCAAGAAATATCGCTTGGAGTCACAATTTGGTAGTACTGAGAATTACCAAAATCACCATTAATATGCTTATCCATTTCAACATCAGGAAGATCAGATTGATATTCGCCCTTAGCTAATAAATTCCTAACCGTGTTTGCACGTTGAATCAAGCCACCAAAACGAATATCCATCACTTCAGACCCATTAGGTTTATTTTCTTTAAACCACAATTCAAGGCGCTCTCTAGCGACTAGCGTAATCGCTTCTTGCCACTCATTAAGCAAGGCATCCGCACTATTGCCACTTGTTAAAGCAGTCATCAATTTAGCCTTAACCGATAAAGCCTTAGCTAAATCATAGTAGTAATTAAAGAGTGGATGTTCCTGATATGGTTCAAGCTTATTCGCAAGTTGATCGTAATAGTTACCAAAATCAAAATCCTTCAAGTTTTGATAATAACGCGGTTGAAGCAAATCTTCATAGAGCACTAGTTTGCTTGGCTTTTCATCAACGTCATTAACTTGATCTTTAGTATTATCAAAGTCCCCTAGTAGCATGTAAGCCTGATAATTTTCATCCTGCAACAAGTCAAAATTATTTTCAAAGTCAGTTTCAGTTGGCTCATCTAAATATTGATAGTCAGAAAATACTTGCCAGCCTAACAAGCTTGACCAATATGGTGCTTCACCACCATCATCCATCCAAGCAGTAGCGGCCACTTTTTTAATCCCAGTTTTCTTAGCTGCAGAAAGCCCAGCTTTAATTGAAGCTAACATCTTGCTTTGATTTGGAGCAAATCTTGCCCAGGTCCAGATACCGCCGGCAAAGTAAACATTAGGTGATAACTCAAAGTGCTTTTGCATCATCGGTGTGTAGTGGTCTTCGTGAATATTATAATAGTCCCAATATACTTGTCCTATTTCCGGATCGACATGCAAACTAGCAACATCTGCTTGTCGATCATACATTTCATGCCTAGTACTTGCCAATTCAAACCACATATCGCTCCACATTATTGGTTTCAAATCCATTTCTCGGCAAAGTGCTAAAACCATCTTGGCATGCTTCAACATTAGTTGCGTCTGATCTACGCTACCATGGTCAAAGAAGTATTGTCCTAATCCCAAGTTATGTGCTTCATCCATCCCAATATGGATTTTTTTGGTTAAGAATGGCGCCGTCGCTGCTTCTAATTCCCTTTTTACGAAATCCCGAGTTGCCTCCTTACCCACATATAACGTATCATTCAAATCACCAATTTGCCGATAATGTTCATATTGTAGAACACGTTTCAAGTGCGCAAGCGTTTGAATTGCCGGTACCAACTCAATGCCCATTTTATCTGCATAAACCGCTAGTTCATGAAGTTCTGCTTGTGAATAACGTCCTCGCTGTAAGCCAAAAAAGCTTTCGCCGGGGACTTCAAACTCATCTTCTAGATATAGCCAAACTTCAGTATATCCTAAACCAGCAAGCCGACAAAGATATTGCTTTAGCGTAGGAACATTCAAGACCGCATTTCTAGCTAAATCCGGCATGGCAATCACTTCGTCAAATTTACGTTCATGCGCACACTCTGCTTTTGCAATACCATGTTTAATCATCCCTAAAGCCGTATTATATGCGCGCATCAAATCGTTTTTTCGCTCATAAGTTAAACTTATTTGCTTCCCAGATTTTTTAACGCTATAGCCTTTACCAGATTGATTAATGCTGATTTCGTAACCTGCAGTATCAACCTTACGCCACATTCTCAATTCATTAAATGCAAAATTAGTATCCATTATTCATACCTATAAGTCTTAATTTCTGCTGGATCAAGCTCAGTTTGAGCTCGATCGATTTTATTACCATTAAAGTCAACAATTGCAGCTGCACTTTGATCCCACAGTTTCACTTCTAACGGTTGCTTTTCTGCTGTTAAATTGTAACCACGCACTATCATTTCACCTGATTCAGAACGTTCCGTAGCAGTTACAGCAAAAGCAGGATTAGATACCGTCAAATAAGTCTTTTCAGGAGCATATTCGCCAGAGTGACGAGCAGTTTGACCTGTAATCAATGGAATCTGATCAGCTCTAGCAACTTGATAAGCTGTGACTTGTTCGACTTGGCTACCATCAGTTAACCCGATCGAAAATTCTGCTTCAAATTCACCTAAACATTGAGAATCAAAAGTTGGGAAGTAGCCCCAGTCGCCTAACTCGCCAGTGCAGCGAAGCAAAGTCAAAGCTATTTCACTACCATCTGGCGCCACTTCATATTCTTGCAAGCCGAGATTACCAATAACTACCCCTTTGCCTTGCTCATGAACTGAGACAAAGGCTTGCTGGTGTTGCGGATTAGTTGGATTTTTCCAGTTAGGACTAACTTGATTATCACGAGTTACCACTTCAAAAATGGATTCACTATCATTATGAGCATTAATCTGGTTAGTTGTAACCTCTGCTCTAAGACGGTGATCTTGATGTTGATTGTCCCCTTCAACCTTGATCTTTACTCGGCGATCATTAGCGCTTAATTCAAGGGTAACTTTAATCGTAAATGGCTTAACGACACTTGAACGGACACTTGTTCGGTGGGTAATGTCGATTACTGCTTGGCGTTCATAGTCTAGTTTAGCTTCTGCTCTTTCAGGTAGTAGCATTGTTTGCTCAAATGTTACCTTCTGACCTTGCAATAACTGCGATGAACGCAAGTTTTTGATTGGACTATTAAAAATAATTCGACTCTTATCTGCGGATTGACGATAAATATATTCGTTGCCAATATCGCCCGTATCAACAAGATGCAAACGATAAGCTTCATTAAGATTTCTTTGATCAAAAAGCTTGATTTCGCCATTCGGCATGACTTCAACTCTAATAAAGTTATTTTCTAACCTAGCTTCTTGACCACTTATTAAGCCACGTTCATCCCCCTGGCCAAATTCCACCGCAAAAGTTTGCCATGAAAAAGGCTTAATTTCCGAAGCAACGGCCAATTCTACATAAGCAGCCATATATGGCACTCTGAAAGTTCTTTCTGGCAAATCATAGCCATATGCAGCATAACGCTTAACTACCCTAAAAGGTACGCTGTTTCCAGCTTGATCTACCACCCGTAATTGTTGATGATCTTCTAAAAATTTTTCCGCATCACGATAAGCCTGTTCAGGACTAGCTTCCGCAAACAATCTACGGAAAAGTTCTACCTTCACTACGGCCTCTTCATGCTTAGTTACGCCACTAGTATTCAAAATTACGAATGGTTTTGCCTCTTCACTAAATCCATCGGTTTTGATTTTATCAGTAAAGGCAGTCAAAGCCTCACCACATAAAGATTTAGCAACTTGGGCTACTTTTCTAAAGCGATTCATCATTCCTTGGTGAACTTCATCAACTGAACATCCCGTAATCGAATCATGCGGATGATTACGCAACAATTCAAGCCAAGCATAGTCTAATTTATCCTGTTCAGTCGGCGTGACTTGGCCTTTTAATAAAAATAATGGTGCCAGCTTATTTTCCAAAGTCCGTTCAAGTTTTATATTGGTTTGCTTCAAATATACTCGACTTGAAGCAGTATTAGCCAAGGTATACCAACCATCCGTATCTTGCGAGGTCAATTCACCTTTAACAGTAGTTAAATCCTCAGGTAAATCTTCCTTTAAAGCTTTTAAATAATCGTCAAAATTGGAATGAATAAATTCATAATCTGGAAAGAGTTTGTTAGCCACCTTGATCGCCTTAGTGACATCCATTTGAACTGGTTGATGGTCTACACCATTCATAAAGAGCAAGTCTCTTGTTGAAGCGAATTTTTCTGCTTCTGCCAATTTCTTGGTCCAATATGCTTTAGCTTCTACTTCATCAACGGGAATCTCATTACCGTTAGAATACCAGTTAGCAAACAAAATCCCTAAGACTTGATCATGATTGGGACTTTCCCAGTTCATTTCTGAATAAGTCGAATCAAATTTACCTTGACCGACTTGATTATTAAACCCAGTCGGCGTTACGCCCCGGCCAAAGGCAACAGCATCAAAGCCCAATAGCTTCATCATTTGTGGAGCTTGACCCATATTGCCGAACGTATCTGGAAAATAGCCAATATTAACTGGTTGATGTCCGTAGTCGCGGGCTTTTTTCATGCCGTAGAGGGCATTTTTTATATTGCCTTCGGGACTAGTCAAAAAGTCATCCTGCAAAATATAAAATGGACCAACGCGAAGCTTGCCTTCCTTGATATAATGCATAACTTCTTCACGTTTTTCAGGTCGTACAGCTAAATAATCATCAATGATGATGTCTTGCCCATCCAAGTGGAAGGAATCAAAATCAGGATCATGCTTAAACAAGTAGAGCAAGTCGTCGATTAGATTTACCAAGCGCATGTGGTGTTCTTCAAATCCCATGTACCATTCGCGATCCCAGTGCGTGTGGGAAATAATAAATACCCGCTTTTTCTTCATTTCTTTTTCCTTTGTTACTTGTTAATCGTCTTGTCAAAATATGCCAACAATAATTCGCAGAACATCATGTTTGCCCATGAGAACCATTCTCTGGTGTATTTACTTGGATCGTTAGGATCAAAGCCTTCGTGCATCATTTTGGTACCAGCAGAAGTGGCGATCAAAGTATTTAAAATTCGTTCCTGCTCTTCCTTATCGTCAGTGGTTAAGCCAGCAATTGCCAAGCCAATATGCCAGACATAATCTTCAGGAGTATGAGGCGAACCCAAACCGGCAGCATATTTACCTTCATAGTAGTACTTATTCTGCTTACTCAAAGCGGCCTTACGCGTATTCTGATAGATCACATTGCCAGCAGCGATAGAACCAAGATATGGCATACTCGTTAAATCTGGAACATTTGCATCATCCATGAATAAATAGTTGCCTCGACCATCAACTTCATAAGCAAACACTTGTTTACCAGCTTGGTCTTCGATCAAGCCATATTTCTTGATCCCTTGATCAATTTCTTCAGCAATATTGCTACATTCACCAGCTAGATCGTCATCTTCAATCCCGGCTATTTGGGTATAAATTTCATGCAACTGGTTCAAAACTAGTTTGGCAAACATGTTTTCAGGAATCGAGTAACTGTATTCACACGCATCATCACTAGGTCGGAAGCCACACCAAGTCATGCCCGTATATGTAAAATCAGGACCAGTCCCTTCATTAACTAACGTATCTTCTGGGCGATCGATAAAACGTTGGAATTTGTATGGTGAAACCTCATGATGAATTTCTGTGCGCATTACATCAACGGCCTTTTCAACGGCTAACTTAAAATTTTCGTCAAAAATTGAAGTATCACCCGTATTTTTCCAATATAAATATGCCAAGTTGATTGGATAACATAATGAGTCAATTTCATATTTGCGTTCCCAAATCCATGGTCCCATTTCCGTTTCATCCGTTTGGTGCCCTTGATTATTCGGAACTTGGTTAAATGCATTAGCATAAGGATCAAGTTGCATGTTAAAAAATTGCCGCTTTAAAACTTTTTTGATGATTGCAGCTGTTTCTGGATCATCCTTGGCAGCAATTAAATAAGGTCTAACTTGAGCAGTAGAATCGCGTTGCCACATTGCTGGAATATCTCCGGTTAGGACAAAAATACCATTTTCGTCTTCAACCATGGCATTTTTGATGGTATCCGCGAAAGTTTTTTCAAAAACTTCTGCCCAATCAGCATGTTCGGCACCACATAAGTCTTTAATTTCTGAGATTAGTTGTTTAATTCCTATTGGTAATTCCATTTTTGTTCTCCTGATCTAATTTTATACTTGAAATATACCATGTTTCTTGCTTAAAATGTTATTGAAAGCGAAAACAATGCCTAAAAGTAGGTATATCGGAATATATCAGGTTAAACAAATGACAAAATATCAACTTATCTATGAAGAATTAAAAAAAGCGATCCTTAGGCGGGAGATCGCTCCAAATCAATTACTGCCGAGTGAAAAGGCACTTACAATTAAATATAATGTCAGCCGCATTACGGCTAAACACGCTCTAAATCAACTAGTGGCAGATGATTTAATCTACCGCATCAAGGGTAAAGGCAGTTTTGTAAAGCTCCACGGCACTTCAAGTCTTAAGAGCATTTTGTTAGTTTTGCCGTTTTCTTCAAATAACGAACTTGGCAACTATGTTTTAGGAATCCAGCATATGCTCAAAAATACCACTTGGAATTTGCTCTCAATGACCAACGAAGACTTTCGCCACTTGTCATATCAACAAATTGCCAAAAACTATGCTGGTGTTATCTATTATCCCTTGGAGCTGGCTAAGGAATTTCCGCATGTGCTTGAACTATATCAACAAGGTCTTCCCCTGGTCTTGCTTGATAAGGCACTACCAAATTCAGTAATTCCAAGCGTAGTCAGTGATAATGTAGGTGGGGGCTACTTAGCTGGCCAATATTTACAAGATATTGGCAAAAAACGCTTGGTATTCTATTCCAACACTAATTTTTGGGAGAGCTTCACTGGTCCAGTGGCAGACCGCTTTATGGGCTTTATCAAAGCGTGTCGCTTACAAAAAATGCCCCTTAAGCCATTGAAAACAACCAAGTTGCTTTATGAAAAAGAAGGCATGGATTTAGTAACTTACCTATCAGACAATCGTGTTGATGGTATCGTGGCCGAAAATGATATTGTCGCCTACCGCATTTTGAATTTGCTCTTGCCAGCTAAAATCCAGGTGCCCGATCAAATTGCTATTGTTGGTTTTGATAATTTGCCTTTAACAGCAATGTCTTCCCCGCCTCTTAGCAGTATTGGCCAAGATTTTTTCACATTAGGCGAGCAAGCCGTCAACCTATTGTTGCAACAAATTAATGATCCCCAAGCGATCGTCGATCGCAATTTGGTGGTCGACGTCAAATTAAGTAGAAGATAGAGGATTTTTTATGCATCTTACAGATATTGATACCCGCGTTGGTAGCAAGAGTCGCTACGAATTTAGTCACGGTAACACTTTGCCTTTAACTGGAGTTCCTTTTGGAATGAATTATTTAGCTGTTGCTACAACTGATCAAGACACCAGCTGGTGGTTTGATCCTGAATTGCCGTACTTTGCCGGCTTGCACATTACTCATCAGCCAAGTCCATGGATTGGCGATTTTCAAGCTTTTACAATGCGTTTTAAGACAAGAGATGATCGCGAACTTGATGATTATCGGCCACAGGACGCCATTTTTCGACCTGATTTAATTCAACTGACTTCCCTCTCACAGCAATTATTGATCAGAGCAACGAATGATCGTTTTGGTGGAAAAATTCAGCTTACTAATTTTAGTAATCGGCCTAGCAAGTTAATTATTGAAGGCAAAAAAGTGCAATTGATTTCTGCCAGTGATCAGGAAGTAATATTTAGCAGCAATAATTTTGCAGGTAGCGAAGATCCTCACTTTACTATGTACACTGCACTCCATGGTAAATTTGGAGCAGTTAAACTAGTAACTACTACTGAGTTAAAGAAAATTATCATCGTACTCAATGATGAAAATCTTACTTATGCAACTAGCTTTATTAGTCAAGAACAAGCTAAATTCAATTTAAGTCAGCTTACTTTGATGAGTTTTTCAGATTTGCATCAGCAAGTGGTGGCAGCTTGGGAAGAAAAATTGAATTTGATTAGGATTTCCGATCATGATCAAAACAAGGTAAAGACTTTTTATACCAACTTGTATCGCAGTCTGCTGTTCCCAACCCAATTTTACGAAGTTACCTCTGAAGGCCAAGAAGTGCATTATTCAACTACTGAGAAAAAAGTACTTCCAGGTAAAATGTACACCAATGTTGGTTTCTGGGATGTTTATCGGACTAACTTCCCGCTTTATGGCTTGCTTTTACCAAGAGATTTCCATGATTTCATGGAAGGATTTTTAAATAGCACTAAGGAAAACGGCTACTTACCTCGTTGGTTGTCACCTGATGAACGTGGTATGATGCCAGGTACGATGCTGGATGTCTTGGTGGCGGATGCAGCTGTTAAAGAACTTGCGCCTGACCTGCTAGAAGATTATCTTGAAGGGATGCTTAAAGGGGCTGAAAGTTCTAGCAAAGATAGTAAATATGGTCGTGAAGGCTTAGAAGAATACAAGAAATTAGGCTACGTTTCAACCAACTATCCGGAAAGCGTTAATAAAACCCTTGATTATGCGTATTCTGACTGGGCAATTGGCCAGGTTTTGCAAAAGTTAGGACGGGAGCTTGAAGCTCAAAAATACCTGAAACGAGCTTTGAACTATCGAAATCTTTTTAATCCAGAAATTGGCCTGATGAATCCCAAAGACGATCAAGGTAATTTTGTACCAATTAATACCACTGATTGGGGAAACGGCTTTACTGAGGGATCTTCTTGGCAAAATAGTTTCAATGTTTTTCAGGATGTTGTCGGTTTAATCAAGCTTTATGGTAGTAAAGCAGCATTTACTGCACAACTTACAAAGTTGGTAAATCAACCAGCTTTATACCAAGTTGGTAGTTATGGGCAAGTTATTCATGAAATGCGCGAGATGATTGCTCAACCATATGGTCAATTAGCTATTTCCAATCAACCAAGTTTCCATTTACCATATTTGTTTGCTCTAGCAGACGCACCTCATCAAACCGAAATCCTAGTTAAACAACTTTGCACCAGTTTTAATGCTACTTTTGCTGGCTATCCAGGCGATGAGGATAACGGTTCAATGGCTAGTTGGTATCTGTTCTCGAGCTTAGGATTTTATCCTTCAGCTCCTGGTGTTGGAACTTATATTTTCGGCATCCCTAGCTTTGATTATGTTGAAATAGCCTTACCTAATGAAAAAACTTTAACTTTAATTACTGAGAACAACAATGAAGTTAATAATTATGTTGCCAAGCGAACTTTCAATGGCAATAAAGTGGAGCAAACCATTAGTCAACAAGATCTGCTTAAGGGTGGAACTCTTATTACAAGTCTCTCTCTACTACCTGAATAGGGCAATTTAACTAACATTAATTGAATAAAAAAAGCTACAGATCAGCGTTTATTTAACGAGATCGGTAGCTTTTTTGTTATCGCTCATACTTTTGTTCATAATTTTTTCAATATTTTCATGTTTTTATCTTGACTTATATTTTTATCGTCAATATAATTGTTGATTCATTTTCTATCAATTGGGGTGATTTACCTTGTTTATTAAACAACATCTCTTTGATTATCAGTGTTACCTGAATCTTCTTTTAGCAATTGTTTTAACCTTTATAGATAGCAGAAATCTATTTCTACTAGTTTCCGTCATCTTTGTTCTCGGTCTTAATATTTTCCTTAACAAAACAGAAAGCTTTTATGAATGCACTGTATCTGTAATCTCACTATTAAGTCCGATCTTATTTATGCAAATTTTGGTTAACTGTGTGAATTTCTTAAATCAGCAAAAAGTATTATCACAGACTTTTTTAGCAAGTGTATACTTAATACTACTATTGATGCTCTATTTACTAACAGTGCTGAAATTCTTTCCGTCACTAAAAACGCCAATTTTTCAGCTCATCAGCATTCAAGGATTGTTACTACCTGCAATACTTATTAAATCAATTGATTTATATGGTAGCACAACATTACTTTTGACCCTAGTACAAAGCAAATTTTTCCTAGCTTTAGCTCTTTTAATTGTAGTACCTATGATCCTAGAAAGTTGGGATCTCTCGAACTTGAATTTTAAGATGTCTACTAGGCTCTTAATTCTGATAGCTATGATGCTTTTACTAATTTGGTTTGCGTTCTTTAACAGCTTGGCAAATTTCGGCCAAAACTTCTCTGAAATATTATGGGAGTGGAAAAACAACCTTACGCTCTATAATTTTACTTTAGATCGAGTAAACTGGGCAGTAGAAGCCGCCCTCTTTGAAGAGATAATCCGCGTATTAGACATAATCGTGCTGCTAAAATTATTCTCAAAGCAAAAGTTTCGAATTATATTGACGATTTTTGCTTCAGCTATTCTATTTGCTCTACCTCATTCCTTGTATTTACGTACCGGTTCACCTATTAATTATGTTGTTGGTGAAGTCATCTTTACCTTTATTGGTGGCTTAATGTATGCATGTCTATATCTTTATAGTGGAAAAATCTATTTATTAATGGTAGTCCATTTCCTAGTTGATTTTATTGTCTTAGCAGAACCACAATTAACTGCATTTAATGTTGGACCTTTGCTAACAGAAAGTACTTTAGGATTAGTTGTTAGATGCTTAGTGGAACTAGTTCCAGTATTGTTGTTAACAATATTTACTGATCATGACAAGTTAGAAAAGAATCTAAATCAATTAGTCAATGTTGATCATGTCAAATAAACAGATATATATACTAAGCTTTTTGCCAATCATATATGGTGGATTGGCTTTTTCTTTTGCAAGATTTCAAACGATTTCGCACGATTAACTTAAGAAAAAAGACTTGATTTATCAAGCTTTATAAGCAATTTAGGCAATAAATAAAAAATTGTTCGAACTATTCCACAAATTCTTCAAACGATTTATGATTTTCTACCCAAAATCAAGTATTATTAGGCATTTTAAGCAATTATTTTTGATCAGTCTTATTAATATTTGAAACGGTTG
>NZ_CAKC01000010.1 GCF_000296855.1 Lactobacillus gigeriorum DSM 23908 = CRBIP 24.85 | reverse complement strand
TTTTGGAGTCAAGTCCCTAGGGGGATTTGACTCCTTTTTCATTTGTTCTTTACCTTACCGCAAATTATTTTACACTTAGCGTATGATGTCCTTTTTAACACAAATTCGGTAAAAAATAGACCCAGGTTCATTTAAAAACCTGAGTCTATTGCTTGCTTCTATTTTGTCTTTTTCGTGCTTTTTTGGCAATTAAACGCGTCTTCCAACGAAGTTGCTTAATTCTTCGCTTAGTTTTGCGAATCTGCACTTGTTTCAATTCATTGTGCCAGTATTTAAGTGCCATCCAAATTGCAAAATGATTATACCAACTATAATCATGACGCAAATAGTTATAGGCACTTCTAAAATTCATTAAGTGTTCTGGTGTCACAAATTGGTTTCGGGTCCAATTCGTCCCTCTTGTACGGTGATTAGATACACTGATGCGTTTAATCTTCCCCACGGTAAGTGGCGCTCTTCCATTGATATAGCGTCTGGTAGATACCGTCAAGTAATTGCCAATCATCGTATTTTTCCAATAAGGATTCACTTCGCGCTCTTGCAAAATTGCCTCGCGTAAAACCGTGCTGACGCAATACCATTGTTGCTCTCCATTGGTAAATTCGATCAAGCACCAAACATATTGTCTGCTTTTTCCCAAACTAAACTTTCCTACTATCTATTTCAATTTCATTCTTGATAATGTTTACATTATACCCTAACAAAAATAAATAGTTAAGCAGCCATAGGCAAATGCTAATTAGTAGTCCAATTGGATCCGTTCATTGAAGTAATTTTTATAAGCTAAGTAACAAGAGATTACTGAACTAATCCCTGTAGCCGACAATAACATGAAGGTTATTACGATTTGATATTTGATCGCATTAACAGGATTTACTCCTGCAAAAATCAACCCTGACATCATCCCTGGCAAACTTACTAGTCCAACAGTTTTGGCAGAATCAATCGTAGGCTGCATAGCAGTTTTGATGCTTCTTCGTAAAATCGGCAAGCAAGCTGTCTTAAGGTCGCTTCCCAAAGCAAGACGTTCAAGCAAAGGTTGCCGCAAATCATGGAAAGAGTTATTTAATGCTCGGTAGCATAAACCACAGGCTACCATGCCATTGCCGGCAATCATCCCCGTAATCGGAATAATTTGTGCTGGCACCCATTTAATTACTCCCGTGGCTAGCAATAAGCCTAAGGTGACATAGGTTCCAACTAACAGTGCTAACAATGAATTAGATAATTTTCGCTTAGGGTTGGGATCGCGTTTATTCGCATTCCAGGAAGCATTGAAAATAATTACCAACGTAGCTGCGAGCGTAAGCCATAAATTATCTAAATGTAAGATGAAGCGCAAAATATAGCCGACGATTATCAACTGTATGATTGCTCGTGCTACGCTAATCAAAGTATCTTTGGCCAAACCCAATTTTTCATGAGTACTGATCCCGATTGAAATCATGACCATCGCAAACGCTAGTACTAAAGATAAATTACTGATATTTAAATCTTTCATTTAACTCGCTTCCCCTCTTTGATCGTAATCAGATAATTCGCTAAATCTAATTCAGTCGCATCATGCGTTACTTCAAGAATAGTTGTCCCTTCTTGATGATAATTGCGAATCAGTTTATGTACGATCGCCTTACTGTTTTCATCCAAGCCTGTAGTTACTTCGTCAAGTAGCAGAACTTTCGGTGGAAACAGTAGATTGCGAATCAATGCAACCCGTTGCTTTTCACCACCAGATAGAGTTTCGATCTTTTTATTTAAATACGACTCGTCAAGATCAACCTGCCATAAAAGTTCCACTGCCTGTTGTTGGTTAAATGGTTCGTCGCGCAATTCAAACGGAAAGCGGAGATTGTCAGCAACGGTTGTCCCAAACAAACTCGGCTGTTGAAAACAATATGACACTTGGCGCCGATATGAGATTGGATCTAACTGCGCTACATCTTTGCCTTGAAAGTTAATTTGCCCTTGCGTTGGTGAAATCAAGCTGGAAACTAGCTTTAGAATCGTACTTTTTCCACTGCCGGAAGGACCTGTAAGCGTAATTCTTTGGCCCTCAGCTACATGAAGATCTATTTCTTTTAAAATTTGTTTATCTTCTACCTGATAAGACACTTTGTTCAGTTCTATTATGTCCATAGCTATACCCTCTAGTCACTTAAATGTCTGTCTCAATTATGAAACTTTTCTGCTAGGTCGCTGGTAAAAAATTGGTTAAATTTAATTATTCGCTATCGATTTGAAGCAGTAAAGCATACAAAGCGCCATAAAGATTGGCATCATTTTGAAAACGAGCAGCCACAATGTCCGGTGGAATAATTTGACCACCAAGCATTTCATTACTTCCAAGAAGCTTTTCAAATTGATAATTAATTTCTTCAATCAAAATTGGTTGAGCGCTGATCCCACCACCAATGACAATCTTCTCACCATTGATTACCGTTTGGACATTCAAAATCATTTGGGCAATGTTGGCGCAAAATTCTGAAAAAATATCATAGGCTTCTGGTTGCCACTTGTTGATTGCCGTAAAAGCAGCTAAACCATCATCAAGTTGATCGTTGCCAAGGCTTTCATTAACCCGTTTAATCATTTGCACTGCTGAACAAAGAATTGCTGTGTAGGAACTGACCTTTTCGACTCCTTCACTCGCTCTAAGTAACATCCAACTTAATTCGCCAGCTTGGAAATCACGACCGTGGAGCAATTTACCATTGGCAATTATCCCACCGCCAACGCCAGTTCCAAGCGTCATCATCGCACCGGTATCAACACCCTTCAGTTTCCCGAGCCATTGTTCAGCAAGGGCTGCTGCTTTCCCATCATTTTCAACACTAACTTGAACTTGATAGCGATCCCCAAGATTTTCTACCAAATTAAAACCATCAAGATAAGTCAAAGCACCACCATAGTAGATCGTCTTTTCCTTGGTATCGATCTTTCCTGGTGCACACATGGCAATCGCTTCAAACTCGTCAGTAAATTGATCAGCGATATCAAAGAGTGCCTGTTTAAAGGCTGGTAAATTATCTGGCGATGCCACCTTACCCTTAGTGATGATATACCCACCGTTATCCATCAAGGCGTACTTTAAATTTGTTCCGCCAACATCATAAACTAAATATTGTGTCATAATTCTCCCCTACCTTTTGTTAATAATTATAAATGTTTTCGCTTACATTTAAACAAAAAGGTATTAAAATGCACAAAAAACAGCTACTTGCTGTTGTAGCTGCTTTAGTGAACCGATATGACAGAATTATTTGTTACCAATTAGTGAAACTATCAGTAGTAAACGGAATAGTTCTAGATGTATTGTATCTCACATTTAAAACCTTATTATACTTTTTGCCATTAATTATCGCTTTACCTCTAGTGATGTACATCTTGACCGCACCAGGTTGATTGGTAGTAATCATAATTTTGTTCTTACCAAGTTTCGTAATGCTTGCTTGGTTAGGACCAACACTAGTAGCCTGATTCGTCAATTTATAAACCAGGGGTTTGACAATATCATAACTTGCTTCATAAGGTATTTTTTGATCTTCAATTCCTTTAAAAATCAATTTACCTTTGAAGGTCTACTTTGTCAGCTTAAAGCGAATAATCATTGCCTTCCCAACGGAAGCTGCCCAGTTGCCACGAAACTTTTTAGGTACCATAGTCTTTTGGGCAGCTTGCACTGGAGTTACCGATAGTTGACTAACATTTGCAGTAATTGGCGTAATGGCCAGCAATGCCACTACTCCTGCTAAGACCTTTCTTTTCATCGTACTTTCTCCGTGATTGAAAGTATCCAATAATTCCTACAAGTTAATTATATACGGTGTAATGTCTTTTTGTCGAGAAAAAGCACTTTCATTAATAAAATTTCTTAATTGATCAATTTAGCATTGATTTGTGACCGATCATTAAAAATCAATTCATCAAGAGGCATAAATCCTAAACTCTCAATTATTTCTTTCGAGTATGGATAATCATCCATTGTTTCCTCAACAACTATTGGTTTACCAGCTTGATCAAAGGAAAAAGCCAATTCAACCGCTCTAAGTATTTCGCTACCAGGTTCATATTCATCATATTCAAAATGAAGTAAGCCTTGGTTTTCTCGAACTAATGTAGCTACTTGGGATAAAGTTGACACTTCTTCTGGATCCAAAATACCTTCAATTGTATTACCCATAGTCCATCGACCGGTACCTTGAAATTCTATTTCATTCTTGTTAAAAGTGGTGATAAAAATTCCATATTCATCCAGTGATGAAGCTTTCAATTGTCGCCAAAAAGTATCAAACAATTTGGGATTTAGTTCATATATTTCGTAATCTACATATGCTCTTCCATTTGCATCTGCCAAGTTAGCCATTTTTACCTCCATAAAGAAAAAGCGTGATCTATAAGTCACACTTTCATAACAGCAACTATAAGGATTAATTAATTCATTGTCCTTATCATAAACTAACTCTATTAATATTTCACCTTTGTTAGCATATAGTAGGTATCTAAATCAACAGGCGTATCCAGCTTTAAATTCAATGATACTACAGATTCCAGCTTTACATCTTTGCCTTTAATAACTTTCATTGTTTGTGGTTTAAAACTTTTTGGCATTGCCTTGCAAGTCCCCAGATAGATAAAACTAGCTTGGTCATCATCTGATTTTTGAATAAACAAATGCAAATCATAGTTGGGATTGGCAAAAGCCTTAATATCCTTGCTTTCCAAATTTCGCTTAGTCTTTGAATACATGTTTAAAATTGATTGACCGATAAATCTATCTGGGTAACGCAAACTAGCACCATCATTTTTATCATAAGTTACGAAGATACAACAATTATGGTGCTCATCATCAAACCTGTAACCACCAATGTTTAATCCTGGGAGAATTTTTTCCCAGCATAAAATTCTACATGCATCAGTGCGACTATACCTCTTACCAATCGTAAAGAGCTGATCACTTTGATATTGCTCACTTCGTAATAAACCAGTCTCAATTGCATCCCTAAAAAAGCTCATATATTCGGGATTTTGTAAAGCTTCTAGCAAAACATTATTCAATTGATAACTTCCATTTTGATGCTTAATTAAACTATGTCCACCAAAGCTATCTTTGTTTGGTAGTGACTTTCGATCATAAAAAGCTAAGGTTAATAATTGATCTACAGAATACATTACTTCGCTATTAAAATAGCACCCATTATCCTGGGCTATTCTCTCAAATTCTTGTTCACTTATAGTTGGATTATCAAGCAACGAATTCAAAAGTAATAACTCATGTTTTCGTTTTCCATTTGCTAAAACTACAGTCAGGAATTGTAAAACCTTTAATTGATATTCAGAAAATTCCGGTGTCTCTTCCTTCATTTCTGATAAGAACTTGACATAATGCTTGCATTTATCAGCAATTACCTGACAATCAATCGAATCTCTCTGAAGTTCATACATTGTAGGAACATGACCAAGACGCATCTTTTCGAGTTGAAATTCTTTTCTTAACTCAAGCAAGTTCGACATGTTTTTATTATTTATCGAGCGATAGATCTGCTCTTTAGCAACCTCAGTAAAGTTAATGACCGAAACATCAACAATAGGATCCATGTCAACATTATCACGGATATTTTCTTTATTATGAGACTTATCCCCTGATAGCGCTATTGGAATTAAATAGTTATTAGCATAATTCCCGATAAAATCAATAACTGTTAAATAACTCTTTGATGATGCTTTTCGTAAACCGCGACCTAATTGCTGAATAAAAACAATACTTGATTGAGTTGTGCGTAAGAAAACTACTTGATTAATCGTAGGAATATCAATACCTTCGTTAAAAATGTCAACTGTTAATAGATATTTTAATTTTCCAGCTTCTAAAGCTTGAACAGCTTGATTTCTGGTTTCAGGAGAATCCGCACCAGAAAGTGCTTGACTTGGATAACCTTTTTCAGTAAGTAAAACTGCCAAAGCTTTAGCTTCTTCCACACTACTACAAAAAATCAAGCCATGAAGTACATCACCAGAATAACCATAGTATTCTGTTTGCTGAATGATGTAATCAACACGTTCATTACTTGCAAGTCGTTTAAGACTTGCTTTATCACCAATCAATTGATCTTGATAAAAATAATCCTCAACACCATAGTAATGAAATGGACAAAGTATTTTAGCTTTTAACGCATCTTCAAGTCGAATCTCATAAGCTACTTGATAATCAAACAACTTGAAAATATTATAATCATCCGTTCGTTCTGGTGTTGCTGTCATTCCTAAGCAGAATTTAGGCTTAAAATAGTTAAAGACTCTCTGATGTTGGCTAGCAGCTAAGTGATGAGCTTCATCATACAAAATATAATCAAACTCATCTGGTTTGAATTTCTTTAAATTTTCTTCTTTTGACAAAGTTTGGACAGTCGCAAAAACATATTTTGCTGTCAGGCCATCTTGGCGATTACCAGAATAAATCCCATAGTCACTTAAATTTCCACCAACTACTCGGTAAAACGAATGAAGTGATTTTTCTAGAATTTGTTCACGGTGAACTACAAATAAAAATCTTTTTGGCTGATAACGCCGAACGTCAAATGCTCCTAGATAAGTTTTTCCTGTTCCCGTAGCAGAGATAATTAAAGCTTTTGTTTTCCCATTTTTTCTAAAACTGGCCAATTCTTTCAGAGCAGCTTCTTGCATTTTATTTGGTTCAATATGTTGTTCAATTTGGCTATTCTCTTCAACAATCGGTTGTTCTTGCTGAAATTGATTATGCTCATACTTAATTTGATAAACATTTAGCCATTCTTGCGTTAATGGAATAGACTTAGCCCATTCGTTTTCGATACTCAAACTAATTTGTTCTGTTAATTCGGCATTTTCTAACGAATTAACATTTAGATTCCATTCGTAATTTTTCAATAATGCATTACTAGTAAGATTAGAACTACCAATTACTACCGAACGATATTGCCCATAATCAAATAAATATCCCTTAGCATGAAAAGGTAAAAGCTCACCTTCTTCATCCCGGTCATCAAAGATCCTAACTTCAACATTATCAATTTTCATTAATGCGCGAAAAACTTCAGGTTTATTGAAGTACAGATATGTTGAGGTTAAAATTCTGCCTTTTATTCCCGCTTTTTTTAAATCCGCTAAGATGGTCAAAAAGTTGGATAAGCCATCATGAGTAATAAAAGCAACGGCAAAAGTAAAGGCTTTGCATGTGGCAAGTTTCATTTTCAAAACTCTATAAACATTATTACGTGCGTTTTGATTGAAAATTAAATTTGCGGATAAATTACCATCAGGTAAATGTTGTTCTTGATCGATAAAATTATTTAAAACTGTTTCGGTTAAATTATTCTTGATGTTAGCTTCTTCCATGCATATTCACTCAAATCAAATCTTGTTTTATTTACATTCATACTGAAATATCAGGTAAATAAATATTATAAAAAATATTATAGCTTATAATATGCACTTTTTTGTTAACGAGTAAAAATTCTACAAAAAAACAGCTGCATTTCTGCAACTGCGTAAAGATATTATTTTTCGCCAGTAATTTCAGCTTGTTCTTTTTCAAACAGCATATTGTCATAGCTCTTTGCAAATGGGAAGTAAACTAAGAATGAAATTACTAAGACGATTGCTTGCCAAATTGCAACACGCCAACCACCGATCAAGAATCCGGAAATTACTGGAGGAGTAGTCCAAGGAACTTGTACCCCATTTAGGTATGGCAAGACACCGATCTTGATCAATAGGTATGTAGAACCAGCAGATAATGGTGGCATGATGAAAAATGGCAAGGCCAAAAGTGGGTTCATAACAATAGGTAACCCGAACAAAACAGGTTCATTAATGTTGAAGATACCAGGTACCAAGGCTAATTTACCAATACTCTTCAATTGTTGTGATCTAGCAAAGAATGCCATAAATACGACCAATCCGATGGTCATTCCTGAACCCGTAACTGTTGAGAATTGATCAAATAAACCTTGAATAACAATGTGGCCACCGTGTGCTGCATCAACGTAACCAAATTTCTTGAAAATAGCAGCGTTTTGCAAAGCATTAGCACCTAAAATTGGTCCAGCAATACCACCAACCAATGTTGCTCCGTGAACACCAAAGAACCAGAAGAATGGTACTAAAAGCGTCAAAAGCAAGATTCCGCCAAATGAGTCGGTAATACCTTGCAATGGAGTTTGGATCGTAGCATAGATCCATTGGGTCATGGTCGTATTAGCTAATTTTTCAAAGAAAATATATACTGCCAACCACAAAACTGTCAAAGCGGCTGAAGGAATCAAGGCAACAAATGAACTAGCAACTGCAGGTGGAACTTGATCTGGCAACTTAATGGTAATCTTTTTCTTGATAAACCAGGTATATAGCCATCCCGTAATCAAACCTACAATGATGGCTGCAATCATACCTTGACCACCAAGCCAAGTACGGTCAATGAAGCCGGATAATAAAGTTGGAGCCTTTTCCGCTGAAACTAGCGTTTTGGTACCATCCATAACGGCTGTAGTTGGATTCATGATAATTAAGAAGCCAACAAAAGCAGTCATTCCCGCAGGTAATGGATCGACGTGTTCATTTTTAGCCCAAGTATAGGCAATACCTACAACTGCAAAAATTGCAACAATACCAAAAGATGCGTTATAAGCTTGGTTCCAGTATGGTGTCAAGCCCATTTGGTTCATCCAGTTAGCTACCGCAGGCAATGGGAATGAAGCCATTAATAGGAATACTGAACCAACCATGATGAATGGTAAGGAAAGTACCATACCATCTTTTAATGCCACAATTGGTTTGGTATTAACAAACTTCATAATTGGTGGCAAAATTTTACGGTTTATAAAATCTCCCATAATTTTTCTCCTCTCGAAATTCACTTTCAATTTGAATTATATGAAAGCCCTTACCTAGTTACAAGAGAATGCCAGCTTTTAGGAATAAAAATCATAACCTGGTTATTATGCCAGCTTTGGAACAAGCTGTACCAAATTGTTTTATGGTAAAATAAAGTATAGATTTTTACTAAAGAGGTTTATTACAATGGCACTTTTTGATTATAAGGATCTTTCAACCCTGTCTGATATTGATCTCACAATTTACCGATACATTAATAGCAATAGTGAAAAAGTAATCTACATGCGAGTACGCGATATTGCGCAAAATGCCCATGTTTCGAATTCTTCAGTGATGCGTTTTGTCCATAAAATGGGCTTTTCTAGTTTTCCTGAAATGAAAGCTTATTTACAAAACATTACTAATCACGAGTCACTAATGCCACCGTTAAAGTTTATTGACGAAAGCAATTTTCCCAAGGATATTTCTAATCGCCTACAAATCGTTACCGACCTGCTATATCAAGCAGACAACATTATTCTTTTTGGGATTGGTTCATCTGGCTTTCTAGCAAAATATGGAGCACGTCAACTTGCTTCAATTGGATTTAATTCCAGTTCAGTCACTGATCCATTTTATCCACTTGAATCACGTTTACAAAATACCAGTAACACAGTTTTGCTTTGTATTTCTAATTCTGGTACTACCTCAGAAGTACTAGGATTCTTGAATGGGGTCGTTAATAATGACGATGTTAAAATCGTTGCCATAACTGGTAATGAAACTAGCCCTTTAGCGCTAATGAGTGATTATAGTTTGTGTTATGTCGAACCAGATTATCGGATACATTACTACTTTGATCTTTCGTCAAAAATGCCAGCACTTTATCTAATCGAAGCATTAATTCATATTTTATTTGCAAGAATTGACAAATGACGGTACAAGATGTTCCAGGAGTGGAATTTCTTTCTTTTTCAGGGAACTCCATCTATTTTTATGAAAACCCTTTTATAGATAAGCTTTTTCGCATAAAGTTATCTTGATGAAATTTTTACGGAGGAATAACTATGAAAAAGACATTCGTAGATAACTTTCTTTGGGGTGGAGCGGTCGCTGCTCATCAATTCGAAGGAGCCTATCAAGAAGGTGGCAAAGGACTTTCAATTGCGGACTTCATGACTTTAGGCAGTCATGAGACACCACGCGAATTAACTGATGCCATCGAAGCTGACAAATACTATCCTAACCACTTAGCCTCAGATTTTTACCATCACTATCAAGAAGATATCAAGTTGATGGCTGAAATGGGTTTTAAAGCTTTTAGAACCTCTATCGCTTGGACAAGAATTTTCCCTAATGGCGATGAAACTGAACCTAATGAAGCCGGATTAGCCTTTTACGACCGCGTTTTTGATGAATTATTGAAAAATGGTATTCAACCTGTCATCACCTTGTCGCACTTTGAGATGCCAATCAATCTCGTGAAAAAATACGGTGGCTGGTCCAACCGCAAGTTGATCGATTTGTTTACTCATTTTGCCTATGTTTGCTTCGATCGTTACCATGAAAAAGTTAAGTACTGGATGACTTTTAACGAAATCAATAATCAAACCAATTACTTGAGCGATCTTTCAGTTTACGAAAACTCAGGCATCAAATTCAGCCCTGAAATATCACCTGCTGAGAAAGAACAGCTAATGTATCAAGCTGCCCATTACGAACTCGTTGCCAGTGCTAAGGCTGTCCAAATTGCTCATACGATTGATCCGACCTTGCAAGTCGGCTGCATGTTAGCATTTTGTCCCATTTATCCTGCAAGTTCTAAGCCTGAAGATATTTTATTTGCACAAAGAGCGATGGATACTCGCCTCTATTTTGGCGATGTTCATGTAAATGGCTACTATCCTAACTGGCTCAAAGCTTACTTCGAAGAAAAAGGCATCAAGTTAGATATAACTCCTGAAGATTTGACTATCCTCCAAAAAGGGACAGTCGATTATATAGCCTTTTCATACTACATGTCATTCATGGCGGAATACACTGACCATGATGATTACCGTGAGTATCAAGATTTACGACCAAATCCACATGTCAAAGCAAATGATTGGGGTTGGCAAATTGATCCGATTGGCTTACGTTATTCCTTAACTTGGATGATGAATCGCTGGCATAAGCCTTTATTCATCGTGGAAAATGGCTTGGGAGCTTATGATGAATTAACAACTGATCATCAAGTTCATGACCAATATCGGATTGAATACCTCCGCAACCATATTGAACAAATGAAGAAAGCGGTAGTCGAAGATGGCGTTGATTTATTGGGTTACTTGCCTTGGGGATGCATCGATCTAGTTAGTGCAAGTACCGGTGAAATGAAGAAGCGCTACGGTTTTGTTTATGTCGATGCCGACGACTATGGTAAGGGTTCAATGAAACGTTACCCTAAGGATTCCTTCTATTGGTATCAAAAAGTAATTGCTAACAATGGTTCTGATTTAGCTTAATCACAAAAAAAGATAGCCTATCGATACGATCTGTATCAACGGCTATCTTTTTTATCTAGTCAATCTTTTTGAATACTTCACAAACCATTAATTCATTACCTATGAATCTTGTTTGATAATATTCTTTAAATTCTTGCTTGAAGTACTCATCGTGTGTCTTTCGCCAATAGTTATAGCTACGATCGCCTTCACCTTCAAGATAAGCATAGGCGCGTGAAATGTGATTATATGGCATTACTTCAACCACTTTGTCTTGAATTACACAGACAGGCTTCTTGGAGCTATCTAGCACAATGCTGTAATCCCCAACTTTTGGCATTGGGTCATTTTCATTATAGCCAAGAAATGAAGAAGTAATTGCTGTCTTAATACCACGCATTACAAGATCAACCATCTTGTCGGCAGTTTCGTCATCCATCCCAAATGACCAAGCTTGTACAGGAGTATCAAGAGGCAGATCATACTTTTCACAAAAGTCGCGCCAAAAAATTTCTGTTTGTTCGTTCATCTTTATCCCCAATCTCTATATATCAACCATTTTCAGGTCAGAACAGTATTAAATATAGTATAAAATCCCAGCAAATACAAATCTTTTTTGACAATTCTCATGTTATTTTGTATTTTACAATTAAAACTATTTTATTGTAAACACTAACTTTTTGCAATATATTTTTCTTAAATGTACACTGTTATTTTTAGTCACGGTAACCTAACTTTGTAAAATAGTCATTTGCTTTGTTTTGACAGAATTCCTTTACCCTTTGTTGATCACTTAAAAAATACAAACTGGATAAAAACTCCTGCCAAAAATCAAGATAATAGTATTGTCCATTGCTAGATTCAAGCTTTTTCCAGCAAGCTACATCAATAGTTTCAAAAGCAGTAAGTATTTCAGCCTGATCCGGGTAACGGGTCAAGAGTTTTTTCACCGCTCGTGCTAAGCGTTTAGCCTCACTTTCGTATAATGGACGATCGATTTTGATAACAAAGTTCTGTAGCTTAGTTAGGAGTTGCTGGTCATACTGACAGGATGGGTGGGCAAGACAACTAGCTAGCAAGTCGCTTCCGTGAGCTAATGCATGAATATAGCCTTTGTCTGGATCATAGCTCCGCCAATCATTTTCAAGGAAAACATAGGCTTGTCCTGCTTTTAATAATTCTTTTCGCAGGCTGTCTGTTAGAAAAGTAGTCTTGGCATCATTATCAATGGCAAGACTTAGAACCAATGCCGTGAAGCTTCTCATAAGCGTTAAATCACTTGTTTTACCTAATCCTTCATAAAGACAATTGTTAGCTAACAAGTATTCAACAATAGCTTGTTTTTGTTCTGAAGTAAAAACTTCTTCGTCAAAAGCTCGTGCAAAGAGTGTAAAAATGATCTCATCCCGCAAAATTGGATCAGGATTGCCAAGATTGGCCAACATATAGGACAATTGCTCATCTGTGATTTGGGAAATATCAGTTTGGTTCACTAATGTATACAGCTGTTCTTTCATTGCCTCACCTTCCATCGCTATCTTTTACTCTAATTGTACTGCAAACAATCACAAACCAGCTTAAATAAAAACTCGTAATTTGATTTGATCATTTTTTCAAGCACCAAAAAGACAGCCGATTTTCCCTATAGGATAATCATGCTGTCTTTTCTTGAAGTGAATATGTATTTTTAAATACACGTGGTGCTAGTTAAATCGTTCTAGTAATTCATTATTCAATTAAGGTACAAGCTCGCACTCATCATAATCAAATGGTCCTTCAACCTTTAAATCAATAATCTTATTCTCAGATGGTTTTCGACTGCATAATAACGCACGGTCTAGGATTTTGTGCTCAATTCCATCTTTAGTTAAAAGATGCTTATTGCCATTAAGTTCACTCGTGCCTTGTAAAGCAACAGCAACATATTTTTTATCATCCGATTTTCTAGACGGAAAAGGTGAAACGTTAAGTACTTTTAATTTCATGATCCAAAAGCCTCTTTTCATTTAAACCATTTTACCGTTTACAAATATACATCATAACTGCTCATGTTTATGATAGGCTTGTTTTATTCAATAACCAACAATGATTTAATTGCTTCACGATGATCCATGGCTGCATAAGCATCTTGTACTTCATCCAAAGTGAAGCGTTTAGTAAATACCTTGCCTGGATTAATTTTTCCAGTCAAAACCGCATCAAGCAAACCATGATCACGATCATGCGTAGTTACTGCGGCAATTCCTCCACGCAAGCCAACATTCTTCCAGAAGTATTCGTTTGAACTAGGCTCAGTTTCCGGAATACCTACTCGACTAACAATTGCACCTGGACGAGCAAGTTTAACCGCTTGTTGTAATGCACTCGTCGCACCAACGCATTCCAAGACAGCATCTGCACCAGCACCTTCAGTCATAGATAACAATTTTTCTACAACTGCATCCCCACGCTCACTGATAATATCGGTTGCACCAAATTCAGTCGTCAATTTTGCTCGATCTTCGTGGTGTGATAAGGAAATAATACGCTTGGCACCTAACAATTTAGCAGCAATGACTGCACAAAGACCAACTGCGCCATCACCAATCACTGCAACTGTATCTCCTGCTTTAATTTCAGCATTATAAGCCGCATGATAACCGGTTGACATCACATCCGATAAAGTTAACAAGGAATTTAATTGTTCTTCGCTATAGTCGCCAGGTTGACCTGGAATTTTTACCAAAGCCCAATCCGCATTAATAAAGCGGAGGTATTCACCTTGATAACCACCGTTTGCACCCTTTTCGCGATTCATACAATTTCCATCATAGCCAGCCTTGCAGGCAGGACATTTACCACAGCCATGAGTAAAAGGAGCAATTACAAAATCTCCAGGCTTAACGTTCGAAACTGCGCTACCTACTTCTTCAACAATACCAATAGCCTCATGCCCAGTAGTTGAGCCGGCAGGTCGCTTAGAAATTCCGCGATACCACCATAAGTCTGATCCACATACACAAGCGCGAACAACCCTAATAATTGCATCGGTTGGCTTTTCAATCACTGGCTTGGGAAATTCACGAACTTCCATTTTACCTGGTTCGACAAATACTGCTGCTTTCATAATTTTCTCCTTATAAAAATGCTTTCAATATTAACTTTATTTTAGCACCATCTCAATTTTTCACGACAAAAAAAGCACAGACTTAATCTGTACTACTTTAAATATTTGCTAGCTTCACGCTTGCTAAGTGGGCTCAGCTCAGGATGGCTCTCAATAAATTGCGCTACCCATACTGGATCAGTTTTTGAATAATCTCGGAGCGCCCAGCCAATCGCCTTATTGATAAAAAACTCATCGCTTCCCAAATTATTTTCAATAATCGTTGCCAGTAATTCCGGCTTGGTCTTTTCCTTCAAAACTAATTGATGTTCAATTGCCGTTCTTCGTACCCAAAAATTAGCGTCTTGCGACCAAACTAACATTGGCTTACTCAAATCTACTTGTGTACTCAATTTACCTATCGGCTTAATCAAACTATCGATCGTATCCCACCAAGATTTTTTAACAATCAATTCCTTAATCCTTGGCAAGTCATCAGTTTCAATTCCTTTTCGCCGTAAATAATCGCAAGCAAAGTATTGAAACTCACGATGTTCATCATTCCAGGCCAGAGCAATTAAATCCCAGTTCAAGGGTGCGTTTTTTAATTGCTTCAACTGTTCCCGGTAACACATTTGCCGGTCCTTAGTTTGAATCCCATAAAAAGCAAATTGATTCCACATATACTTCGCTATTAGCGGGGCTTTTTCAGGATCAGCCTTGCTTTCAAAAGCCAATTTGAGTTCGTTATAAATTTCTTGGGTAGTATTTTTCGCCATCTATATTGCCTTTACGAAAATTTCCTTCTGTCGACTATTTTCCACTAGCATCTTGCTCAAACGCTTTACGCCATCATCAATTTGTTCATAAGTAGGACCCGTAAAATTAATTCGCATCCCATTTTTACGATCACGATGAGCATAAAAACTCTCAGATGGCACGTAAACCAAATGTTGCTCTGGAACTGCATTTTCCCATAAAAGCTTGGTCGTATCAATCCCCTGATCAAGTTCTAGCCATAGGAAGAAGCCACCTTCTGGATGACTTACTTTGATACCTGGCAAGTAGCGATCAATGGCAGCCATCATGGCTTCCATCTTTGTTTGGTACAAAGCTCTCAAGCTTTGAATATGTTCATCTAAATCATTATTCTGCAAATAATATTCAATCGTTGCCGAAGGCAAATATGGAACTTCCAAATCTTCAGTAAGTTTAAGCTTGGTTAATGCTTGTACCACTACTGGATCAGCTACTAGCCACCCTAAGCGAAATGCTGGGGTTAAAATTTTAGAGAAGCTTGATAAAAAGATTACTCGTCCTTCAGTATCAAATGATTTAACACTTGGTAGACTCTTACCCACATAGCGCAAATCGCGATATGGCGTATCTTCAAGAATGATGAAATCATATTTATTTGCAAGTTCAACTAAACGCTTGCGCTTAGCCACTGACATCGTAATGCCAGTTGGATTATGAAAATCAGGTACGGTGTAGAAGAGCTTGATTTCCGGATGAGCTTTCAACAATAATTCGAATTGAGTTAAATCAGCGCCATCGTCCTCCATCGAGACGTTGAAATAAGTTGGTTCGAAAGTATCAAATGCTGCTAGGGCACCAACATAAGTTGGCGCTTCAACTGCCATTGCATCCCCCTTGTTGAGTAAGAGTTTGGCCACCAATTCAATTCCTTGTTGCCCACCTGCAGTCAACATGATTTCATCATCAGTTACTTCAGGGATGCCTACTAAAGTCTTTGCTCGTTCAACTAAAAACTGGCGTAAATATTCTGGTCCACGAATATCATGATATTGAAAGGCATGTGCTCCTTGCCGTTTTACCGCAACTTGATAGGCTTCTTTTAATTCTTCAACAGGAAAAAGCTTTTCTTCTGGAGCGCCTCCTCCAAACGAAATATTGTCTAAATAGTGCGTTTCTGGAAATAATCCGACTAATCGTGATTTCTCATCTGGTTTAACTCGACTTGCAAATAAATTTTCTAACATAACTATGCCCCTTTTCTCTATTGCTAAAAAATATTATAATGCGAAGATAAGCAATAATAAAATTCAACATTTTTACTTTAAATTGAAAATATTTCATCTAAAGGAGCAAATATGTTACCCTTCCCTTATTTAGTTTTTACTACCGTACTGGAACAAGGTACTTTTTATAAGGCTGCCAGCATTCTTAACGTTACCCCGTCAGCAATCAGTCACTCAATCAATCAGTTAGAGCAAGAACTTGGCTTTCCGGTTTTTAACCGTTCACGAACGGGCGTAAGTCTAACGCCTAATGGTGAAAAAATCCTTCCCTTGATCCAGCAAATTATCAATACTCAGTCTCGTATTACGCAACTTGCACAACAAATTCAAGGCTTGGATATTGGAATTATCCGGATCGGTGCTTTTTCTTCTGCCTGCATTAATTGGCTACCACCAGTAATTCAAACCTTCAAAGAAACTTACCCTCAAGTTGAAATTACGGTTAAACAAGCAGGTTTTTCGGAAATCACGCGGGATGTAAAAAATGGCAACCTAGATCTTGGCATTACCATGTTGCCGACCAAGGAACCTGGCGTAATCAGTCAAAAACTGATCGAAGATGAAATCTATTGTATTGCTCCTAGTGATTTTAAAACCGAGAATGGAACCAGTGTTAGCCAACAGGATTTAAAGAACTACAATTTCATTTTGCAAAAAGGCGACTATGATTGGGATACCAAAGCAGCACTTGATCACTATCAAATTTCACCAACTGCCATTCAGTTTTCAATCGATGACCAATCTATCATCGCCATGGTAGAGGCAGGCTTAGGTTTAGGAATTTTACCAGCTTTAGCCTTGCAAAAAAATACCGGTAAAGTACAAATCCTCCCATTTGAGGATGCCTTTTACCGGAAAATTGGGTTAGTTACTACCAACGCTGCTAGTTTGACTCCTTCTACGAAAGCGATCATCAAGCAATTTCAAGATTTTATCAAAGAAAAATATCCTAGTCGATTATTAACGATTTAGTCTTCACTAACAAAATCATTAATAACTTCAAGCATTTCACCACCATAGTTGTGGAGTTTAGCTTGGCCAACACCACTTACTTCTAGCATTTCTGCAGGAGTTCGTGGTTTTATTTTGGCCATTTCATGCAAAGTATGGTCGTTAAAAATCATAAAGGCTGGAACTCCCTGTTCTTTTGCCAGAATAAGACGCTTGGCTTTAAGTGCATTAAACAGCTTGGCATCAGGTGATAAGTTAGCCTTAACTTCATCAATTTTTGGTTCTCCACGTCGAAGAACTTTTTTCTTTCCATCAAGCACGTCCCAACCCAAGTTAGTTACGCGTACCACTGGATATTGCTCTCCCACGGTCTCAAGATACCCATTAGCAAGCATGAAATTGATCATACTTTCGGCTTCTTTACGAGGAAGCTTCAAGCTGCCATAGTGCTCAAGTTGATCAGCTCCAATTTCTTTCATCCGTTTATTCTTAGACCCAGTAACTGCTTGAGCCACAATGCTTTTACCAAACCGGCCATCGAATTCATAGACCATGTTGATGATGCTCTTAGCTTCAACCGAGATATCACGAAGCTTGCGCTGATCTAAGCAATTAGAACATTTTCCACAAGCTGGCGTATCCTGACCAAAATAACGGACAATAAATTGTTGTAAACAACTCTGAGTATTGGCATATTCAGTAATCGCATGCAATTTATCGTATTGAATTTTCTTATACTGATCGTCAGCTTCTGATTGATCAATGAACCAGCGGTAAGTTGCCAGATCTCCTGGATGAAAAATCATTACGGCTTCACACGGCGCACCGTCTCTTCCAGCACGTCCAGCCTCTTGATAATAGGCTTCGATATTTTTAGTACTATTGGCATGAATCACAAAACGGACATTGCTTTTATCAATTCCCATGCCAAAGGCATTGGTGGCTACTATCACCTGTACTCGATCAAATTGAAAATCATCTTGTACCTTAGTTCGTTCGTCATTGGCCATGCCACCATGATAGTTGGCTACTGAAACACCACGTTTTTTGAGATACCGGGTTAGGTCATCGACCTTCTTACGAGTATTGGTGTAGACAATTCCTGCTTCATCATTATGAGCATTAATATAATCATAAATATATTTATTGGTATCTTTGGGTGAATTAACTACTTTAAAGCTTAAATTTGGACGTGCAAAAGAAGTAATTACAAAATTGTTTCGAGAAATATTCAATTGGTTGGCAATATCCTCTTGAACTGCTGGCGTTGCGGTTGCCGTCAAAGCTAAAATGTTGGGCTTGCTTCTCAGGCTGTTGATGCCTTCAAGAATTTGCCGATAAGCTGGACGAAAATCATGCCCCCATTGCGAAATACAGTGCGCTTCATCAACTGCTACCAATGATACATCAAGGAAATTCAACTGATAGCGAAAATAATCCATTGCTAAACGTTCAGGAGTCAAATATAGCAACTTTATTTTTCCTTCATAAGCCTGACGCAAAATGGGATTCACTTCTTCTTGTGGTGTGGTTGAATTTAGGGCAGCCGCTTCAATCCCATTTTGCTTCAGGGAATCAATCTGGTCTTTCATTAAGGAAATTAGTGGTGAAATTACCAACGTAACTCCTGGATTGACAAGCGCTGGCACTTGATAACAGAGTGATTTTCCAGCACCAGTAGGCATAACGGCTAACACGTTTTCTCCAGTAAGAACTTTTTGGATAACTTCTGCTTGTCCTGGTCGAAATTCATGATAGCCAAAATATTTCTTCAAGATAGTCTGTGGATTGGTCATTTAAATCATTATAATCCTTATTCTAATAGGCTTTCTGCCCATGTTTCACATATGAGTATTTTTAAAGTTGCTTATTATTAGTAATTATTGTCGATTTTCAAATGATACAAATAAAAATTTTTGTTTCACTTTATTTATTAGTCAGCAAGTCAAATAAACGATCACTAATAAAGCGGTATTGAATTCAAAACTTTTTCAATTCAAGTAAAGTTTTCTTCAAAAACAATCAGGCAAAGCTAGTTCTATTCTTCCTTGACACAATCAAGGGCAGCCGCAATTACCTGATCCATGTTGTAATACTTATATTGTCCTAATCTACCACCAAATAGTACTTTAGGCTGTTTTTTAGCCAATTCTTGGTATTTTTGGTAAAGGTCATTATTACGGTCATTATTTACTGGGTAGTAAGGTTCATTGCCACGTTTCCAATCTGCCGGATACTCTTTTGTGATAATAGTCTTGTTCGGATCGCCTTTACCAAATTCGAAGTGCTTATGCTCAATTATTCTAGTATAAGGAGTCTCGCGGTCAGTATAGTTCATAACGGCGTTTCCTTGATAATTTCCAGTAGCGAGTTCTTCAGTTTCAAACCTTAATGAACGATATTCTAATTCGCCCAATTCATAGTCGAAGAATTGATCAATCATCCCAGTGTAGATAATTCGATCATAATCCTTTAAGTAGTTTTCTTTGTTTCCAAAAAAGTTAGTATTTAAGTTCACGGTTATCTTGGGATCATCAAACATTTTAGCAACCATTGCAGTATAGCCACCAATCGGAATGCCCTGATAAGCATCGTTGAAATAATTATTGTCAAAAGTCAGCCGAACTGGTAGTCGCTTAATAATAAAGGCTGGCAATTCAGTAGCTTTTCTACCCCATTGCTTTTCCGTGTAGCCTTTGATCAACTTCTCATAGATATCTCTACCAATTAGTGAAATTGCCTGTTCTTCAAGATTCTGTGATGTTTTACCAGCCATTTCTTGACGTTGTTCCGCAATTTTAGCTTGGGCTTCTTCCGGCGTCGTCACGCCCCACATCTGGTAGAAAGTATTCATATTGAATGGCAAATTGTAAAGCTTGCCATGGTAATTAGCAACAGGACTATTAGTATAGCGATTAAATTTAGCGAATTGTTGAACATATTGCCAAACTTGATCGTTGCTAGTGTGAAAAATGTGAGCACCATATTGGTGCACTTGGATCCCCGCAACCTCTTTAGTATAGATATTGCCAGCGATGTGATCACGCCTTTCAATCACGGTCACTTCATGTCCTCTTTTAGCAGCCTCATGGGCAAAAACTGCTCCAAATAAGCCTGCTCCTACGATTAAATATTTCATTCTAATTGCTCTTTTCTTTTTCTCTTAACTAATAGCATATGCAAAAAAAGTGGTTTTCACAACCACTCATACTAGATATTTTTCGCTTTTTCTATTTGAAAACCGCACCAGGTAATTAATAGCGCTAGCAAGACACAAAGTAAAATCACTGAAATCCAAGATTTACTTATCATAAATAATCTACCGAATGCGACAGGACCAAGACTTGCCAGCAAATAACCCAAGGTCTGTGCAATGCCAGACACTGCTACGGTTTCAGCTGAAGTTTAGGTTTTCTGCGTGAAGAAGATAACTGCCAAATTGAACGAAAAGCCTGAGGCAATACCGACAAATAAAGCCAAAATTATGCCTAATATTAAATTGTTGCTATGCAATAATACACCTAAAACTCCTAAGCCAAAACCCAATCCAATCACAATTATCAAAAAACGTTTGCCGCCTTTGGTTCCCGCAAATAGCGGTGTCAGCAAGGCACAAAAAAGACAACTCAGCTGTAAAATCGTCATTAAAGTCGCTTGTTCATTTACTGAAAAATGATCAAATTGGATTAACATCTCCCCATACCAAGTCGTAAGCGAATAGTAAAGTAATGCTTGCAGCCCAAAGAACAGTGAAATCAGCCACACCAATTTATTCTTTAGCAGAAGCGACATTTTGATTGAGCTTTCAGCTTTTTTCACAGTTTTTTCTCGTAAAAAGATGCTTCCTAAGATTGAAAGTAAAGAGAAGATAAATAAGCCCTTCATGGTAACAACAAGCGAGAACTTAGATGCTAGCCTTGCTAAAAATGCGGTCCCCAAAGAACTAGTAAGGATCATTGCAGTCGTATACAAACTAACGCCTAGTAAGATCTGGTCTGGTAGTTCAGCTTTGATTACTGCAGGCAAAAGGACATTGCCACCATCAATTCCAAGGCCAATCAAGACTGTCCCTAGCAACAATAAAGTTGGCTGCAATGTCATGCGCATTAAGCTACCTATACTAAGAATAATAAAACTCAAAAGAATTATTTTACTTGTTGCAATTTTTTGATCTAATTTAGTAAATAATGGTGAACTCAGAGCAAACATAATTAGTGGGATCGATGTCAGCAAGCCACTAAACTCTTTGGATAGACCAGTTGCAGCCTGAATTTGAGGCATAATTTGGGGCAAAGCAATAATCGGCATCCGCATATTTAAGGCTACCAAAATTATACCGAGGTAAGTCGTGATCTTCTTCATGGGCTCATTCCCTTCCAGTTTTTAAATACATTATACTCTTGATAAAGCCTTATCGTTTGTTTAATGTAATCGCTTACTATAAAATAATTAGTAACTGATAAACTATCAATAAATAAGGAGGCTTTTATGGTTCAAGTGTATCTAACCGCTAAATTACCTGACATTGCCAGCAAAATTCTTGATGAGGCTGGAATCACTTATGAGGTCTATAATGGATCCGGCTTAATCACCAAAGAAGAATTGCTTAAACATGTAAGTGAAATTGAGGCTCTGATTACCCCACTTTCCACTCAAGTCGATCAAGAGGTGATCGATGCCTCTCCTAAGCTTAAGATTATTGCTAACTTTGGTGCCGGATTTAACAACATCGACGCTAAGTATGCAAGAAGCAAAGGAATTGACGTCACTAATACGCCTTTTGTTTCAAGCATAGCAACCGCGGAGATTGCTGCTGGTTTAGCAGTCGCATTATCTCGTAGAATCGTTGAAGGAGACCACTTAATGCGTACTGAAGGCTTTGAAGGCTGGGCCCCACTCTTCTTTTTAGGACACGAATTAGCTGGTAAAACTCTCGGCATTGTAGGTTTAGGAGATATTGGAAAGCAAGTTGCCAAACGCTTGCGCGCATTTGACATGAATGTCATCTACTATCAACGTCATCGCGATGAACAGACTGAAGACTTGTATGATGCAACATTCGTTGATTTCGATACTTTAGTTAAGACTAGTGATGTGATTTCGCTACACGTTCCGTTAACGCCTGAAACTCATTATCTATTTGATGAAGCACAATTTAAAGCTATGAAGAATAGTGCCTTGCTAGTAAACTGTGCTCGAGGTCCCGTAGTTAATGAACGAGCTTTATTATCTGCTTTGAAAACTGGAGAATTGGCAGGAGCAGCTCTCGACGTCTATGAAAACGAACCAGCAGTTACTGAAGGGTTTGCTGAATTAAAAAATGTTATCTTAACCCCTCATATTGGAAATGCTTCTGTCGAAGCTCGTGATAAGATGGCTGAAATCGTTGCTAACAATGCAGTCAAAATTCTTTCAAGAGAAAGTGCTGAATATGTTGTAAATTAAACGCAACTAATAATAGCAAAAAAGGTTATAAGCCCCACTTAGTAGGATACTTATAACCTTTTTGCTTGGCATTATTTAGCTAAAACCGTGTCTTTTACTTTAACAAATTGATCTTTACCAACTTGATAGAATTTTTCACCATTAATTACAACTAGTTTGCGTTTGTTCAGAACTTTAAGTAAAGTATCTTTCTTTAGCGATACCTTTTTACCTTGTTTTCTTACAACTTTACCTTTAGCGTTGTATACATATGCTTTTCTCACAGTTTTTACTCTAAGCGTATTGGCAACTTTAACAAATTTATTTTTGCCAACTCTATAGTATTTCTTACCCTTGATTAAGATAACTCTACCTTTATCAAGCACCTTTACTACAGTTTTCTTCTTAAGAGTTACTGACTTCTTGGCTTTCTTAACGAGATCACCTTGAGCAGTGTAAACATAAGCATTGTGGTATAGCTTCTTGTAAACGCTAGGATCGTTTATCTCTGCTACACCATTTGATGAAGCATCCCTTTGTTGAGTAGAAGCTACTGTTGATGCTGATTCTGGTTGAGAAGATGAAGCCGAAGTTACAGTAACAACAGGAGTTACAGGTTGAACACTTACTGATGGGCTACCAGTACTTGAGCCTGGCTTGCTTCCTTCACTAGTTGAGGCTGAGTTAGCAGTTTTACCTGATTCCCCACTAGTTGTGTTGGTTGAGCTACCTTCATCAGTTTTAGCGCCGGATTGACTTGAGCCCGTTTCACTTCTATTCTCTGAAGCTGCAGGATTTTGCTTCTCTGGCTCAGTCTTTGCACCTTGATCGTTTGTGCCACCTTCATCAGTTTTAGCACCTGATTGTTCTGAGCCCGTTTCATTTCCATTCTCTGAAGTTGTTGGATCTTGTTTTTCTGGCTCTGTCTTTGCACCTTGATCGCTTGTGCCACCTTCATCAGTTTTAGCACCTGATTGTTCTGAGCCGTTCTCCTTTTCTCCCTCTGAAGTTATAGGATCTTGTTTTTCTGGCTCTGCTTCATCTTCTGGAACATAGTGAACCACGAACTTTTTAAGACTTCTATTGCCTGCTTGATCGACTACTTCCACAGTAAAGACATGAGTCGTTTCTTGACCATCATTATCATCTAAGTTGAATTCTTTTTCGAACTTGTATGGGGCAAAACTATTTTGTGATGTTTGATCAGCGGTTAGGTTGATTTCAGGGATGTAGTTATAACCATTCGTAGCAAATTCGCTAAAGACATTGTCGCCATTGATGAACACGCCGTAACCATCCAAGTTATCAGTTGCTGAACCCGATAATTTGAAGGTCTTGTCGCTTGTAGTTAGCTCAGTTACTTCATCACTTCCAGCCTGATCTACCTTAAGCGTTGGTGCAACAACATCCAAGATCAGCGATAGGCTTCCCCGCTTCAATTCACCATCGTTTAAACGATAGAAGTATGACAATTGACGAGTTGCTGAAGGATCAATCTTAAAGCTAGTGGTAAATTTACCGTTGTTGCTGATATCAGCTTGATTGTTAGGATCAACTTCATATGGACTATCAGCTAGGAAAGTAAGAGCAACAACATTAGGCTGCACTTTACCAGTAACTGTAAACAGCTTAGTTTCAGGATCATAGTAGCCATTTACAACTGCTTCATTGCCATATACAGTTACACCGTTATTATTCATGTAGTCAAAGCTAATATTGTCATCAGGATCAGATGAATTGTCATAGCCAGGATATGCGCCAGGTCCAAATGCTTTTATATCTGCAGGTTCGTCCTTCATATCTACGCCTAACTTATCACGATCAGTATATGTCGTACTTGTGGCATCAGCTTTATAATAAACCCCAAGATAGTTAGCATCCTTGATTGGCGTAGGATCAGTTACCTGCTTATCGTTAAATGCTGGGCCATCGATTTCTGTCCATCCTTGTAACAAGGCTCTTGTAAATACCCCAGTATCTTTATTCTTATTGATACTGGTGTGAACATGGAAAGTTGCAACACCATCTTGAACTACACCAGTATAAACTTCGCCCGTAAAGTAATCTTTAGCATATGCCTTAACATTGCTGCCCTTTGATACTGCAGCTTGAACAACGATATCATCTGGATTGCTACCAAAGACTGAGTAAATTTGTGGTCCGAATGACTTGTTTTCGCCATCAACATGTTGCCATGCAAATTGTGCTTTTGGAGTGTAAGAATTGAAGCTGCCGATCACTTTCTTACCAGCAAGGTCTGATGAAAATACTAAATCAGTTTCATCAACGCTTACAGGAACAGTAAATTGGCCATTTTCAACTTGAACCCGCTTACCGTTTACAAAGAAGTCCTCGTCGGCTGCACCTTTCAACGTGAAAGTCTTGTTTTCAGCATTGTAATCACTGGAATTTTCGCTAAATGGCAAGCCACTAACTGCATTCCACACTGAAACTTTATTTGGACTTTCCTTCACTGGCGCCACATCCAATGTCTGTAAAGCAGTATTATCTGCCACATCGCTAACAGCCAAAGTAATCTTATTAGCTGTTTGCGTTAAGGCTTTCAATGCATCATCTGAAAGTACGTACGAGAAGTGTCCACTTAACTTTTCATTATCGTCAAAAGCAGAAGCACCATCATTTAACTTGAAACCAAACACTTGGTCATTTACAGTTACGGTTGCATATGAGTAATCAGTGAATCCGGCACCTTTATCTGCATAAGAACCTGATAAGGTATGAGTTGCATCATCATAAGTTACATTACTTAAAACCGGTGCACTGGTATCGATAACTACTGGTGTATCATTGGTCTGAACTTTATTTTCGCCATCATTGAATAAAGTAGCAACAAACCGATAAGTGTAGTTACCATCTGGGGCAGCAACCATCTCACCAGTTTTAGCGTCATACAACTTACCGTCCCATTCGAAAGCATCGCCGTTGTTAACGCCATAGCCAAAGTCTACTGTGCCAGTACCATCAGAGTGGTATGATTTTTCCACACCATGAGAGTCAGCCAATACACGAACAACATTGCCTTTGGCATCAAGAATTTGAACTTGTAAATCTTTCAAATTTTGCTTCAAATATGCATATGGTCTTAATAAATCACTCTTATGATCAGCATTAGGTGAAAAGGCTACTTTTCCACTTTCATACAACTTAGCAACTTCTTGCCAATTGTATGTGCCATCTACGTTGACCAATTCTTTCAATGATTCTTCATCGGCAATTCCACGAGGATAATTATCTTCGTTTACAAAACGGTTACCTTGAATATCAGGAGCATCATTGTTGGCATTTTGGTCAAAGACATTTTCTGAAGTCATATCGCCATAGTAGCCTAAATATGGTACAACCAAAGTGCTACTGTCTCCGGCATTTTTAAATTTCAAAAAACCTTCGACAAGTTGATTCTTTCTTAAACCAGTTAAAGCCAAGTTCAACTTAACGGTCTTGATTTCTTTTGGTGCCAATAAAACTGATGTAGGTCCTAAAACTTTTGCACCAGCTAGTCGGACATCGTAGAACTCACCAGTATCTTCATCTCTAAACTCAGTGTAACCATTATCTTGATCGTCAAAATCATATGTTAGCTCACTATCGCTTAAGTTATGGAAGGTCAATTCAAAATCAGTGGAATCACCAACTTGTTTTAAGCTGACAGAACTAGTGCCATCTTCAGTTGTAATGTATGCTTGTGATCTAGTGGCTGCTCCAACGTCTATTTGACCCGAGCCCTGTCTACGAGGTGAAACAGGAGCAGGAGTGTCGTATCTAGCTTTAATTTGTGGATTAGCAGTGTTCATTAGCAAAGCTTTAACTGCAGCTACTAAATCAGCACCTTGCAATTCGGGATTTGTTTTGGCTAATCTTTGCTTAACCAAAGCTGCAGCTCCGGCAACGAATGGACCAGCCATAGATGTTCCACTCATAGTAGTGTATTCATTGTTATTGGCCAATGAAATTACATCGACACCAGGCGCTGAAACATCTGGCTTCAAAGTAAAGTCTGGTAGTGGACCCCATGAACTAAATGAAGCCATATCGCTATTATTACCAAGTCCTGAAGTTTCCGCTGCAACCGTGATTGCATTTCTAGCTGCACCTGGATCTGCTACGGTGCTGGAGCTAAATGGATTGTAGTTTCCGGCGTTGCCACCCGCTTCATAATTTTCTGTATCAGTTAGATGAGTTGGATTGTCAACTGATGAAGCATTTCCGTTATTCGAAGCTGAGATTGAAACAATTACACCGTGATCGACAGCATATTGAACTGCACGTTGATCAGCAACGTTCAAGTCGGCTGCTGAAACACCGCCACCTAGAGACATTTGGATAACATCAGCACCTAAACGAACAGCATCGTAGATTTCACGTGCAATATCAAGGGAGGTAGTAGTATCACCAAAAACTTTAAAGTGCATTAATTGAGCTTCTGGAGCAACACCAACAACATATTCTTTATCACCATCAGGATGACCATCAGCTGCGATAATTCCGGAAACGTGTTGACCATGCGGTTCTTCATCAGGTCCTTCCATATGTTCATTTTCGTTGTCGACATAATTATAAACATATGGGAACTTTTCATCGACATAACGACCATAACCAAGTTCTTTTATCATTTCTTTCATTTGATCAGCAGTAAACTTAGGATCTGATGGCATAGTTAAGAAATCTTTGTGATAGACATCGACACCCGAGTCAATTACTGCAACTACGGTATGTTCACCCTTGTAGCCTTGATCCCAAGCATCCTGAACATTGCCTTTTACATGATCTTGATGATTGGCTGGCAGTTCTACACCATTTGCATCTTTTTGACCTGCTTCATCTGCTGTTTGATCACCATTTGCAGTAGTTTGCTTTTCTGCTTGAGCACTCGAAGATTGAGTTTGTGATGTCTGATTTGTTTGTGTTTGCTCACCTTGTGTGCTTGATGATTCTGTTGAAGTTTCTGATTTTGCATCAGTTTCAGCTTGGCTAGCAGCTGATGTTAAACCAACAGAACTTTCAGGAGTTTGACTAGTTAAATTAGGTTGACTAGTTTGTCCTGCTTGATTGGGGTCAACTGTATCCGCATTAGCTTTTCCTGATTCTGCTAAGAAAATAGTTGACCCTGATGCTAAAGCGATAATGGCCGCAGTTGCCCATTTTTTTCTTAAGTTCTTGAACAATTTGTCATTGGAAGAACCCACTAATAAATCCAATTTCGACTTAGTCTTGTTCAGATAGTGATAATTTTCACCTCTAGCATGTTGACTATGTTTAACCATTCTTTTGTCCACCTTTTTTATAAATTATCAATTCGAATCAATGTGGTTTGAATTATATATTTATAGAACTATTGTGTCAACACTTATTATTGGTTTTTTATTAAAAATTATTGTTTTGGGTAATTTTGCATTATATTGCAGTTTGTAGTTATTTTTGTATCACATTTTAAGAATATCTATTAATTAAATATTTAATATTACTTACGTGTATATCTATCATATTGTATTTTTATTCTTATCAACTAGGTTGAGAATAAGCCTGACGTTGTCTTGAAATAATATAAACAATATTATTACCTATTTATAAAAAATTTTGATTCAATGACAATTTAAACAAAAAAATAGGACACCATCATTCGTGTCCTATTCCTTATGACGTCAAATTGACGAATTTTTATAACAAGTTATTTTTTAATTTTTACAACGCCAAAGTTAAGCTTCTTGCAAAAAATCGTTTTTTGCTTCTGTGATGAATTGTTTTATTTCATCATCAGAGAAGTATTGGCCATATTGTTCTTTTACTTTGTTAAAGATAACATCTTCATCAGTAGTAAAACTTCTTACTGTAGCAATCAGTCTCTTAATTCCTGCACGACGTTCAGCTTTTTTGCCAATCTCTTTGCCTCTTTTTTCTCCGACTTTCTCGCCATCTTCACGACCGCTAATTCTGGCATCCATGATCTTCATCTCGTAGTCCATGATATCTGATCTCCTGTCTTGATTAAGTTCTTTAATTTGTTTTTGAGCCCAAATGAAGTGTTCATTCAGACTTACTTCTTCATCGTTCATCAACTTCGGT
>NZ_CAKC01000011.1 GCF_000296855.1 Lactobacillus gigeriorum DSM 23908 = CRBIP 24.85 | reverse complement strand
AAAACATTTTGGCGGTGTAGCTCAGCTGGCTAGAGCGTCCGGTTCATACCCGGGAGGTCGAGGGTTCGATCCCCCCCGCCGCTATTTGTAAGCTTGGACCTTTAGCTCAGTTGGTTAGAGCAGACGGCTCATAACCGTCCTGTCGTAGGTTCGAGTCCTACAAGGTCCATAGTTAGGATTCAATTTAATAATTATCGCGGGATGGAGCAGTCTGGTAGCTCGTCGGGCTCATAACCCGAAGGTCGTTGGTTCAAATCCAGCTCCCGCAATATGGTCCATTGGAGTAGTGGTCAATCTCGCCTCCCTGTCACGGAGGAGATCGCGGGTTCAAATCCCGCATGGACCGTAAGATGGCTCGGTAGCTCAGTTGGTAGAGCAAAGGATTGAAGCTCCTTGTGTCGGCGGTTCGATTCCGTCCCGCGCCATTTCTTGCATATGCGGGTATAGTTTAGTGGTAAAACGAAAGCCTTCCAAGCTTTAGTCGCGAGTCCGATTCTCGTTACCCGCTTGAATTGAATAGGGGCCTATAGCTCAGCTGGTTAGAGCGCACGCCTGATAAGCGTGAGGTCGATGGTTCAAGTCCATTTAGGCCCATTTGGAGTAGTACTCAAGTGGCTGAAGAGGCGCCCCTGCTAAGGGTGTAGGTCGGGTTATTCCGGCGCGAGGGTTCGAATCTCTCCTACTCCGTAACTATATAAATGCTTTAATTTCAATGCGTGTCAATCGTTGATGTTAAAGCATTTTTTGTTTTAGAATTAATAGAAATTCTTCGTAAATTTACTTTTTGAGCTTCGTTTTTATGTAGCTAAGATAATTTCTTTCGTATTTAGCAAATCTATCGTTAAACAACGTTTTAAGCGTTTATATGTTATGTCAAAGGAATATGGTCTAATAATTTGTTACGACAATACAGGATAAACGTAGAGAAAAAGCACAAAAATATGTCGATAGTGGCATATTATTACAAGATAAAGGAATGTCAGATGTTTTAGAGAACGAGGTTTCATCAAAAGTGTTTTTAAAAACTATTAGAAATAATGAGGACAAGTCGTTCGAATAATAGTTAAAAAGCAGTGCTAAATAAGCGTGATAAATTATGGTAGATCAAATATATAAAAGATCCAAATATATGATGATAATACAAATTATCAATTAGTTATGTGGAATAATTGTCTATTTGCAGTCTATTTAATAGAAGTTGTAAATAGATTGGCAGTGACACCTAAATTTATATGTAATGGTAAATTTTTATGTAAGATTAGACAAAATTGGTTGAATAAGCTATTAAAAGTCTTAATACCTAAAATTTTTTGTGAATAAGGTGAAGATTTGATCTAAAAAAGCAATTTACACCATTTTTAATACAGTAAGTTCAAAAGAGTAGGGGAATAATATGAAAAAAGTTTGCTACTTTTACTGTGACTCAAGTGATAATTGCGTCACCACCAAAATAAGCAACAAGCAAGTAAATACTCGACTAAAACCTGTTAAATAATTACTGATAACATAAACTCAATAGTATCTTTTGATAAAACATCTTACTGTGTTAACTAATGATGCGAACAAAACCAATAACTAGCAGAAACTTTAAAAGTAGTTATAAACATTTACTAGCAGGGAAGATGATGAGTGAAAACCGAGAAGCAGAAAACAAGATAATTGTTAAAATTAGAAATGCCTGTAGAGTCCAATATAAAATAAAACTACATAGTTGTTCAGAAAAAAGATTTAGATCGAATATATAGTAAGAGATAGCTTTTAAAAACGTGCTATGTGTATATTATTTTCAATAAAATAGGAGTTTTAAAATAAAAAATCAAAAAAATACAAAAAAGGACTGTCAATAACTTAGGATAATGTCCTAAAATTTGTTAATTATTAGCGGAGATTTTTCTCCGCTATTTTTTTATGTATATT
>NZ_CAKC01000012.1 GCF_000296855.1 Lactobacillus gigeriorum DSM 23908 = CRBIP 24.85 | reverse complement strand
GCCGAACACAGAAGTTAAGCTTCTCAGCGCCGAGAGTAGTTGGTGGGCGACTGCCTGCGAGGGTAGGACGTAGCCGCGCTTATGGAGGATTAGCTCAGCTGGGAGAGCATCTGCCTTACAAGCAGGAGGTCACAGGTTCGAGCCCTGTATCCTCCATCGAGTCGTTAGCTCAGTTGGTAGAGCAACGGACTTTTAATCCGTGGGTCGAGGGTTCAAGTCCCTCACGACTCATGACCCTAATATGCGGGTGTGGCGGAATTGGCAGACGCGCTAGATTTAGGTTCTAGTGTTTTCGGACGTGTGGGTTCAAGTCCCACCACCCGTATTGCCAACCACATATTGACATTTATGCCGATTTAGCTCAGTTGGTAGAGCATCTGTCTTGTAAACAGGGGGTCGTACGTTCAAGTCGTATAATCGGCATTTTATATTATGCGGAAGTAGTTCAGTGGTAGAACACAACCTTGCCATGGTTGGGGTCGCGGGTTCGAATCCCGTCTTCCGCTTTATGCCGGGGTGGCGGAATTGGCAGACGCACGGGACTTAAAATCCCGCGGTTGGTTTCAACCGTACCGGTTCGACTCCGGTCCTCGGCATAAA
>NZ_CAKC01000013.1 GCF_000296855.1 Lactobacillus gigeriorum DSM 23908 = CRBIP 24.85 | reverse complement strand
GCTGCATAAGCCAGCATGGCAGCGCCTGTGGCTGAACTATCTGCTTGGCTAGCAACTTTTACAGGCAAGCCAATAATATCTGCTAACATTTGGGGCAATCCGTTTAAGCGACATACTCCACCACTCAAGTTAATCTGATATGGTTTAGGCAATATTTTTACCAACAAATCATAGTTACTTCTGATATTGAATAACATCCCCTCTACAACGCCTCGTATCATCTCACTTTGAGTAATATTTGCTGATAAGCCTAACATTTTACCCGTTACGTTCGCATCCCATAACGGCGCACGTTCGCCGTATAAATATGGATAAAAACGGACACCATCTGCTCCTATTAAAGCTTCAGTTAACGAATCTCCGATTTGTTCATAAGATACATTCCAGATTTTTTGCCACCAAGCTAAGATATTGCCTCCGTTATTGGATGGAGCGCCCATAACCCATTGCTTATTGTCCAAACGATAAGTGAAGAGACAATTTTGCGGATCGAGTGCCAAATGATCAATCGCTCCTCGTACTGCTGCTGAGGTTCCGATGGTGATGGAAAAACTATGATCACTCTCTTCTTGAGCTAAATTGCTTAAAGTGCCGTCTGAGGCTCCAATTACAAGCTGTTTAATATTTAGACCTAATTCTTTAAGCAATTTTTTATTGACAATCGGAAAAATCGTTTTTGTTGCAACAATCCTTGGCAATCGATCATTGCTAAGGCCTAATTCATTCATGGCATCTCGATTCCAATGCATCGATTGACAATCCAACAAGCCAAAGCTACCAGCACATGCATAATCAGTTACGTATTCTCCAGTAAACTTACTCATTAAGAAGCTTTTTAAATCAAGCCATTTTTCAGCTTTCTCGTATAATGGTTTATTTTCGGCTTTTAGCCATGCTAGTTTAACCAATGGGATCATTGGATGTAACGGAACGCCAGAAGCCAAAGCAAATGCTTTTAAGTTTTCTGTTGCATATCTCGCAGATCTAGTATCTGCCCATGTAAATAACGGACTTATAGCTTTATTTTGATTAATTGCCAACAAACTGTGCATTGCCGTTGAAAAGCAAAGCGTCGCTTCTTCATCAACTGCTCCCGCAACTTCAGATAGTCCTTTTTTTATCGCCTGCCAAATTAATTCCGGATCTTCTTCTGCTTGCCCAGGTGCTCGAGAAATTAAATGATAGCCATTCTCAGCCTTAGCCCTAACCTTTCCCATTTGATCAACAACTAACACCTTACTATTAGTTGTTCCTACATCGACCGCAATCATCAACATCTTTCTTACCTCATTATTTATTTTCAAGTCTACTTTAGCAGTCATCAGCCAATAAAGTAAATGCTAAATAAAGTATTCTGTGATACTTTAAATCACTATATATAGTATCTGATCTAAATTTTTTAAAAAATATTTTCAAAATCACTATTTTTCCCATGACCACAAGCTTAAACAATAAATGATTTTTTTCACAATGCGCATTCAACCGTACATGATATTGTGGTGTGGCTTTGACACCAACACAAAATATTGTTATTATCCATTCTGTTAATTTTTTTGGAAGGATATGTTTCTATGAAGTTTAATTTGAAAAAAGCAATCTCTATTACTGGTATTGCCTTGGCAGTCGGTTTAACTTTAACTGCTTGTTCTGGTAAAACCCAAGGTGGAAGTGGCAATAAAGCTGGCGATGCCAAGCACTCAGTCGCTTTAATCACCGATGGCAATGGGGTTAACGATCACTCCTTTAACCAATCAGCTTGGAATGGATTCCTTGCCTATGGTAAAGAACATAATTTAAGCCGTGGTAAAAATGGTTACCAATATTTCCAAACTGGCGGTCCTTCAGAATTCGTGCCTAACATTGATCAAGCTGCAAATGCTGGTTACCAAACTATTTTTGGTATCGGCTATCAATTAAAAGATGCAATCTCAACTGCAGCCAAGAAATATCCTAAGAAGAACTTCGCCATTGTCGATGATATCATCAAAGGTCAAAAGAATGTGGTTTCTGCTAACTTCCGTAGTGAGCAAGCCTCTTATCTAGCCGGTGTAGTTGCAGCCGAATCGACTAAGACTGGCGTAGTTGGTTTTATTGGTGGTGCGCATGGCGACATCGTTGATTTATTCGATGCCGGTTTTACTCAAGGAGTTCAAGATACCACTAAAAAGCTTCACAAGAAAGTTACAATCTTGAATCAATACATTGGTAACTTTAATAGTTCAGACAAGGCAAAATCAATTGCTCAATCAATGTATGCCAAAAATGCCGATATTATCTTCCACGCTGCTGGTGGTGCCGGCGACGGTTTATTCCAAGAAGCTAAAGCCATCAACCAAACTCGTCCAGCTAACAAAAAGGTTTGGGTAATCGGAGTTGACGTTGATCAATCGATGCTCGGTAACTACACTGCAAAAGGTGGTCAAAAGTCTAACTTTGTTTTGACTTCTGTAATTACTGGTGTCAATGTCGCTACTAAGCAAATCTCTGATTTAGCATATGAGGGTAAATTCCCTGGTGGCAAGAACCTGATCTTCGGCTTAAAGAACGATGGTGTCTCAATAACTCGCGGTCAAATCTCTGCTTCTGCTTGGAAAGCCTCACGTATCGCCCGTAGCGAGATTTTGGCAAACAAAATTTCTGTAGCGATCCATCCTAAGAGCAAATAGTTAACTATAAGTCCTTTTTTTTCGAAAATTGTACGTATTGAAAACGGTACACGTAAATTTTTTAATAAAATAAGATGTTTTAAATTGACTAAATACAAATAAATTGTTAATATCATCTTAGAATCGTTCGTATAATTTTTTTCGGAGGAAAAAATGAATTCAAAGTTTAAGAAGATTTGCTCATTCGGTTTAGTATTAGCAGCTGTTGGTCTTACCTTAACTGCTTGTTCAGGCAAAAAGCAAGGAGGTAGTGGCAACAAAGCTAGTGACACTAAGCACTCAATCGCTTTGATCACTGACTCAAACGGTGTTGACGACCACTCCTTCAACCAAGCTGCTTGGTCTGGTTTTAAAGCTTATGGTGAAGAACACGGTTTGAAGCGTGGTAAAGGTGGTTACCAATACTTCCAATCTAACTCAGCTAGCGACTACACCCCTAACTTTAACCAAGCTGCTAGCGCTGGTTACCAAACCATTTACGGTGTTGGTTACATGTTAGCCGACTCTGTTAAGGCTGCTGCTAAGAAGAACCCTAACAAAAACTTCGTAATCATCGACAGTGTTGTTCCAGGTATGAAGAACGTTGTTTCTGCAACTTTTGAAAGTAATCAAGCTTCATACTTAGGTGGTTTAGCTGCTGCTCTTACCACTAAAACTAACAATGTCGGTTTCATTGGTGGTGCTAAGTCATCAATCATCGACCTCTTTGAAGCCGGCTTTAAGCAAGGTGTAGCTGCAGGAGCAAAGATGTTGCACAAGAAGATTACTGTTCAAACTCAATACATCGGTAACTTCACTTCAACTGATAAGGCAAAATCAATTGCTCAATCAATGTATGCTAACAAAGCCGACATCATCTACCAAGCAGCTGGTTCTGCAGGTAACGGTGTTTTCCAAGAAGCCAAAGACTACAACCAACTTCGTCCTGTAAGCCAAAAAGTTTGGGTTATCGGGGTTGATGTTGATCAATCAAACTTGGGTAAATACACTGCTAAAGGTGGCGAAAAGTCAAACTTTACTTTGACTTCAGTTCTTAAAGGACTTGACGTTGCAACTAAGTCAATCGCTGACGATGCATACAAGGGCAAATTCCCTGGTGGTAAGCACCTTGTATACAGCTTGAAGGGCAACGGTGTATCAATTACCCGTGGCAATCTTTCTTCCAAGACTTGGTCAGAAGTTCAAAAAGCTAAAGACCAAATTATCTCCGGCAAGATCAAGGTTGCCACAACTCCTTCAAAATAACCCCCTATATATTTGTCCATATACAAATATCTCTTTAATCATCTATTCGGGCTGGGACATATATCCCAGCCTATTTTGTAAAGAAGAATTTATTATGAATGAACCAACAAAGAACATTATCGAAATGAAAGAGATCGTTAAGGATTTTAACGGTTTCAAAGCCAACAACGGCATCAGCTTAACGCTAAAGCAAGGTGAAATCTTGGCTTTATTAGGTGAAAACGGTGCGGGCAAATCAACTTTAATGAGTATTCTTTCTGGCCTGCTTGAACCAACTAGTGGCGAAATTTTGGTTAAGGGAGAAAATGTCAAAATCGACAACCCTATTCGCGCAAAAGACTTGGGAATCGGGATGGTTCACCAACACTTCATGCTAGCTAATGCCTTTACAGTATTAGAAAACATCATTCTTGGGCATGAACCAACTAAAGGAATGATGCTTGATCTTAAGAAATCAAAAGAACAAATTATTGAACTTTCCAAGCATTACGGTTTAGCCGTTAATCCCGATGCTAAAATTTCAGATATCACGGTAGCACAGCAACAAAGAGTGGAAATTTTGAAGGTGCTTTACCGTGGAGCTGATATTTTAATTTTTGATGAACCAACGGCGGTATTAACTCCTCAAGAAATTACGGAATTTATTAAGATCTTGAAAGGCTTAGCTCAAGAAGGCAAATCGATCATTTTGATTACCCACAAACTTGAAGAAATTAAAGCCGTTGCTAATCGCGTAACTGTTATTCGTGCTGGTAAAAGCGTTGGTACGTTTAACGTTAATGAAGTTACTGATGAAAAGCTTGCTGAATTAATGGTAGGTCGCCATGTTCAAATGACGCTATCTAAACCAGAAGCCGAAGTTGGCAATACCATTTTAAAAGTAGAAAACCTCGAAGTTGCTGCCAGCAGAGGTAACTTAGCTATTAAAGGCTTATCTTTTGATATTAAAGGCGGCGAGATTCTGGGAATTGCCGGAATTGATGGCAACGGTCAAGATGAGCTAGTTGAAGCTCTTACCGGTTTGCGCTCAGTTAAATCTGGTCAAATTGCAATTAAGGGTCAGAACGTTGCGAGTAAAAAAACGCGTGAGATCACTGAACTTGGCGTTAGTTCAATTCCAGCTGACCGACAAAAATATGGCTTGATCCTTCCCCTTTCACTTTCTGACAACTTAGCTTTGCAAACATACTACCAAGAACCATATTCCAAACACGGTATTATGAATTTTGGCAAAATTCAAGAACATGCGAAAGCACTGATTAAAAAATTTGATGTCAGAACTAGTAGCATTAACTTAGCTGCTGGCGAACTTTCTGGTGGTAACCAACAAAAATTAATTATTGCGCGTGAACTTGATCGCAATAGCGACTTGATCATTGCATTCCAGCCTACGAGAGGATTAGACGTTGGTGCGATCGAATATATCCATAAGCAACTCTTACAAGAGCGAGCTAATGGTAAAGCTATTCTTTTAGTTTCATATGAATTAAGCGAAATTATGCAACTATCAGATCGTATTCTCGTGCTTCATGACGGTCAAAAATCAGGTGAAGTTAAACCAGAAACCACTACTGAAACTGAACTTGGCTTGTTGATGACCGGTAGTAAAACTGTAAAAGAAGGTGTCGCTCGTGATTAAAGTAAGTGCAAAAACAAAACAAATTTTAGTACCGATCATTTCCGTTATAGCTGGCTTCTTAGTTGGAGCTATCATCATGTTGATTTGGTCATATAATCCATTCGAAGGCTATGCTTCTATGTTTGATAGTGCCCTAGGCAATATGAACGGAATCGGTGAAACTATTCGTGAAGCTACGCCTTTGATCTTCACCGCAATTGGATTTTCTATTGCTTCAACGGCTGGTTTTTTCAATATTGGTTTACCCGGACAGGCTCAAGCAGGTTGGTTAAGTTCCGTATGGTTTGTCTTAGCTAATCCCCATATGCCTAAAGTAATCCTATTACCCCTAGCAATTGTGATTGGTGCAGTTGCTGGAGCAATTATTGCTGGTATTGCTGGTTTTCTAAGAGCTTATTTTGGTACAAACGAAGTTATTACTACAATCATGCTTAACTATATTGTGCTTTACTCAAGCCAATACCTGATGCAACAAGTAATGTCGGCTAAGTTGCGAGTCGACACTGATACTACCAAAGCAGTTTCACCTAACGGAAGCTTGCATTTAGATTGGTTAAGCAACATGTTTGGCGGTGCCAGAATCAATGCCGGAATTTTCCTAGCCATTATCGCAACGATTATCTTCTGGTTCATCATGAAGAAAACTACAACTGGTTTTGAAATCAAAGCTGTTGGACTTAATCCTTTTGCCAGTCGCTACGCAGGAATGTCTGATAAAAAGAACATTATCACTTCGATGCTGTTGTCTGGTGCTTTTGCTGGTTTAGGTGGTGTAGTTCAAGGTTTAGGAACTTATCAAAATTACTTTACACAAACAGCCAGTGTTGACATAGGTTGGGACGGTTTATCCGTTGCTTTGTTAGGTGGCGGTACGGCATTAGGAATTTTGATTGCATCAATTTTGTTCTCAATTTTAAAAATTGGTGGTTTGGGAATGCAGACTGTGGCCGGTATTCCTTATGAAATCGTTTCCATCGTAATTGCTGCAATCATTTTCTTCATCGCAATTTCTTATGTAATTGGTTTACTTTTTAAAGATAAGAAAACACCAATCAAAGTCAAGGAAACTGAAAGTTCTCAAATAGATAAGGAAGGGGCTCAGGCGAAATGAATCTCCAAACAATGCTCTCGTTGATCGTTTCATCAACCTTAGTTTATTCTGCACCATTGATTTTTACGGCACTAGGCGGTGTCTTCAGTGAAAATTCCGGGATCGTTAACGTTGGTCTAGAAGGAATTATGACCATGGGCGCCTTCTCATCTGTTGTCTTCAACTTAACTTTTGCTTCTAGCCTTGGACGTTTAACGCCATGGTTAGGGGCCTTAGTTGGCGGAATCGTTGGTTTATTATTTTCATTGCTACATGCTGTTGCAACCATCAATTTCCGCGCAGACCACGTGATCAGTGGAACTGTGTTAAACTTGATGGCTCCACCACTAGGAGTGTTCTTAATTAAAGCTCTTTATGACAAGGGTCAAACTGAAAACATTAGCGCTAACTTTGGTTACTACAGTTTTCCAGGTTTAGCCAAGATTCCAGTTATTGGACCAATCTTTTTTGCCAACACTTCGGCTCCAGCTTGGTGCGGAATTGTGCTAGCAATTGTTTTATGGTGGGTACTTTACAAAACTCGTTTTGGCTTACAATTGCGTTCTTCAGGTGAAAATCCTCAAGCTGCCGACACCTTAGGTGTTAATGTTTACAAGATGCGCTATGCTGGCGTGCTTATGTCAGGCTTCTTAGGAGGTTTAGGTGGCGCTATTTTTGCCGAAGCGATCTCAGGTAACTTCTCCGTTTCTACGATCGTTGGACAAGGATTTATGGCCTTAGCAGCCGTGATTTTTGGTAAATGGAATCCAATTGGAGCAATGCTTTCATCCCTCTTCTTCGGTTTTGCCCAAAGTTTGAGTATTATTGGTAACCAATTGCCAGGTATTTCACATATTCCTTCAGTTTATATGCAAGTTGCACCATATGTTATTACCATCGTGGTATTGGTTGCCTTCTTTGGAAAGTCAACTGCACCTGCAGCTGATGGAGTTAACTACATCAAGAGTAAATAAGTTAATATCAAAAAATGGTTCAGTCATTTATCTCGACTGAACCATTTTTTCATGGCTTATTTTGAAATTTTATTGGCTACTTGTTGAACAGCGTTACGTCCACTATAAACGCAGTACCCTGCTTCTGATCCTGGTACACTAACGCCATAAGTATCGCCAACTAAAACACCTGAAGCATCTGAACCAACGGCATATAAGCCTTCAATCGACAATCCTGCTTCATTTAGCACTTGGTTGGCACGATTAATTCTTAACCCACCCATAGTACAATAAGCACCAACACCTAATTCAAAGGCATAGAATGGCCCTTGTTTTACAGCAGTTAAAAAGTTATCGGGTTTTTCAAAGTCTTGATCTTGCTTTTGCTTACAAAATTCATTGTAGCGATGAACCGTAGCTAATAATTGTGGTTGGTGCAATTTTTCTGCTAATTCTTCAATTGAATCAGCTTTTGTCAAAAATTGCATTTTTTGAGCTTCACAATCAGCAATTATGTCCTTTAAATGCTCTAATCTTGTTCGATCTGACAATGGTTTTAAAGTTCGGGGTAGCTTTTCATCAGCAAATTTATCAATAATTCCTTGATCTAAAATCGCATAGACTTTTTCTTGTTGAATAATGGCATTCCCTGCATGAGACCAGATTCGGAAAACCGACTCATCAACAAAGCGCTCCCCAATTTCATTTACCCAAAGTGGAGCCATCTCACAAGCAGCTAAGCCCAAATCATTTTTCCAGAATTTATAAGCAGGTTGACTAGATTCTTTGACTTGCCCACCAAACATCATCGCCATGCCTAAACGATACTTTTTAGCACCAACTTTCCATGCCAACCCAAGTCCTGAGCCATCACTTTTACCTGAATTCATTGGCACAATGCGATTAGCGTTAGCAGTCGAATATTTTTCTAAAAGCTGTTGATTATTTAAATAACCTCCACTGGCTAGAATAACCGCTTTAGTTTGAAGAGTTGCAACTTCCTTACTTTCGTAATCTTGAACTGTAACTTCTGAAATTGCATCAGCATTCAAGCTTAATCCCATAGCCTTGCACGATGTAACATATTCAACCCCAAATTTTTTGGCTGTTGGTTCTAGCCCTTCATGAATAGCATGTTTTCCTAAACCAGCAAACATGTGCCAAGTGTCCATTCCCACACCCAAAGTTGCAACTTGCGTAAAGTCAACGCCCATTTCTTGCATCCAGTCTACATTTTCACTGGAATTAGCTAAATAATCTTTCCAAATTTGGGTATTGGCTTCATAATGTGAAAATTCCAATTCATGTTGTAAGATTTCTTCTTTAGTTAACTTAATTCCTTGTTCTTTTTGCATCTTACTCCCAACTGCAAAAATTCCTTCGACGTAATTTCCTGAGCCACCAGTCGTTCTGCCTTGTTCGACAACCAGAGCCTTTAAACCTAGTTGACCAGCTTGAGCTGCTGCTACTTGGCCAGACAAGCCGGAGCCAACAATTACTACGTCATAATTTGTTTTCTTAGGTAACATTTATTATCCTCGATTTCTGTTTTAAATTGGACTATATTAATTTTATCACTCATAAAAGCGCTAACATAATACCTGTGACATAATTAATTATTATTCCTACGGATCATTTTTTACTATTGGTAATACCCGCAAAAATCAGCGATAATAAAATCGTCAACTATGATAAACATTATGGAGATGATTAGCAGTTAACAAAAATATCTAATTATATGGAATAAAATAGAATAACAAGCTATAATTAAATCATAGAAAGAAAAAATGTAGGTGATTTATTATGGCGATGTTGAAGCCAAAAGAAATGGCTGAAAGATTAGGCGTTACAGTTAAAACTTTACAAATTTGGGATACTAAAGGAATTCTAAAAGCCCATCGATCTCCCACCAATCGAAGATACTACACGGAGGAACAATATCTAGAATATATCGGTCAACCAGCAAGCAATATTCGCAAGAATATTGCCTATGCCAGAGTATCGACTCACGGTCAAAAAGGCGACTTAAAAAATCAAATTGATTTTATTAGGCAATACGCTAATGCCAAAGGCATTATTCTTGACGAAGCAATTACTGATATTGGAAGCGCACTGAATTATAACCGCAAGAAATGGAATAAGCTTCTGGAAGAAGTAATGGACAATCAAATCGATACAATTTTCATTACTTATAAAGATAGGTTTATTCGCTTTGGCTATGATTGGTTTGAAAGATTATGTAAGGTGCACAATACAAAAATCGTAGTGCTAAACAACATTGAAACCAGCCCCTCTCAAGAATTGGTAGACGACCTAGTAAGTATTGTCCACGTGTTTTCTTGTCGCTTGTATGGTTTGCGCAAATACAAAAGCAAATTAAAAGCAGACGAGTCTCTAAAAGGCGGTGAAAAAGATGATTCGGGTTCAGAAGGTCAGGCTTTATCCAAACAAGGCCATGAAGAAGGTTCTTGATAAGCTATGCGACTATCGTAGATATTGCTGGAATCAAGGATTGGCTTTATGGAACGATATGTATGACGTTTCGCTGATTCTAAACGATAAAAGGCTGAAGCCTAGCGAACGTAAAGTTCGAGATGAATTAGTCGCTAACAAGGAAGATTGGCAATACCAGCTGTCTGCTCGCTGCTTGCAGCTAGCTGTTTCTGATTTGGGCAAAGCTTGGAGCAATTTTTTTAATAAATCAATTCCAGATTGGGGAAAGCCCAAATTTAAGTCCAAAAAAGCTCCTAGACAGGGCTTCAAAACCGATCGAGCCAAAATAGTAAACGGCAAGCTAAGGCTTGATAAGCCACAGGGCATTACCGAGTGGTTTGACATTAAGTTTAAAGGCGCTAAGAGTCTAGAAGGCGATTTAAAAGTTGTTTCAATCTATCGAGAAAACAGCCAGTACTGGGCTTGTCTGCCTTTTGAAGTTGAAATAGCTAAGAAAGCTAAGACCGGCAATAAAACGGCGATTGATGTTAACGTTGGTCATTTCAACTATACCAAAGGCAAAGTCAATACCCTGCCTGATCATTTAAAGAAACTCTATAAACGTATCAAGCATTATCAACGTCAATTAGCTAAAAAGCGTGTCGTCAACGGAAGACAAGCGGCCACATCGAATAATTATGTTAAAACGAGAGCCAAGTTGCAGCGTTATTATCGTAAGGCAGTCAATATCCAGCACGACTTGATCCAGAAGTTTACGACTCAATTGGTCGATGACTGCGACAAGATTGCGATTGAAGATCTAGACGTTAAGTCCATGCAGATGACACACGTAGCTTCTAAAGGCTTGCAGAGATCCTTGTTTGGCTATTTCAGACAGGTCTTGGCCTATAAGTGCAGCTGGTATGGCAAGGAGCTGATTTTAGCAGATCGGCTTTACCCAAGCACTCAAAGATACGCAAATTGCGGCTATATCAAAAAGGGCGGTGAAAAAGTTGGGTTGATGGGCAATATCAAACATGGCACTAAACACAATGAATACGTGTGCTATGAATGTGGCTATCAAGCAGATAGAGACGAGAATGCCGTAGCCAATCTTTTGGCACTGATTGAATAGACAAAAAGAATAAATCAATGGGGTGGGCTACACCCTTAAGCTATCAGAGCCAGTCAATGTCGTTACCCCCCCTAGTTGGGATAAGGGAATACTGGTGATGACGGTAGTAAATAAAATTATGGAAAGGAAATATATTCTTTCTGATAATGTAGAAAAAGATACATATCAATCTACATTATTCTACATTTTATATAGCAGGGAAAACATGATTACAGTAAACTTATACTATACTGGTAAAAATGGTGCTACCGATAAATTTGCTCATGAAATGGAAACCAGTGGCTTAGCCGATAAAATTCGTGCAGAAGCAGGTAATTTAAAATATGAATACTTCAAGCCGCTTTCAGATCCAGAAACAATTTTATTAATCGATTCTTGGACTGATCAAGCAGCTATTGATCGTCACCATGCGACACCTATGATGGACGAATTAGCTAAGCTCAGAGAAAAATATGACTTACATATGCGAGCTGAACGTTACATTGATGATGGTGATCTCCCTGATAAAGATCAAGCATTTTTACGAAAATAGTTTTTAATCTTATAAATTTGACCAATTTCGTTTTTTTGAAATTTGGTCTTTTTTCTTTTCTTGCTAGCTGTCATCACTTTCCTATATAATTTAAGAAAAAGATTAGTAAATTTTATAGGAGGTTTTTATGATTCACGTATTAGCCAGTTATTTAGCATTTCCCTTGATACTATTTGCTATTAACTGTTTTTATATGCGCCATGATCGAAAAGCTTTATGGCGACGTACAATAAGTATCATTATTTTGCTACTACTGGGATTTACATACGTCTACTTCTTCCTGCCTTCACGTAATTTACTCAGTATTATTGGTAGCAATTTCATTTGGACGATCATTTATCTATTATTAGACGGATTAGTATCTATTAGAGGGCTACTGACTGAAAAACTGAAATTCAAACTAAATGGCAGACATAGTAAAGAACCTAGTCCAGAACCGGCTAAACAAAAACGACTAGCCCCTAAATGGATTGCTTTAGTGCTATTGCTTCTTGCCCTAGTGAGTGTAGGTGGACAAGTATATTCCTTTATGTCAGTTAAGCCAACTTGGAATTCAATTCAGAAAAAATTCTCCAAAAGTACCCAAGCCCCTACTTTCAAAAAGGGAGAAACGCCAATTGCTTTAGCCCCTAAAACCGTCATTAACCGCGTTAAAAAGGCCTCTAGTGACATCCCTAACAGCCAATACTTTTCGATTTCCAAAAATGTTCAGGCACAATTTTATCAAGGCAAACCTGTCTATGTTATTCCAATTGAATACAACGGCTTTTTCGAAATGCTCAAGGCTGGAGAAATTCCGGGATACTTCATTATCGATGCTACCAAACAAAATGCTACGCCTCATTTTGTAAAAATGCCTTATAAATACGCTACAAGTGCTTACTTTAATACCGACGCAGAACGGCAAATCTATCGTCACGCTGCCAACTGGTTAAGCCTTGACGACCCACAACTAGAAATCAACGACGAAGGTAAACCGTTCTGGGTTGAAACAATCTATAAATCAGAGTTTCTTAGCCACCGTGTTAATTACCAAAAATTATACGTTGCGGTAATGGATGCGCAAACGGGAGAAGTTAAAAAATATCCTTTAACCAACCTGCCTAAGTTTATTGACGAAGGCATCACCACCGGTATTGCTAACCAAATCAATTGGGACTTCGGTATTTACCGCTATGGTTTTTGGAATCGCTACTTCGGCAAAACTGGCGTGATGAAGCCAACGGGCAATGGGGTTGAAAACGGCGTTACTTCAGTTTTCAATGAAAATGGTACGATTAGCTACTTCAGTGATTTTACTACTGATAAAACCGGCTCTGATTCAGCGCTTGGTTATTCAATGATTAATGCACGAACTGGTCAACTTACCTTCTATACCGCTAACAATATTATGGATTCCACTGGTGCTAAAAACAATGCCGATCAAGACTACAAAGCCCAGCAATGGAAGGCCAACATGCCAATCTTATACAATATTAATGGTCGCTCAACTTGGGTCATGACCATCCTTGACTCCACAAGTGCCATTCGTGGATATTATTATCTTGACGCATCAAACCAGAGCATCTATGGCAATGGCACCAATCCCAATTCAGCACTCGAACGTTTCCGTCAAGCTTTAGTTAATAGTGGTGCGGTAGCGCAAAACACTCCAGGAAGCAAATGGCAAAAACGTTCCGGTATAGTTGATCGGGTGGCGATTTTAGCTGATTCGCACCGCGTGATGTTCACCTTGAAGGGTAACAAGACGATCTATACCATCAACACCGATGATTTTACAAGTGCTAACCTTCTACGAACAGGTGACAAGGTTGCCTTTAAAGCCAACGAAGTTGATGGTCAAAGCATTGGTAATATTAGTAGCTTCACTAATAAAAACTTGCAATAACTAATAAACACTGGAACTTTTCCGGCGTTTTTCTTTACATTAATATATTGTGTAAAAATCACAATCTTTGACAGATCCTGTATAGTCTTGTTATCATAATAATATTATTATTCAATTATTTAGGAGGGATTTTGCGTCTAATTTTCCTGTTAGACCGTTATGTCAGTTAACAATACAACTATTAGCCAACCGCAAAAAAACTATAAGAAAGCACCCTTTTCAGCCGTGCACCGTAAAGTATATTTGGAAATTGTTCTTGGCCAAATCACTTGTGGTTTTGGTTTAGGAATCAGTGGCATTGCAATGAATCGTGCCAGTCAATTCATAACAATTGATAACTTTTGGACCGGATTAATCGGTGCTGCCAGTTTGCTTGGATTATTTGGAAGCCTTTGGATGGGAAGACTTGGCGATAAGATCGGACGAAAGCGTCTTTTACTAATAAACATGTATTTATTTACCTTGCTTTCTTGTCTCCATTTATTTGTTCAATCTTGGCCAGGAGTCTTTGTTCTTAGATTGTTACTAGGGTTAATGATGGCCATTGACTACACTGTAGGCAATGCCTTACTAGTTGAATGGTTACCTGACGGAGAAGGCAGTAAACGACAAGGAAATCTCTTGATTTATTGGACTTTAGGATTCATTGCTTCATATTTAGTAGGAACTTATTTCCCTAACGTAGGCAAGAACACCTGGCAATATTTGCTGGCTTTTCCAGGAATCTTAAGTCTAGTTACTGCTCTAACGCGTTCTTTTTTACATATCCCTGCCTCCCCTACGTGGCTTGCTAGTCAAGGAAAGGTAAAGACTGCTCACAAAGTTATTCGTCGCCACCTTGGTAAAAAATGGGGCCTCCCAAAGAAATTGCGTAAGGTCAAAAAGCCAAACGACGTTGGTTACACAACTCTATTTAGCAAAAAATATCTTCGCAATACAATCGTTGGTGGTGTTTTCTATGCTACGCAAAGTTTTTCATTTTTCGGTATTAGTATCTTTTTACCTATCTTGATGACAAGCATGAAAATAACCAGCGGCACGGTTTCGGGAATAATCTACTATGGTGGTATGGTTATCGGCGTAATACTAGGAAACCTGGTCTTTAACCGCATGGATAGACGACCATTTTTAATCAGTACGTTTTTGAGTGCTACACTATTAATCATGGCTTTAGCAGCTTTACCCAATGCATCTAGTCTGATTAAACTTACGTTGTTTACCCTTTTTGCGATTATCCTTTCAATGCAATTGATTCTCGATTATCCTTATACAAGCGAATTATTTGACGTTAAAATTCGTGCCACAGGTGTAGGTAATAGTATCGCCGTTAGTCGAATCGGAGCTGCTGGAGGAACATTTTTACTGCCAATTTTAACTAATATTGGTGGTGCAAGTTTAGCTATGTGGGTCTGTGGTATTGTGCTACTGATCGGCTTATTGACTTGTCTTTTCTTAGCTCCTGAAACCAATCCTAAGAACCTAAAATAATGTGCAAAATGAAAAAACCTAGTTCATCATTGAGCTAGGTTTTTTTGTTAACGATAATTATTATCGCCTGAAGCAGTTTCCATAACTAATCTATTAGAAAAGTTTTCGTCTTCAGGCCTACTAAAAATATGACTATCGCCACTTGCAGTTGAATATCTAATCTTGCCAAATGGTGTTTTCAAAACAGTGTTATCACCACTTGCGGTTGAAAGCAAAGCTTCATTTGTAACTTCACAGCGCCGAAGTTCATTATCACCACTTGCAAGTTCTGAAGCCAGATTCTCAAACGTCGAATCATAAATCTCACTATCGCCACTCGAAGCTTTTACTCGCGCATTGACTAAATGACAACCTGAAATTTCTACATCTCCACTCGAAGCACGAAGCGTAAGATCTTCTGCAGCAATATTAGTAATCTGAACATCCCCACTAGTTAATTTAAGATAAATATCGCCTAACTTGGTTCCTTTTGGCACCTCAACTTCTAAAGCGGTTGAGTCACTAGCGTTAAAGGAAATTATCATAAAGTGAGATTTAGATTTTGGTTGCTCCAAAACTAAAGTATCATTTGCAATTTTAACTTGTGGTTCGTATTCTTCAGGACCAACATACTTTGCTTCAAATTTTTCACCTGCAAAAATTCTTAAGTTAGGTGATGTGAGATGAACCTCCAAGTTTGTAAAGCTTTCAGTGGTTAAGACTTTTTCAACAGGATCTACCTTTTTACCATCGATGATCAGCATTTTTTCTACCTCCACGCAATTCTTTTTTATTTAAATCTAATTTTACTACTACTTTTTGTAAAAAAGCGAAGGAATTACTAAGAGGTAATTAATAAAAGCTAAGCGGTCAATTTTGCTTCTTAAACATCAATTATAGGTTTTCAACTTGGTAGCGATCGGTGCGATCAGGAGTAGCAGGTTCTTCAGCTGGCACACCAACAGGTACAACAACTGACACATTGTAGCCAGACTTTAAGTGCAACAACTCTTGTGCTTTTTCACTCTTATTCAAGGCCATTGCTCCACCTAAAATATAAACGCTACCTAAGCCAAGCTCTTTGGCTTCGATCATCAAATTTTCTGCTGCACAAGAAGCATCCCGATCAGCAAAAGGACTATCAGTTTTGGTAGCTACAACAAATAACGCAGGTGCACCATAAAAAGCTCCATCGGCAAGTTTCTCAAGTTCAGCTCTCAAGGCCTTGCTAGTAACTAGTTTTAACTCCATAACATCAAATTGTCCCATACCGGCTGGGGTTGCTTGAAAGGCTGCAACCAGTTTCTGCAATTGTTCACTTGTCAAACTTTGATCTTGATATTTTCTAACTGCTGTTCTTGTTAATACTGCATCTGTTATTTCTAATTCCTCGATTCTGATTATTAACTGTATAAGTCCATTATAGACTTTTTTGCAATTGCGGAAAGCGCTTTATTCGAATTGACAAGTGTCAATATGATCGTTGATGATTCCAACAGCTTGTAAAAACGAATATAGCGCTACTGGGCCTAGAAATTTGAACCCCATTTTTTTGAATCGCTTAGCAAGTTTCTGGGAATTTTCATCTTGACTTGGTACATCACGATCTGTTTTAGGATGGTGCATAATAACTTCAGGAAACTCGGTCTGTAAAAGCTGGGATAAACTAGATCCTGCTTGATGCATTTTACTAATTACACGAGCATTATTGATTGCTGCTTCAATTTTCATTTTATTGCGAACAATACCAGCATCAGCTAGCAAGCGATGAAGATCAGCCTGATCAAATAAAGCTACTTTTTCCGGATCAAACTCTGCAAACGCCTTGCGAAAATTGGCTCTTTTATTCAAGATAATGCGCCAAGATAACCCAGATTGAAAACTTTCAAGTACTAGCATTTCGTACAAATAATTCTCTCGTAAATCTAATTTGCCCCATTCTTGGTCATGATATTGTTGATAAAAATCGTCTTTTGATCCAGCCCAAGCACAACGAATTTTTGGATTCTCCATGTTTCTGCTTCCCTTCAGCTTCAATTTTTCGCTTTCATCAAATCAATACCCTGGATACCGTTTTCGTATGTCCAGTATTTTACTTCCGCCATATCGTTGGAATGGTAATAATCGCTAATTTTTCTTAAAAAAGTTGGATATTTATCAGCTTGAACGGCGATTAAGCCAGCGCCATTATCGATCATAAATTTATTAGCTAGCAGTGTAGCCGATCGTTTATTGCCGTCCCAGAAAATCTGTTGACGCATGTTATGGAACATCAGAGTCAATGCCTTATCAGTTGTTGAACGATTGCTAGCAGGTAATTCATTCAAAAATTCTGTTTCTTTGTCCGCATCAATTATTTCTGGAGGAATGTAATCGCCATTATAAGTAGAAAAAAATCCTTGCCCTGTTCTTAATTCACCTGGAAAGAAAGCATCGTCGCGAGCAACAATTCTATTAATATTCTTTGCTGTTTCAAGCGATATGAATTCATGATAGTTATGCCACCAACGCTTCAGCTGCACTGTCGTATTAATATCATCGATTGATACGCCATCTACACCCAGACCTAAAACAATCGTTTCTGTTTGTGGATGTGTTATGGTAAGTCCTTCAAATCAGGTATTTGCAAAAACTAATCTAGCCAAGTTTGATTTAGCAAAGCGCCGATTTTGATCTGGAGTAAATTTGTATTTATCTGGAAATTCCATTGTTACAGCTCACACTTGGTAAAAATAAACCTTTAACGTTAATTTTTATACTCATCAAGCTATTTTTGACTTCTAGCTTTTTCATAATAACATTGTAACTAATCATTTTAAAATTCATATTCTCACTTGTTTTTCTAGTATTGTTGCTTTAATTTTACCAGTACGCGTGGTGCTAGTTAAATCGTTCTAGACAATAAGCTAAATTATAAGCTAATATAGCTATTTCTAATCTGGCTTGAAATCCCGTCAGACTGCGTGCTCGATTGTTTTCGGCATTATAGTACGTTAAAAGTGAAAAATCACTTTCTATTGTTCTACGTACGGCCATTAACTGATGATTGTTATGCTCTTTTGCACCTTTCATATTTTTACGATATGGTGTCCAGAGTTCATAACCCATTTGCCTTAGTTGATTATGTAGTTGCTTACCTAAATATCCTTCATCACCTAGCAGGTAATGATTAGTCGGGTGAGTATTCTCCATTAGTTCAACTGTTTCTTTTGCATCATGAACTGATGCTTTAGTTACTGCATAATTAAAGAATATAACCATCAGCACTGACAATCGCATGAACTTTAAAGCCATAATAAAAAATTTTCTTAGTAGCTTTGTAGCCAATATCGGCATAATCTCGAAAAATTTTAGCTCGATAGTTTCTAATAGGTTGGCAGACTGGAACTGGAAAACTATCAATAATTAATAATTGATCACTTAAATTAATTTTTTGATTCAACTCTTGACGAATTTGATAAACTAGCTTCAAAAGCTGACGTGATCGTCTATTAAAACGAGAATGAGATATGCAACCAAAACATTCACAGAATCTTCTTTGAGATTCAATACCAGTTTTAGCTTGCCAAATAAGCAAAGCTAAGATTAGACTGTCAGAAGTTTTAAGTTGATTAACATTTCTACGATGTTTAAATTCATCGGGAGCATACAAACGATACCAATGACTACAGATTTTAGTTAAATCTTTGAAAGAAACTTGTAAGTGATGAGAAAAACGCTTAAGCTTAGGATAGTTCAATCAGATCAGACTCTTTTCTTTTTGAATATTACACTTTGAGTCTAATCCGATTGGACTTTTTTATTAACTAAAACGATTTAACTCGCACCACGCATATTATAAATATTTAGATCCATCAAGGCACCGCCACCTTTTTTGAGATCAAAAACAGGTAAAACTTTTCCTTCTTTGAAGGCATCATAGCGATGTGAATATTGTGAATAATTCATCGAAACAATCTTGACCGCTCCTAAGTCTGCCAACTCATCCTTTAACGCTTGATAGTTGCTCAAGTATTGGTTGGTAATTGCTTCAACTAAGACTAAATGCTTTTCTTCTGCTAGCTGACGCAATTCTTTAAATTCTTGATACTTAACGGTAAATGGCTTTTCACAAATGACATTTTTTCCTGCAAACAAGGCCTTTTTAGCAAATAAATAGTGCAAGAAGTTAGGTACAGCCACATATACTGTATCAGCGCTAGTCCTAGCTAAAGCTTCATCATAATCAGTGTAGACTTGTTTAATTCCATAATCAGCTTGATATTTCTGCATTTGAGCTAGATCGCTCTCAACCCCAGCAATTCCAACTAATTCTAAGTTTTCAATGTCCTTAGCAATTGGCAAAAAGTCACTCACAATAAAGCCAGCACCAGCAATTAATAATTTCATGAGTTTATTTCCTTTCTTATTCTCAACTTAATTTCTATCTATGCTTTTATTATTGAGAAAAAGAAACATCCCTTTACAGAGGATGAAATTCAAATCATCAATTGTAGATACCATTATAAAAAGTAAAAAACTTGAGCATATCATTTTAGTTTAATTGCTCAAGTTTTTATTCTAAAATCAATACCCTGCTGGGGTAACATTTACCGTTATATTCTTAACTTCAGACCAAGGACCTGCTTGTGAGCCATGATAGGCACGAACCTTGAGCTCATAAACATCCCCTTTAGTAAATTTCAAATCTTTGCCAGCATCCAAACTTGGCGTAATTTCTTCCCAATTGCTCTTCACCATGTAGTAGTGCCATTTTGCGCCTTTCAAATGGTAGCCAACTTCATAGCTGTCAGCATCTGCAATCTTGTCCCATTTCACGGAAATATATGGCTCATCGCTACCATTATCGTCGTAATAGCTAGTAGTCAAAACTGGCGCAGATAAGCCGGTCGAATTATTGCTTGAAGCGTAATAAGTATACTTGATAGGTTCAGAATTATCGCCAAAGTATTGTCCATTTACCCCACGAACTGCAATGTAGTAGGTATTGCCATTGATCAATTGATTCTTTGGAATTATCTGCGTCAAGTCAGCTGGATAACTATAACGGCCGTTGCTATTGCGAGTAAGTGCCTTATTAACTGGGTAAGTGAAGTCAAAATTATAAATATCTATCTTAGTATCTGGCTTTTGATAGCTGTATAAAGCATAACTAGTAGCATTAGCTACCTTGCTGTAGGTCACTTTCAAGCCTTCATCTACCGGCGTAATATCCGTAATTGTTGGCGTATTAGGAATAACCTGACTAGCATCCGCATCTTCGCTAGATAAACTGAAACTATAACGACCGCGACCAGGGGAAAATTCAATTACATAAGTCCCCTTAGCCAAATACCAAGAATGCTTCTTGTTAGTCGTTAGACCAATCATTTTCCAAGATTCTGGGCTAATACTATAGTTAGTTACCGGTTCAATTGAAATCTCAGACTTGCTATAGATGTTGCCATCATCTGGATAATAGATCGGCATGGCTGAATAATTTAGCGTTACCTTTTGAGGCTTATCGATGGTAAACTGATATAATTTTTGCCCAGATAGATGATACTTTTTGAAAATATCATCAAAGGATCTGACTGTCTGACCCATCTTGATATCAGTTGGAATTCGCTTAGGAGCAGATTTAGTTTCAACTGTATAGTCAGCTAAAGAATTTACTAATTTGGTCAACTTAGTGTAGTTGATTTTGATCGGAGTGTATTTCTTAGCTGAAGTAGTTAGCTTATAATTTCCTGCACGCAAGTAGAAAGTCTTGGTTTTCCTATTCGAACCAGCATATGGAATAGCTTCCCAGTCGAGTGTGTTGGTAATTTCATATTTAGCTGACGTATTAACCGTTATTCGGCCCGCCGACTTCAGGTGAATGCGGTACTGGCCCTTGCGAATATAGCTTGTCCCGTAATTAGATAAGGTTGTCGCAGCTTGAGCTGGCTGGCTAATTGCTAAAGCAGAAGAAGCCGCAACAGCTGCTAGTAGTAGATTTAGTTTATGATTCATTGATCTTACCTTCCTTCTATTATTTATAATTTTACACTGAATAAGTAACCGTAGAATTACAAATTGACGAAAATATTGTATCTATTTGTGAATAGAAAAAATGTAGAACCTGCGATATATATCCGTATCGTAAGATCCTGCATTTTACAATCTAGAGGAGTATAAGTAAAAAAGTTGAGGAAAATCTAAAATAATTATCTGGCTAATCGCTTAAATCTTCACCATTTGAAGCGATCACCTTCTTGTACCAATAGAAAGAATCTTTTGGCATTCTAGCAAGATTGCCTTCGCCATGATCATCGCGATCAACATAGATGAAGCCATAACGCTTAGACATTTGACCAGTACCTGCAGATACTAAATCAATGCATCCCCAGGTAGTGTAAGCCATCAAGTCAACGCCATTTTCAATTGCCTTCTTCATCGCTTCAATATGTTTGCGCAAGTAGTCGATTCGGTATGGGTCATGAATCTTGCCATCTTCGCTGATTTGATCAACAGCACCCAAACCGTTTTCAACAACCATCATTGGCAAATGATATCTGTCATACATAACTTCAAGATAATATTGCAAACCTTCTGGATCAGTTGACCAGCCCCATTCAGAATATTCAAGAAATGGATTCTTTTGACCAGCTGCGAAGTTGCCTTGAACTTGATTGTCATCTTCGTGAATCGTCACAATATTTGATTGGTAATAAGAGAAAGTGTACATGTCGACTGTACCTTCCTTAAGATCCTTCAAATCTTGCTCATTAATATCAAGCTCTACATGGTGTGGATCCCATAGACGGTGAGCATAAGTTGGGTATTCACCCTTGCATTGAACATCTCCGCAGTAGAAAGTTTGCTTCTCCATTGCATAACGATTAGCCAAAATATCCTTTGGGTCTGGGGTACCAGGGTAGTCAGTAATACCGCAGATCATGCAGCCAACCACATTGCTTGGGTCAATTTCATGCGCAACTTTAACTGCGCGAGCTGAAGCGACGAATTGGTAGTACAACTTTTGGTAAGCTCTTTGAATATCATCATCAGTTGCCTTGCCACCGCTCCAGATCATGCTGAACTACAAATCGAAGTAGCAAAGAAGTTAGTCGCAGTTGCTAGAAAATCTTCTGCCCGGCTAATTTTTATCCTTGGTGCAGGTAGTCTTCACACTGGCAATGATCACCATCTTTTTGTCGAAGATATCGCTAAATTACCAGATTCAGGTGCCTGGATCAACATCCTTAAGCAACAATTAGCAGAACTTGAATTTTACAAACTGTGTCTGATGTTGACTGGCTGGGAATTTCTCCATCAATGTCCTTTGTAGCTGGCAAGGCTGCTGAACACTATGTAATTGGTGGAAACGACCTTCTGTTCAACCAAGATGGCAAATCTGAAGTTACCGCCGGTACAATGGCACAAGTAGTGGTTAACGAAATTATTAATTCCAAGCATCATCAAGAAAGAATTACCGTCGTTGATGCATAAAAAATGCAGGATTTGCGATACGTGGCGTATCATTTATCCTGCATTTTAATGTCTGTTACTTTTTCTTATTGGTCTGCGATTAATACATTTTTATTCTCTTAACGCCCAATGGTTCAAATTCCTTAAAGACTTCCAGCAATTTTTTTACAACCTTATCAGCCATAGGTCCTTCTACAATACTATTTACTCGATCCTTAAATTCCGCAAAAGTAATGTATTGATCCTTATCTACCAAGGTAAAAAAGATATTATCTACGCGTGGTGCTAGTTAAATCATTTTAACAAAAAAGTCCAATTGGATTAGACTCGAGTTGGTAAAAATATTAATAGAAAAGAGTCTGATCTAATTGAACCATTTCAAGCTTAATCGTTTTTCTCGACTGAATGCAATCTGTCGTTCCTTGTATAAGCTTTATGCTCCCGACGAATTGAAGCATCGCAGAAACGTCGATCAGGTCAAGCTTTCCGACAGCTCTATTCTGGCATTGCTTATTTGGCAGGCAGAAATTGGAATCGAATCTCAGAGAAGATTCTGTAGTTTTTTCGTCGGCTTGTCTCATTCTCGCTTCAATCGCCGGGCAAGAATGCTTTTGCCCTTGATTCGCTGCATTCGTCAGGCTTGGAATCAGGAAGTAAATACAACTGGAGAGCTTTTGATTATTGACATTCCCGTTCCGCTTTGCCAGCCTGTTCGCAATTATCGCGTCAAAATCTTTCGCGGGATAGCCGATATTGGCTATAAGGCCACGAAGAAAATCTACTATTACGGCTTCAAGGTCCATGCAATAGTAAGCGACGATGGCTATCTGCTCGACTATGCAGT
>NZ_CAKC01000014.1 GCF_000296855.1 Lactobacillus gigeriorum DSM 23908 = CRBIP 24.85 | reverse complement strand
ACGTTTTAATTTAAGAATGAATTTAATCTGCGGGATCATCAACCAAGAACTGGCTATCTAGTTTCGCAGTAACTCTAATGTCATTTCATATGTATAACTCTGAATATTACCAATATTGTTATAGACAGTTCCTAGGTCTTTAGGGGTCTTAATCCCAGTTACATACAAGCCATCTGCCAAATCTAACTTTATTTTGGCATTCTCAATATCATCGTAATCATTGCTATAACCAAACCAGTTTACAACTACCGGATCATTATTAGGATTTGAATCTAATAAAAGTTGATTATTAGAAATCGCTCCTGAAACTGAAGGACTAAGTGGTCCTGAAGCAGGTCTACCCTTTTTACCAGAAATAGTTACACTAAATGGCTTTCCTTTGGCGGTAATTCTCTGACCATCTGAAGTATAAATTTGATCAATGACACTATCTCCTTTAGCTGTCACGGTAGTAGGTTCTTCTGGAATCTGATCATAAACAAATTTACCAGTTAATGTATAATATCTACCACCGCTATTCCAGCCTTGCGCGCTCTGACCTTTAGGAACAGTAATAATTACATCTTTGCCCATCCCATCTTGTGTCATGGTAAAGCCGGTTAAGCCACGCTCTTTATTGGCCTTATCACTTGCTTTCTGATTTAAAAGGAAATTTTCAGGAACTGGAATTGTAATTGTCGTACCATAATTAACTGCACTGTTAACAATACCAGCCTCATATGATCCGTCATGAACCAGACCATCATTTTCAGCCATGACATAAACAAAGTTGTAATCTTCATTAGGAGCAACTTCTGTAAAATCAGTGTTTTTATCTCCAGTTGCTTTAGCCAGGCTAACCCCATCCGCAGTTAACTCTGGAATTATTGTCTGTTTAAATGACAATGGTGCTTGATCTTCACCGTTGATGGACCACTGGATATCTTTTGTAGTTACTCCTGTATCTTCCATCGGACTGGGTTGCCATCCATAATTATTGTTCCTTTTAGCTGTAATTTTATATTCAAATTTAGCAGTGGTATTAATATCTAACTCAAATATCCGATAATCACCCTGATCAGATTCTTTAACTGTTCCAATTGGAAAGTTCTCTTTATCAAAACCATACGCTGAGCCTCTTTTTACTTTGATAACAATTTTGTCACCAGGATTTACATAAGTTGCATCTAATTTAATCGTCTGAGGAATATAATCTTTATTTGAAAGCTCTGGCAAACTAATCGAGAGATTCATATCACCATTTTCAGAAGATTGTGATAATACTGGTGTAGAATCATCCGCTGCGACTGTTAACTTATTAACAGCTAATTTAGCTAGCTTATTAACGGCTAATTTAGCTAGCTTATTATCAGCTTTTGTTTTATCACTCTGCTTTTCAGTGTCACTGCTTGTCGCTTTGCCTTTAGCTGATTTTTGATCGTTACTATCTGGTGCTTTATCTTCAGCTACCTTAGCATCATCTACTTTGGTACTATCATCAGTAGTTGCATTTGCATTTTTATCTTCTACTTCAGTTGCTTGTTTTTCATTTGAAGTATTAGTTACCTCAGTAGTAGCATTATCTGTCTGCTTAGTTTGATTTTCATTTTCTTTTGTAACAGATTCATTATCAGTTTCTATATTATTGTTACCTGCATTAGTAACAGTATTACCTGTTGCAGCGTTAACCTTTTGACCATTGTTTACAGTTAAGAATAAGGTTGACAACAAAACTGAACTTACACCAATTGTTAATTTACGAATTCCAAAGCGTTGCTTGCTTTCAGAATGCTTATTGAATAACATTGTTCATTGCCGTGTATAACATGAAATTAGGTTGTGACTATCCGACTTTTAACCTTATAGAAATTTATACTTTTCCTTTCTTTATTGTGACTTTATATTTTATACATAAAAATTTTCAATTGAAAACTAATCTACTCCCATGTCTAATTTCTAATAGATCGTTTCCTAATCTTTATTATAAAATATTTCCTATTAATAGTTCAATTATATGTTGCTACACTGAAAATAATCTATATATATCAATGAAAAAGTAATAACAACTGAACCAATCCTATTTTTATAAGCTTACATTAGGCTTTTCAAAAGCCTATGGGATAGTGAATTGAAGTATAAAATATAAATTTTAAACATACAGTGGTTGCTAGACATCAAATTATTAATAATGTTATAGTCATAATATAACATTATTACGGAAGTGAATGAATCTTGAATATGAATTACCACATTAGATCCGTTACACCAGAAGATTTAAAAGATTTGTAAGCTATTTCTCGCGAAACATTTAAAGCTACTTTCGATGCCTATACAGCTACAAATGATATGGATAAATTTTTAGAAACTAATTATTCTGATGAAAAATTGAAGCAAGAACTTAATAATGCTAGTAGTAAATTTTTCTTTTTACAAGTTGGAAATGATCCACAAATTGATTATTTATTAGAGAAAAATTATAATTAGGAAATCTGAAATAATGGTAATGTCCCCCCCTATAATACTCCCTACCGAGGTTTCTATACATTTACCTTTCAAACATATGATTTGTTAATTTTATTAAAAATCTTTTTACATAATAAAAATAATGAATTGCTTACTATAAGTATATATTATTTGTTAACATCGCCTTGATATTAGATAATAGAATTAGTCGATGACATAGGAGAGTGAAAGAATTTAATTACCAGATCAAGCCTATTACTATAGATGATCTAAAAAATCTACAAAATATTTCTCGCGAAACCTTTAAAGCAACTTTTGATCCCTATACTGCCCCAGATGATATGGCAAAATTTTTACGAGATAACTATGCTGACAAAAAATTAACTAATGAGCTTAACAATCCCGATAGTCAATTTTTCTTCTTGGTAATAGATTCAGAAATCGCAGGATATTTAAAAGTCAATCAAGGTTCTGCTCAAACTGAAACAATGGATAATGATCATTTTGAACTTGAACGAATTTATTTACGACAAAAGTTTCAACACCAGGGATTGGGCAAAATTTTACTCGATTATGCCCAAGAACTTGCCCGTAAGGCTGGAAAAAAGTACCTTTGGCTAGGTGTTTATGAGAAAAACCTCCCTGCCCAAAAGTTTTACGCTAAAAATGGTTTCAAACGTTTCAGCCAACATGTCTATCCTGTAGGCGATGATCCCCAAGTCGACTACCTATTAAAAAAAGCGTTATAAAAGAAAAAAGCGATCAAGAACTTAATTAAGAGTTAATTTGATCGCTTTTTTAATGCGTGGACTATCGTTTCACCTTTGATCATCAGCTAAATCTAAATAGTTCATTTGATTAATCATTTATCTAAATTAAAGTATTTTTGATCAATCGATTGAACAGTTTTAAGAAGAAATAACAATTATCGTTTAGTTAACCAATCTCTATACACAAGCTCATATAATTCATGTGCGGTTTTATTAGGTAAATATAGCTGACTTTCACCCAAATTCAATGGCATCGTTACGCCTA
>NZ_CAKC01000015.1 GCF_000296855.1 Lactobacillus gigeriorum DSM 23908 = CRBIP 24.85 | reverse complement strand
AAAACTTGCTAGCCACTTCCTTCACCCATAGCGTCACCGCTAACGGCTTGTAGTTCACTACACTTGGCGACAACTACCCGTGGTCTAGACTTTCACTAGACTAGATGACTGCCATGCCCGACACACGCAAAAAGCGATCTCTTCAAACCAAAGGGTTCAAAAAGATCGCTATTGCTTCTGTAAGCAGACTGATCAGAACGATCTACGCTCTAATCGTCAATGACCAAACATACGATTACGACGTAGCCAAACAAAATCAAAAACGGCTTTTGTCGTAATTGACTGATCAGCTCGATTATAAACCTAAGCTCGCCAAAAGACCATAGTCTGCGGGCTTATTTGTCGTGGACTTGAATAAAAATAAATCGGCCCTATTCTAAACGGATCAAGAAATATTGATCAAAAATTCAATTAAAGGGCCTATCACTCTTGACTTTATGTAGAAAACCAAGAATCGAATAAGACATATCTAGCTTCTACCCCTAATCGCAAGGCTTGTCTAATTAACTCTACAGTTACGTCATTCATCTTTCTCTGAGCTTGATTTCTCCTTTTACCAGAAATTGAACGTTCATCAGCAGTAATGGGAGCGGCTCCAATCATATTTTTCTTGGCTTTAGTTGACATTAAGGCAAAGTTGACTGGCAAGAAGGTATTGCCGTCACTCCAGCCTAAAGTTAAACCACGATATCCGTTCAAATACTCATGCTTGTCATGGTCATAGACTTTAGCTAGCAATTCGGTCTTTTTAGAAAAAGACCGAGCCATGAGCGTATCGTCAACGATAAAAGCAAGTCGGCGTCTTTTATCGATAAATGGTTTTAAACAGCCAATGAGCTGGGCTGCAATCAAACATAATAGTTTTTGCCAGTTGATTCTTCCATCGTTAAGTACATTGCGAACAGTTCTAACGGAAAAGTGTTTGTCATCCTTAGCTCTAAATAAAGAAAGCCGAGCAAAATGTACAGACATCAGCCAAGAGATAATCATGGTTAATGAAATGGTAGATTTACGCTTGAAGTTGACTTGTTTAGTTAGCTTAGCTAGACCAATTAGTTTAATAAATGAAGAAATTAAGGATTTAGTGTCGATTTGTTCTATACTGTTCATTGCGTAGAATCTCCTTTACCTTTTATTTTGACACTTAAAGTATAACGCAGAGAGATCCTGCGTTTTTATTTTTGATAAGAAAAAGCCAAGAAGCACGGGGAAGGAGCGCTAATCTTAGCTTTCAAGTTTCAGTTTTTATTGAAAAAAGCTAGAACCCACGCTAAATTAGCATGATTTCTAGCTTTCAACTTTCAGTTGCAAACCAAAAATTAATAGATTAGTTCCACCCATGTTCATTGAACCATCTTTTTTTAATTGTTTCAATGAACGTAAAACAAACTTTCTTTGATTACCATGCAACTCCTTAGCAGCCTTCATAGCAGCATTAAAGTCACGCTTGTTGTTTGCTTTCTTAAGACTAGTATTCAATCTATTAGCAATTCTCATAAATGGCTTTTTCACATTAGAGTTACTGCGAAACATCTGCTATAATCTTAAATTATGAAATACGAAACAGCTAAAAATTTAAACAATACCAGATT
>NZ_CAKC01000016.1 GCF_000296855.1 Lactobacillus gigeriorum DSM 23908 = CRBIP 24.85 | reverse complement strand
GCAAATTGGATTTTCTCAAAAAATCTAGATTCATTCAGTACGTCAATCGCCGCTTCTTTGAAGACGGCTGGTCGCTTGACTCCTGCAGTAATCGCGCTCTAGCAGTCGGCGAATTTTCCAGCCGTGACGTCATTTGCACCAGAACTCTGTATAGATACGTCGACCAAGGGCTACTGGATATCAAGAATTTCGACTTGCCAGAAAAGCTCAAGCGCCGAGAAGAGTTTGGCCATTGGGAATGCGATCTTGTACTAGGACACAAGGCTAAAGGCGAAGAGGCATTATTGACTCTATCTGAACGTATGAGTCGAGAATTCTTGATCATGCAGGCCTTTTGTCAGCTTAAAGCACAATACAGCGAGCATTGGAACGATATCTTCAAGACGATTACTACGGACAACGGCTCTGAATTTGCGGATATATCAAAGTTAGAGGATATATCCAAGACACTAGTTTATTATGCACATCCATATACTTCGTGTGATAAAGGTACAGTAGAAAGGCATAATAGGCTTATTCGTAGATTTATTCCCAAAGGAGAAGGCATAACAGACTATAGCCTGCAGGAAATCATGGATATTGAGACATGGTGCAACTCATCGCCAAGATGGTATACCATACGCCAGATGAAATATTCGAAAAGGAAAAAGATCGTATCTATCAAGCAGCGTAAGTGTTCAATTTATTATTGCAATTTACGAGATAAAACAGGGTCATACATTTGCCTACATTTTTTATAGCATCTCTCGGGGCAAGACAATCATCTCTTATTTTCCACTGCCTCCTGGTTTACCGTCTTGGTTTTACGTTTGTCTTTTGGATTTCAACTTGTTGAGCAGTCTTATCCACCATTTGG
>NZ_CAKC01000017.1 GCF_000296855.1 Lactobacillus gigeriorum DSM 23908 = CRBIP 24.85 | reverse complement strand
AGAAGTTGTGGCAGCCATAAAGAAAGGGAGTGTTAGGCTGGTAGCTGATGATGTTATTCAAATAATCGACGTCATTACTCATATTGAGTTCAATAATCAAGCCATAAGGGTTAAAAGACATCATCGCCTCAGTAGCACCGTCAAATGCTTGATCGAGTCTTAAGCCGGTTGCTCCGATTTCTTTGAAAAACTTCAGATCTGAATAGGAGATACCGAGCTTCTTAAACAGTTGTGGCGAAACATCGATAAAGGTTTGGTAGCCCAAACTGTTGCCAAAGTTAATGATTTTTTGGTATTTGGCTTTGGTTTCTTCAACGCTTCCTTGAACTTCCAGCATGCTCATAAAGATTCTTGTAAAACCGTATTTATGGCCGAGTTCAAGATACTCGGCATCTTTTTGATATTCACTGTGGTCGGGATAGATTGATAATCCCAAGTTGCGCATTGTCATCTTTTGCTCCTTTTAAACAATATTTTTACTTTATAACACCTTTAGCTACCCTAACAACATAATCTGTTCCGTAGCGGTATCCGGTTGCATCAAATGTAACAATTCCTTCACTATTTTGTATGAATTTCAATTCTTCACTATTATCTAGCCAATATAATTCTTTCAATGGGTCATCAATATCTACATAAGTTTTTGGATTTATACTTTCTCCACCCAAAACCACATTGCTATTTCCTTTGATCTTTAAATCGTGAACAAAAAAATAATAAGTATTTTCAACTTTAATCGCAAAATCTTTTTTATTTGAAGTAGATCGTAAAGAAACTTTTGATCCATTGTAAAATGCTTCAGAAAATAATGAGGTCCATTTTCCAATTAACTTTAAGTACTCCAAGTCAATATTATTTATTGAACCATCACCATTTGGCCCAATATTTACAACAGTATTGGCACCTACTTTCTTACCATGAACTATGGTCTCAATTATTTCTTTTGGCGACTTATAATCAAAATCCATTGAAGCTCTTCCCCAATGCTGATTCAAAGTAACAGAAATTTCTCCGGCAACATACTTTTCTCCCTCTTTACCGTGATTTACTCTTCCGGGCAATCCACGTTCATATGTAACTGCATCAATTTCTTTATTCGAAATTTTTCCTCTTTCTACCAATCCCGTATTATTGATAATCATAGCATCAGGTTGATATTTTCGAATCATACTATATAGCTTATCTTGTTTCCAATTTGCATCAGGTTTATTCCAATTTCCATCAAACCAAAATCCACCTATTTTTCCGTAGTCTTTACATAGAATCTTTACCGATTTGTATAAATATTCCAAATATTGCTCAAAATTATTTTCATAGTACGGATTGTGCCAATCATACGTGGCCATATACAAAAAAGGAGAGATATTTGCTTCATGACAAGCATCTACAAACTCTTTAATTAAATCTCTTTTAGCACTACTATGAATAGAATCAAATGTCGTTAGCCCTTTAGTATCATATAAACAAAAGCCCTCATGATGCTTAGCTGTCAATATTATATAATGCGCTCCCATTTGTTTTGCAACTTTTACAATTTCTTTTGCATTATATTTTTCTGCTTTAAAGCCCTTGATTAGACTTTCATACTTACCTTTAGGAATTTCATGTATAAATTGCGTCCATTCCCCCTGAGATAATTGAGAATATAATCCCCAATGAATAAATAGCCCTAATCCCATTTTTTCATAATTAACAATTCGTTGCTCTTTTAACATGTTGCTCTCCTAAATTATTAACTATAAATGCCTAAATTTCTCTTGTTTTAAAAAAGCAATCTTCTATAACTACACTATAGAAGATTGCCTCTATAACAGAAAATAACTACATAAACCTAAGAATAAGAAAGATTAATTTCTAACTTTTTTATTTAATCTTACAATGCTCATGGACAAATCTTGCAACAATTCCGCTGCCATCATTTGATCCTCTGCATGAACAAGAAGCAAACTTAATTTGCTACTCTTCTCTTTAGCCTCATTTGTAATTATTTCAAAGTGGGCTTTTTCTGCATCTTTCAAGCATTCTTTCGCTTCTTCATAGCGTTTTTCTATTTCGTCAAATTTACCTGATTCTGAATCTTGTATGTTGAGCATAAATAAAGAACGAGCTTGACCTGCACTACTTATAATATCAAATATTTTTTTCTCAAGCTCTTCCATAATCCTTTATTCTCCTTGTTTCTATAAAAAGACTGATCTTTCTAAAAACCTTTTTTACAAAAGCAATTTGAAAGCCAGCATTATCACTTATAGATAAATTTTCCACTTCACCAGTCGTTTTTACTTCAGTGTCTGGTTCATTTGCTTGTCTTTCAATTTCAAGTTGTTTATTATCCCATGCTCTAAAGAAAGGATAGTAAATTATAATTGAAACAATAATATTTAAAATAGCTAAAACAGCTGCACGCCAATCAAAGCCAGTTGCCATATAAGCTCCAATAGGTCCAGGAAGTGTCCAAGGTACTAAAGCTATGGTTCTACTTACCAAATGTAATACCATTGCAAAATATGTAATTACAGAAGTAATAACTGGTGCTGCTATAAATGGAATTACGAAATATGAATTTAAAACAATAGGCAAACCAAAAATAATTGGTTCATTAATATTGAAAATACTTGGTAAAATTACAGCTTTTCCAACAGTTTTACCAAATGAGGATTTCGAAGCAAAAGCAAGTAAGATACATAATCCAATAATAGTACCAGATCCGCCAATGTATACAAACCATTGGAAGAACTGCTCAGTCATAAAATGAGGTGCATTAGCAGCAACACCACCTTTGGCCAACCAATCAATATTAATATTTAAGTTGTCATACCAATATGGAGTAATCGGTGTACTTGTAATTGCTCCGTGTACACCAAAGAACCAAAATACAGAATTAAATAAAGGTGGGATTATCGCTGACGCAAAGTTATCTTTTGCAAAATGCGATAATGGAGACAAGATTGCTAATAAACCAGCATTCAAATCGAAATGTAGAAGTTCTTTGATTATCCATGATCCCAAGATAATTACAGCAGCAGGAACTAAAGACATAAATGAATTAGATACTGAAGCGGGAACTCCTTTAGGCATTTTTATTACTAAATTCTTTTGCTTAAACCATCTAATAATTTCAACTGAAAGCATTGAAACAAGCATTGCTGTAAATAAGCCCTTAGCACCAAAATTTACAGATGGCAACACTGTTCCAACAGCCATACCAGCTAGCTTTGCAGCTTTATCTGTTAGTGCGCCCGGGGACACAGTTAGAATTAAAAATGCCATGGTAGCAATAGTTGCTGAGGAATTTCTATCTAACTTATATGTTTGAGCTAGTGCAGACGCCATAGCATAACATGAATAAAGAGCCATCATACCAATAGAGAATGTCACTGGTATCTGTAACATTGGTAAATATGGTGTAATAAAGGTCTTCCATGAGTCAACAGGAAAAGCTGCTACAATGGTAAAGAATGAGCCTACAACAGCCACAGGAATAATAACAGCCATACCATCTCTAATTGCCGTAAAATATCTATTTCCTGCTAATTTGGCCATTTTTTCGGTTACTTTATCAGCATTAAATTTCATTTTTTCCACCTTTTGAAAATCTTTCTTCTAAACAAGGACTAATTCAATTTTTCAAGGATTAAATTTAATAACTTTTCACCTGAAAATGGATTATATAGGTTTCTAGGAATCAAAATAAAAGGTAGATTAGACGCATTAGCATCTTTCTCTACTTGATCCTTAGCATAAATTGATTGGGGAGCAAGTAACACGATATCAAAATTTCCGTCGTTTAAATCATCCGCAACATGCTGTGTTCCAGTAGCTTTTACGGATACTTCTCTACCAATCTTTTTTCCGGCATCTTCTATTGCTTCTGCAATCAAAGAAGAGCTCATACCACCACTGCAAGAAAGTAATACATTCATTTTTTTCTCCTAACATATATAACATCTATTTTTGCAAAATTAAGAAAACGTTTTCAACGTATACACCTGTGCAGTATATCATTCAATATAATATGAAATAAAATTTCTTATTACGTGCAATAATACCGTAGCAATGAAATTTATATAACTTTATAATACTACCAAATAACAATACAAAACGGCCTATTTTAATCAAGCAAAAATAGTAATAGATCGCTTTGTGCTAATTAAATCGTTTAAGTCAATAAATAGGCCACTCCGATTAAAACTCCCTGGGACTTAAGCATTTTAGTATCCTTTACAAGTTAGTTTAAAGGGATTCAGCTATTATATATAATTTATTAATATCGTAAACATTATCTAGCTAAATCTTTAAATCATCGTAAAACAGAAATCAAATCCTACAAAAGATTTTGTGAAGTCTTCGGCTATCTATTTTTTTCACGTTTTAACTATCGTTCATGCCAGTTGCTACAATTAATTTTTAAGATACTCCAAGAAAAGAGCTAAAAAGCTGACGTAAGAATACAATTCTTGACCATTGAATTCTTTTCGATAATCATTTGTTGGCTAATTCACAATTATCATGTAGAGTTTTTCGTGAATATACCAATATTGGCTACAAAATAATCAACAAAATCTACTATTATAACTTCAAAGTTCATACCATTTGTCAACGATTATGTCTTTTTTAACTATGTTATCTACAGCAAGAGATAAAGGGCATAATGATCATCAATTGGCTTATTGCCTAGGGCGATTAACTAACATCTAGAGTAATGCAGTATATCTTGGGTATCCCTCAATAACATAATAAATAATTATTACTCACAGCCTGTTTAAACATAAGAACCTCAATCCTTCTTTATTGGAATGAGGTTCTTAAAGAAAAAATATTAATATTACACGTTTTTCTTTATAATTTCGAGTAACTTTCTGATATCCTCAATATTAGTCTCTCCTGTTTTCTTATTCATAATTGAAGCATAAAGATGTGGTAAAATTTTCTTCACACCTGCATTCAGTGCAATTTGTAATATCTCTTCAAAATTTTCTAAAGTAATTCCTCCTGATGGCTCAATGCCTAAATCATGAGACGCACATTCTTTACAAATATATTCATATTCAGCTCGATGTTTTAAGCCCCCCATTGGATAATATTTAAACGAATTTCCACCCATATCTTTAACTAAAGCAATAGCAGTTGTAACTGGTACTTCGGCAACCATTTCTTTAGAACTTAATGGTCCAGTCGCAATATTCACATACCCAACTTTTCCAGTAGGTGAAACTAAAGCATCAATATATGTATCCTTTTGTCCGAGAGTTGCTCTCGTATAAGCTACTCCTGTGAATACTTGACAAACATGTTGGGGCTGAATTTCATGGGCAACTTGGCTAACCATCAAACTTTGGTTGGGATCACCTTGACCTAAACCAACAGAAATTGCATTTTCTGTAAGCTGTTGATATTGTTTCATAGCAGAAACACAAGAACTGTTGTCCTTATAATCTTTTGTTAATACCCCCAATACAACATGCCCTTCACAAGCATCATAAACTTTTTTGGCATTTTCTAACGATCCAGCCAATACATTAAGAGCAACCTGATCTTTATACCAATTAATATTATTATTCATTTTACTTTATAATCTCCTTTAATCTGTCTACAATTTGATCCATTTCTTTATCATTAACAGCACGTATATCAAATTCAATTATTCCTTCGTTTGCTCGATATTCTCTTGTATAAATAGCAGGGTCTTGACTCTTAAGTTCTTGAATTATTTCTGGCGCTGTTTTCTTATAATTTTTATTTATCTCAATATCTGCTCGATAAATTTCTCTTCCAGCTTGGTCTTTAACCTCTTCTACTGCTATATTTGGAATAGTCTTCAATTTTTCGATAAATGGACGCAATCTTTGTTTCATATGATATCCTGTCTCTGGTCCATTATTTAAGTATTTTTCTACTGCTACAGTAAAAGCAAGGATATTTTCTTTTCCAATTTTCATAGCACGTCCAATTCCTGCGCTCTGCATTCTAACCCACTCAATATATTTTGCTTTTCCATATACTAGTCCAGAAGCAGGTCCTTCAATAGCTTTTGCACCACTAAAAATAATAATATCAACACCCATGTCAATATATACTTTCAAATTTTCCTCAGCAGCGGCATCTAAGATCAAAGGTAAATTATATTTATGTGCTATTTTTACTGCTTCCTCGATTGATAGCATGCTTTTTTGAACAGCATGATGACTTTTAACATAAAAAATTGCAGCAGTGTTATCTGTTATCATCATTTCAATATGTTTTGGAGAACACATATTGGCATAACCTGCTTCTACCACTCTTCCTCCTCCCAAGTTGATCATTACTTCTTCAGGAGCACCATAATCAACATTCTGGCCTTTTGGAATGATAATTTCATTTTTACTGAATCGATTATCAAAAGGATGATATACATGATATTGTGATCCTCTACCAATAATTGCAGCTATTGCCATCGAAATTCCAGCAGAAGCTGAGTTTACAATAATAGCATCTTCTGCCCCTAATAGACCGGCCAAGTAATTTCCTGTTTTCTTAACAAGATCTTCAATTTCAAAAAAATGGGTATCTCCGAAATTTTGAGCGTCTATCACTTCTTTTGATACTTTTGATACACCGAGTATAGTCATCTTTCCACTAGCATTTATAACGTGCTTTAAGTCTAATTTTTCATAAATATTCAATGGCTTGCCTCCTTAAATTTTATAATATTTTCCCATTACAACGACTGATTTTGGCTTAATGACCGTACTGGTCTTCTTTGTATTATTATTTGAATCTATTAATTCTTTTTCTTTGTTTTCCAAATCAAAAATTGTAATATCTGCATCATAACCTGGCTTCAATTTTCCTTTTGTTACTAAATTAAACGAATTAGCTGGAGCTTCCGTCACTTTCTTTACTACTTCTCCCAAGGAGAGTCCACACAAAAGCATCTTGTCCATAGTAGTCGACATATTAAATACTGGTCCATTGATTCTATTTCTATTATAAATATCGGTGCTAATGGAATATGGAATCAAACCACATTTATATGCCAAATCAAAAGTATTAAAGTTAAAACTATCAGTTCCATGACCAACATCAAACTTAACTCCTCTACGATATGCTTCCCATGCAAATGTAGAAATATTATGTTCCTTATCTAAAATACCATTCGGTTTTCCGTTATATACATGAGTGATAATATCATTTTCATCTAGAAGATCCATGACACTCTTTAATTCTGGTGGATTTGCCCCAACATGTGTCATTATTGGAAATTGACCACCTAACTCTTTCTGTATCTTCTTTGCAACTATTAAAGGTTTAACCCCATTATTTATAACAACGGAATGGCTTTCTCTGACCTTTATTCCAACAATAAAGTCTTTCAAATTACATATAGCTTTTTTTAATGGGACTGATTGAACCTTAGAAAAATCTCCTAATTCGTTTTGTGCCAAGATCCCAGTTTTTCCAATATTAATCATTGCAAAAACATTTGTAACCTTATTTCTTGTTATATTGTAAAAATCTTCAATATTGTCTGAACCTGTAGATCCTGCATCTATGACCGTTGTTACACCACTCTTGTATCCATCTTCATCTGGGTCATCGTAATACAATGTCAGTTTTTCATAACAATGTGTATGGTCATCTATCCATCCTGCAGAAACCAAGCTTTTCTCTAAGTCAATAGTATTTTTAGCTTGTATACCTTCTAATTTGTTACTTACAGCAATAATCTTTTTTCCTAAAATCCCAATTTCAATTGGCTCTTCGTTAATGGCATTTATGCCATTCTTTAAATACAAATCTAACATTATGTTCTCCTAAATAGATAAATCTAAAGTTTTATTGGGAAGAACAACCCCATTACCATGGCTCCAATGATTGCTCCCCCAGCAATTGGTTTTTTCCATAAATAAAATATGGCAGACCCAATAATTGCACCTATCCCAATTGGAATAGAAGCCTGAGCAGCTGACAAGATGATCAATGGTCCTAAAAATCGACCAGTATCATTACCAGCCCCCATCATAATATCAGCACCAAAAGTTGATTGGGATTGCTTCAAAGTTACATGACGAATTGAATAAATGATTCCACCTATTATTAATCCAATCAGCATACCTGTTAAAATAGCTAAGAAGAAGTTTTGAATGGGTGCTTTAACTCCCATACTCAACAAAATAGCTGGTATACCCAAACCAACACCTGTTAGAATTGAGCCTCCTAAATCCAAAATTCCATCTAAAGATCCCTCTAAAACTCTAGCAAATAAGAAACTTGCCCCAAAAGCTGCTGCCGCACCGTAAGATCCTCCAGTCATTCCGGCTTTCAACATTGCCACAAAAGCAACTTCATTGAATGCACCAGTACCATAATTAAAGTACATAGATGTTCCAGCAAAAACACCGGCTGACATTAAGCCAACAATAACTGGAAAACTCCAATCTGCATACCAGAAATTTTTTGTATGCTCGAGATTTTGTTCATAAATAGGTGTTTCTTCATGTTTGTCTATCATTTCTTTCTCCTTTTCTGGTTTATCCACCAATTACTTTGTGCAAGGAAATTATCCAATCTGGAACTCCAATATTTAATTGTTTAAGCATCATTACGTCAAAGCCTCTGAAAAATCCACTAAGAATGAATAGAGTTATAGTTGCAATTAATATTGATCGAGTAATTTTATTCCAACCACTTTCATCGACACCTTTACCAACTAAAATTCCTAAAACAACACCAGGTACTGCATTACCCATAATTAATTGAGCTAATCCTCCAAAAATAGTTCCAAACATTCCAGATCTTTTACCAGCATCAATAGCTGCGAGCCAAAAAATAACGGGCATTACAGTATTAATAAGTAATGTTGCTGCTGGAACTAATACTTTAACTGCTGTAACTTGAAGTGAATGGGGTAAAGATGTGCTCGTTAGATTTAAAAATGCAACTAAAATAGCACCTATAATTGCACTTGCAATACCCATTTTTTTAGCATCATGCATAGCTTTCTCATCATGATTCTTTATCATTAATAATGCAGCTGCCCAATTTGGAATTACTCTATGTGTAACATCTTGAGTAAACGATCCGGCCGCAACGGTTGAAGCCCATGCATTAAAGAAAAAGCCTAATCCGAAAGAGAAATGTGATAATGGATCTCCCTCAGTTGCGTTCATTTCTCCCAAAGTTCTAAATGCTCCTAATGCTTGAACAGTTGGAGCATTAAACATTCTTGCCGCTCCTACTCCAACGGGAAATCCTACTAACGCACCAACAATTAACGATTCAAACAAAATAGTAATAAACTGCATCGAATATCACCTCATACTTATAAATCTCTAATTCTCAAACTTGATATCATTTATATCTATATATTGAATTTCAACATCAACTTTTAAGCGAATAAAGAATTTTTTTCTAACTCTTGGAAAGAATAACCACAGAAATTTTTCTTTAAATTTTCTTTCTTTGGCTTCAACGATACTTAAATTTACAGGTTTCACTCTGAATACTAATTGATTATCTCTATTTATACTCTTTGATACTTTAGTTAGAGCATCAGCCAAAGCTCGTTCTTTAGATTCTGACTCTGACTCTACAATTACTGTAGTTTTTTCAGTATTTGCTATATTCATAAGATTAAGCCTTCTCTGAATATTTTTGCTTTATTGCCTCTACAATTTTCTCACCAAGCTCTTCTTTATCCATGAAACCAAATCCCAAAACTTTAATTCCATCTTGAATGGCAGTAACTCCTTCAGTAATAGACCTCATGCCGTGCCTCTCCGAATAACCATACTTATTACTTGCCATCAGTGCACCTGCACCACCACTACCACAAAATGAAATACCAAAATCTGCTTTTTCTTTATTCATAACATCTCCAAGTTTCATATCAGCACCAATTCCCGGCACTAGAATTGCTTCAGCACCTGCTTTTTCGATTCCTTTAGCCACATTTTGACCTTTTCCCATACGATCAGCTACTACAATTTTCATAATCAATACTCTCCTCTAATTAATAATCATATTTTCAAAATGAATAGATAAAACATATTTCTCTGATTCTGATAATTTTCCAATATTTTTTTCTATATATTTCACCACCTTGTCAGCTAATTCCAGAGAAGAATTACTTACATTACTAAAAATCACTGGATCAACTTCTTCAAGAGCAGTTCCATTTTTTGCTCTTCCAACCATTTCAATCAAATGATTAACTAATACTTTTTCCTGAATTTCCGTAGGTTCCAATTGATTTTTATCAATCAATCCTTGAACAAAACTTATGACTTTCAAGTAAAGACTCGAATCGTGGATTTTTTCTAATAGATCTTTTGCGTTTTTACTTAACAATAAAACCACCTTCCTTATTTAAATCTTGTATAGTTTAAAATTGCTTTTATTTCACTTGTATTTATTTCACATCCAATCTCATCAAATACTTTTCTTATTTCTTTCGTATCTCTCATGTTATTCAGTTCTTCAGCTTCTTTTGAAATTTCTTGGTCAACATATTGTTGACCTGCCAGTATTCTATATGTTGCCAATTGAACATGTATCATAAAAGCATCTTCGTATTTTTCGCTAATCCTATTCCCAAAATATTTCTTTAGCTTGATATAAATATTTAAGCAATTTGAAATCATCTGCGGTGTATCAATTCTTATTGAAGGATAAAAAATATTCTTATAATTGTCCTTTCTATTGGCAATTTCTTTTTCCAACTCTATTTTATTAATGACATTTTCTATATTCTTATAATCAATTTCATTAGGTATTGGATTTATTTGTATTATAGGAATACTATTTATTTCCTCCAAAGGAAAAATTGTTAATATGATATCAGGTTTCAGAGACTTCAATCTTGGTTTATAAGAAGATACAGAAGCAAATCCTGCCGTTTTTAAGTTTGCAAACTTTTTTTTGATATTATGCTCCAGCAAACTTGTTGCACCAACTCCAGAAGAACAAACATACATCACATATATTTCACTATTTGTTTGAAGATTACTGATACTTAACAAAAAATGGAGACATATCAAAGTTATAAAGGTATCGTTTACCACATATGGATTTGTAGAGTATAACTTATTGATAGCTTCCTTTACTGCTTCAAACAAATCAGGATATTTATTCTTCACTTCTGAGTTAAAAGGTGAATAACTCTTCATATATCTATAATTGTCTTTGGTTTCAGAACCAATATGTTGAATTAAAGAATCTCTTAACTTTAAATCCCTCACAAAGTTAATGTTTAGTTTTTCTGATACATAAAGTATCAATTCACTAACAAATTTAGATAAATCTTCTGTTTGCACTATGTTATCATTTCCATATGAGAAATATAGTTTGTCGTTTAAATTGTCACAAATATTATATTGGCAAATAACCTTACAATATATTTTGGCAATAGAATCGCTAATTTCCGTATTTTTATATCTGTCAGATATATATTTTTTATTACCCGACCTCCAAACAATAATTGTTAATCTTGATAACATCGAAACAATCATATCGATATCAACTTTGTAATTATTAGAAAATTCATCAATCAAAATTAGAGCTACATTTGAAAGGATATTACTTATTTTTTTATTTATTATTGGATTCTTTTTTATCGAAATTAAGCTTTCAAGTAAAAAATCTACATAATTTGATTTGCTATATTCCACAGGCTCTAAATGCTTTTGTAAGAGACTTTCCATTAAAGTCCGTATATCTATTTCATCTCCCTCAATCGTGTATCCCTCTCCTTTTTTTCCATTCAGAAATAAATTAAAGGATTTTAGTTCAGATTTCACTATTTTTATATCAGAGAATGCTGTCCAATAAGATACTCGAAGCATTTGAGATAAATCATCACCAGTTACAGGATTATTGCTGAAAATTATTTTTTCAATTATTAGTCTTATTCTTATAGATTGTTCGATAAAGCCATTCTCTTTTGTTTTTACTTGGATTAAATTCTCGTTTTGCAAGGAATCAAGAGCAGTCTTTCTTGTAGATTCCGATTCACATTCAATCCAAATACCCTTACCAGTTTGTGAAAAATAATTAATGCCCTCTTTTTCATTGACCCATTGATTAATTTTTATCAAGTCACCACTTATAGTTCTTGAAGAAACTTTGAATTCAGAGGCTAACTCTTTAATAGTTTTAGTTCTTGGCATTGTGAGTAGACTTCTCACTATATCAATCTGACGTACACTTAAATCAACCATTTATCCTCCTTTCTTCGCTTTATATTGTAAGCGCTTTTTTAAATGTTTAAAATATTAGCTTTATGTAGTAACCTTATTGCAATTTTATACAATTTGTTTTTTCAAGATAAAATATCCTAATAGCAGTTTTAAATATAAAAAAAGCAGCACTTATTGATTAAAGCACTGCTTTTAAGATCTAGAGGGGAGATTTTTAAACTTGTTAATTTTTGAGGGAATTCACTAATTCGTTAACATCTACGAGACCATTTTTGGCCGCATCAAGATAATCTGATTCTTGAGATAACATCTGGCTATTAACCCACTCAATAACCATCGCAAGATTCATTCCAGTCATCAGATGAATATTTGCACCATTCGCAATAGCCTTGTAAATAGTATTTGCTGGTGTTCCACCCATTAGGTCAGCAAAAACTAAAATTTGGTCATCACTGAAATCCTCAGTAACTTTTTTAAATTTATCGTAGAATGATTCTTGACTATCTTCTGGAAGAAGTGCGACTGTATGAATATGCTCTTGTGGACCCATAATCATCTCACAACTATTTTTCATCTCATCAGCAAGATGACCATGGCTTATAAGTACTAATTCGGTTGACATACTTTGCTCTTCTCCTTACAACATAATTGATTCATATTTTGCACGATATTTTCTAGCCATTTCTGTAACAGCAGCATAATTATTATCTTTTGCATCTTTTGTCAAGTTACTTCCAGCACCTACAACTGAGGCACCAGCTTCAAACCACTTTTCCATATTTTCTAAATTAACGCCACCTGTTGGCATAATATTTATATATGGGAATGGTCCTTTGAAAGCTTTTATTGCTCCCATACCTGCTACATTACCTGGAAATACTTTAATTAAATCTGCTCCATAAGTTAAAGCTGTTTGTATTTCTTCAGGAGTTAAACATCCTGGCGTATATGGTATGCAATATAAGTTACATAATTTTGCAACCTCTTTATTAAAACTTGGACTAACTATAAACTTTGCTCCATTAATTATTGCTAGACGTGCTGAAGTTGGTTCTAGAACGGTCCCTGCTCCAATAATCACTTTATCATTATCTTTATACTTTTCTGTGAGTGTTGAAATCACTTCGTCTGCACCTGGCACAGTAAAGGTTAATTCAATTGCAGTAATTCCACCTTCAATTACTGCATCAACTGTTTTTATGGCTTGTTCTTTATTATCACCACGAATAACAGCTACCACACCAGATTTCACTAGTTTATTTAATAAATCTGCTTTTTGCATTATTGCTCCTTTGCTTCTTCATAAAAATGTTCTAGCATTATTGGATCTGGATAGCCGTCATTATCGCCTGGTGACATCACAGCCATTGCTCCGATGGCATTCCCACGTTTTACTGCTTCTTCTATTGGTTTTCCTTCAAGAATCCCACTTAGTAAGCCAACTGCAAATCCATCGCCTGCTCCAACAGTATCAACAACATTATTTACTTTAAAACCTGAAACCATTATTCCTTTATCTTGTCCACGATTAAAAACCATGGCTCCACTTGGTCCTAACTTAATTACTACTATTTCAGTGATTGAACTTTGATCAAAAAACTTTTCAGCAATCTCTCCAGGTTCCTTCTCACCAGTTAAAATTTTTCCTTCTTTAATACCAGGCATAACCAACCTTGCTTCTTTCGCTAAGTCAGTTATTTTGCTGATCATACTTTCTTCATTTGACCAGATTGCCGGACGAAGATTAGGATCAAAAGAAATTGAAACATTGGCCTTTTTTAGCTTATCTACTAATTTATTAATTACTTTTGAATTTTCCAATATTCCTGGAAGAATTCCAGTAATATGAGCCCATTTCAAGCCTTTAAGTTCAATTGAATCTAAAATATCTTCTGACATGTGTGCTGCTGCAGAACCACGTCTAAGATAAAAAGTAGTAGGATCACCAGTACTTGTTTTAGACTTAAACATACAACCTGTAGGATAATTATTATCAATATATAAATGAGCAGTATCTATATTTCTATCTTCAATTGCTTGTTTTATAAATTTTCCAAAAGGATCATTACCTACCGCACTTACATAATCAACTTTATGATTTAGTCTCGTTACCCCAACCGCAACATTGACTTCTGCACCTGCAAGGTATTTTGTAAAACTAGTAGCTTGTTCAAGACTCACCCCCTCTTCATTTGATGCGAAGAGGACAAGTGGTTCTCCAATAGTAATTAATTCTGCCATTTTCTTTTCTTTCTAACGAACTAAGTAACCGCCATCAACTGGAATAATTGCTCCATTAATATAGCTAGATGCATCACTTGCTAAGAATACTGCGATACCCATTAATTCATATGGATCAGCCCAGTGTCCTGCAGGAATACGATCAAGAATTTCTTGATTACGTGCTTTGTCAGCTCTAATAGGTGCAGTGTTTTCAGTCTTAATATAACCAGGTGCAATCGCATTTACAGTAATGTTGTAAGCTCCCAATTCTGATGCAAAAGCTTTAGTAAGGCCAGCAACACCATGTTTCGAAGCAGTATATGATGGGATGAACTTACCACCTTGGAATGATAACATTGATCCAATGTTAATGATCTTTCCATACTTTTGTTTTGCAAATACCTTAGCAGCAGACAAAGACATGTGATATACAGCTGATAAGTTAATAGCAATTACTCGATCCCAATCCTCATCTTTAGATTCGAGTAATGGATTTCTTCTGATCATACCAGCATTGTTCACAAGAATATCAATATGCCCCATCTTCTTAACTGCTTCTTCAACCACTTTATCTGTAATACCTGGCTCAGTTAAGTTAACATCCATAAATTCAACTTTACGTCCACGCTTTTCAATTAGCTTACGAGTGTTATCCCATTCAAGGGTACCGAAAGTTGGAATAAAGATATCAGCACCAGCTTCTGCCATAGCTACTGCATATCCTTGTCCTAATCCAGTATTACCTCCCGTAATAACTGCTACTTTTCCTGTCAAATCAAATTGACTCATCTTAAACTTATCTAATTCTTCTTCGTGACGTCTGATTTCTTCTTCTGTTTGGTGAATTTCTGCCATTGTTATATCCTCTTTCTTTTATTACTTTAAATCTTCCATTGGAATTGCATCCATATCATCATATGTTTGGTTTTCACCGCACATTGCCCAAATAAATGAATAACTTGTCGTACCGATACCACAGTGAATTGACCAACTTGGGTTGGCAATTGCTTGTTCATTCTTAACAACAATATGCTTAGTTTCCTCAGGCCTACCCATAATATGGAAAAGTCTTGTATCTTCATTTTCAAAATCAAAATACATATATGTTTCCATTCTGCGAGCATGCGTATGAGCAGGCATAGTATTCCAACCATTTCCTTTTTCTAGAACTGTGTATCCCATTTGAAGTTGACAGGTATCCATTTGAGAAGCATCGATATATTTATAAATAGTTCTAGCATTCATATGTTCTTGGTCACCTAGCTTCATAGAAATTGCATCCTTGAATGGCAACTTCTTATTTGGATAATGTTTATGAGCAGGTGTAGCTACGACATAAAATTTAGCTGGTTTAGAACTATCTTTAGAAGAGAAAATCACGTGCTTAGCGCCTTGACCAATATAGTAGCCATCTTGCTTTACCATATCTTCTTTTTGACCATCAATTTCAATAGTGCCTTCTCCACCAATATTGATTACACCCAATTCACGTCTTTCTAGGAAGTAATTAACACCTAATTCTTTTGAAAGGGTAATTTCTAGTGGTTTGTCATTTGGAGTCACGCCACCAAAAATCATTCGATCATTGTATGTATAGGTTAGAAGAATTTTTCCAGGTTCAAAAATCTTTTCCATCAAAAACTCTTCTCTCATCTTTTCACTATCGTAGTGTTTAATATCTTCTGGACTATGAGCATATTTATAGACTAAATCTAAATTCATCTTCGCCCTCGTTTCTTATTTGTAAATATCGTTTATCATTTTCTACAACATAAATTTAACGCTTACATTCAAAAAATGCAAGCGTTTTATTTCAATTATTTTTTTCTTCCTATAGTGCTTCGAGAATCGATTGTTGTGTTTGCTTTAGTAAATTAACAAATTCTTTCTTCCGCTCATCAGATAAGCGATATTTTGGCGTGCTAATACTGAATGCACCATATAGATGTCCATTTTTATATAAGGCCGCCCCAATGCAAAAAACATCCCTTTCATTTTCTTCATCATCAGTAGCATATCCATTTCGTTGAATAATCCTAAGCTCATCAGTTAAGATTTGCGAATTAGTAATAGTGTGATCAGTAACAGCTTTAAAGGAAATGTTGTTAAGATAATTTATTAATTTACTTTGACTGTATGTTGCAAGCGATGCTTTTCCCATAGCCGATGAATATAGTCTCATGGTGCCACCAATTTCAGACTGCATCTTTATACTTTGGGGACTTTCTAACTTTTGAATTAAAACCACCTTATTATCCCTAATCACTCCTAAATTAACTGTTTCTTGAGTAAGATCTCGTAATTTTCTCAAATAAGGATTTGCTACTTCAACGATATCAAAGCTTGAAATAGCTTTTTGTGCATAAGGAATCAAAGACACTCCTAAAATGTACTGTTTTGTATCTTCATTCTTTCTTACAAAACCGATTAATTCCAAAGTATTCAAGATCTTTAAAAGCGTTGGTTTGGGTCTCCCTAATCCCTTACTTATGTCAGCAAGTGTTGGAGTTCCATCATAATGTAGCATAAAATCCAAAATTTCTTTTTGCTTGATCAAAACAGTGCCATATGGTTTTGATTGTTGCATTTCCATAAAATCTCAACCTCTTTTCATTCGAATTCATGTATATTTTTCTAAGCTCAATTTCTATATTTATCCTACACAAAAAATTCAATTTTGTCTCTTATTTGGAAATAATATTCTCAATATTTTACTGATCTTTTTAAAAATATTTGAGCAATCGAAAATTTTTTTCAATCGATAAATCCCTATGTATCAAGAAAGCGATTACTTTTATAGTCTTGTGAAGCGTTTCTTATAAAGAAAAAGCGTTTACATTTTTGAATAAATGTGTTTATACTATTCGTGAAAGTTGAATCGAAATTGTAATTTGTAATTTATTGGGAGGAAACAATGAGTACAATCAAGAAAGAGGTGCTAACTGATCCTAAAAGATTTCAATTAGCTTCTGGGATCTCTAAAGCCGAACTTGATCAAGCAATCAATGATGTGGTCAATAAAGTAAAACACAACATCATTAAACTTGGTGAAACTTTCCCAGACTCGTCTACGATAAATGATACATATATGACGTCTAAAAACGTTGAATGGACCCCAGGATTCTGGACAGGAATATTATGGCTATGTTACGAAAACACACATGAAGAAGTATTCAAGAAACTAGCCGAAAAAAATGTAGAGAGTTTCTATGAAAGAATCAAAGATCAAGTAGATGTTAATCACCATGATCTAGGATTTCTCTATATTCCATCATGTGTCGCTGCTTATAAATTAACCGGAAACGAATTGGGAAAAAAGGCTGCGTTGATGGCAGCAGATAAGCTAATGGAGCGGTACAATCCTAAAGGAAAATTTATTCAAGCATGGGGTAATGTTGGAGCAAGCGACAATTATAGATTAATTGTTGACGCAATGCTTAATATCCCTCTACTCTATTGGGCATATCAAGAAACAGGAAAAGAAGAGTATCTATCAGTTGTTAAAAACCATTATGCAACCACTTTAAAATACGCAATTCGTGAAGATGGTTCTGCTTATCATACCTTCTTCTTTGATCCAGTTAGTGGGAAACCTTTAGGCGGAAAAACCAGACAAGGTTACTCGGATGATTCAAGCTGGGCAAGAGGGCAAGCTTGGCTGATTTATGGTATCGCACTCAACTACAGTCGTCTTCATGATGACTCAGACATAGATACTTTTGAAGCAGTTACCAACTATTTCCTTAATAGATTGCCTAAAGACTTTGTTTCCTATTGGGATTTAATCTTTAATGATGGCGATTATCAATCCAAAGATTCTTCTGCTACCGCTATAGCAATTTGTGGTATGAATCAAATGCAACGTTTTCTAGATCCAAAAAGTGAAGTATATCCAATCTATGAAAAAGCTCAAAGTATTATGCTTCATAACCTAGTTGAATCTTATACTGAAGAAAAAACCAATGGAATTACTGCCCTTTTAAATCATGGTGTATATTCCTGGCATTCAGGACACGGGGTTGATGAAGGAAATTTGTGGGGAGACTACTTCTATTTAGAAGCTTTAACCAGGTTCAAGCAAAAGAATGAATGGAATATGTATTGGTAGGAGGTAACTAATATGGCTGAACCAAATATTGTGATGACCAGAATCGATGAAAGACTTGTTCACGGACAAGGTCAAATGTGGATCAAAACTTTAGACATAAACACTTGTATAGTGGCAAATGATGAAGCAGCTGGAGATCCAGTTTCACAAACTTTAATGAAGGCTTTGATTCCTAATAGCATTGCAATGAGATTTTACACAGTACAAAAAGTGATTGATATCATTCATAAAGCTAATCCAGCACAAAAAATTTTTATTATTGTTAAAAATCCAGAAGATGCATTAAAGCTTGTTGCTGGTGGTGTTCCAATCCATGAAATGAATATTGGTAACATTCATAACGCACCAGGTAAGGAAAAGGTAACAAGATCAATCTTCTTAGGTGAAGAAGATAAAAATGCTTTAAAGACCTTATCTGAAAAATATAACGTTGAATTCAACACTAAAACTACCCCATCAGGAAATGATGGAACTGTTGAAGTAGATATTAAAGATTATCTATAGGAGGACGTAAAAATGCATATATCTTTAATTCAAGCAATCCTTATCGGATTGTGGACCGCATTCTGTTATGCTGGTATGCTTTGGGGTATTTATACTAACAGAGCATTAGTTTTAAGTTTTGGTGTAGGTGTTATCTTAGGTGATATCCCTACTGCATTAGCTTGTGGTGCCGTAGCTGAACTTGCCTTTATGGGATTCGGTGTAGGTGCTGGTGGTACTGTTCCACCTAACCCAATTGGTCCCGGGATCATTGGTACACTGTTGGCTATTACTTCATCAGGAAAAGTTACTGCTGCATCTGCTTTAGCTTTGTCAATTCCATTTGCTGTAGCAATTCAATTCTTACAAACTTTTGTTTACACTCTATGTGCTGGATTCCCTGAATCTGCTAAGAAAGCATTGCAACAACAAAACTTCAAGAAATATAGATTAATTTCAAATGCAACAGTTTGTTTATTTGCTATTGTTGGTTTCTTGCTAGGATTCCTTGGTGCTTACAGCATGAGTACTTTGCAAGCCTTGGTAAAGATGATTCCACAATGGTTATTAACTGGATTGTCAGTTGCTGGTGGTATGCTTCCAGCTATCGGTTTCGCTATGATTATGAGTGTTATGCTTAAAAAGGAATTTATTCCATTTGCATTATTAGGTTATGCTCTTGCAGCATACTTCACTACACCTGTAATCGGTATCGCAATTTTTGGTACTATTGTTGCCCTTTTAGTATTCTTCTTCAGTGGCAATAAGGACAGCAACGCAACTACTAACTCAGCAGACACAAGTACGGAGGAATCAAGAGATGACTGGATCTAAAGTTTTTACTAAAAAAGATTATCTTATTACCACACTTAGAGCATATTTCTTACAAAACGGTTTTAACTATAGTAACTATCAAGGTTTAGGCTACTCATTAGTTATGTATCCTGCTTTCAAGAAATTATATGGCAATGACAAGGCTAAACTTGCAAAATCCTTGGAAGAAAACACAGAATTTTACAACACCAACCCTAACTTCCTTCCTTTCATTACTTCTATACATATGGCAATGGCTGATGGTGGTGCTGATTACGAAGAAGCTCGTGGTATTAAAATGGCTCTTATGGGTCCTTTAGCCGGAATTGGTGACTCATTATCACAATTCTGTATTGCACCACTATTTTCATCAATTTTTGCTTCATTAGCAATGAGTGGTGTAACATTAGCTCCTATTTTCTTCCTCTTGGCTGAAAACATTACATTATTAGCAATCAAATTTGGTGTTGGTGCCTATGGTCGTAAACTTGGTACTAGCATGATCGACAAATTGAGCAGTCAAATGGCTGTTATTTCAGATACAGCAGCTATGATTGGTATTACAGTTATTGCAGGACTTGCCGCAACTTTCGTAAAAATGAAAGTAGGCATCAGTTATACAGTAACTGCAAAAGGAGCTTCAGGTAAATCAGTTATCGATATTCAACAAATGTTAGATAAAATTGCTCCTGCTCTTTTGCCAGTCTTATACACATTATTAATGTACTACTTGATTAAGAAACGTCACTGGACAACCTACAAATTGGTTATCTTAACTGTTGTACTTGGTATTTTACTAAGTACATGCAAGATCTTGACTACTGCATAATATACATTTGCACTGAGCAATTGCTCAGTGCATTTTTATTTAGAAAGTTTATTAAAAGATGTTTGATTTAGATAATTTAAAAGCTTCAATAAAGAATCGTCTTACACATTTAGAACCTGATTCTTATTCAGAGCTTATCCCTACCAAAGAAAAATCCAAATACATTTATGAAGCTAATTTATTATTAAATAATGACTTTAAATTTGATCGTCGTTGGGACATGGAACGTTGTAATAAGATATATCATTTAAATACAATTGATTTCGAGAAAATAAATAACGATGATCCGGAATGGAACTTTATGTTTAACCGCATGGATTGGCTTGATTATCTTTGCTTAGCAGGAATTATAACAAAAGAAGATAAATACTTCGAAAAAATTAAGGAATATATTTTTACATGGATTGACCAACATCCCTCAATTAAAAGCCAAAATTCAACTCGAACATTAGATACTGGTATTCGACTGATTAACTGGTTAAATTGCATCATTTATTTAAGCTGGTTCAATGCTTTATCAGATTTTGAACTTGAAACAATTGCAAAAAGTATGGAAAAACAAATTCTATATCTTAAAAGTAACTATCTTCCAAAATACAAGTTAAGCAATTGGGGAAGTATTCAAGTTTGTGGTATTCTCGTAGTCCTTCCTTACATATACAATAATGTTGATCATGATGAAATATATATTTGGGCAAAAAATGAATTAAAATCTCAACTTAATTTGCAAGTTTTAGACGATGGTATGAATTGGGAACAATCTCCTATGTATCATGTTGAATTGTTATTAGCTTTACAACATCTAGTATTGTTTGAAAACAATGTCTTAAATAAAGAAGTTCTAAATACAATTAAGAAAATGTCTTTTGCATTGCAACTAATCGTAACACCGGAAAGACTGTTACCAAATTTTGGTGACAGTGATCAGGTCTCTGCAAAAGATATTCTTGCAAACAGTGCTTATATTCTTCATAATCAAGAACTCAATTATTTTGGGGAATTTTCTTATGAAAATATTCTATACACTGGATCAAACATAATTAAGCTCAAAGAAATAAAAAAGACGCTTCCTCAAAAATTAAACTTTCTTGGAAGTGCAAGTGGCAACTATTCTTTCCGTAGTAGTTGGAAAAAAGATGCTAATTATATGTTTTTTAATAACGGATCAATGGGTAGTGGTCATGCTCATGCTGATAACCTTCACCTATCAATTTATGGAAAAGGTTCTCCTCTTTTTGTAGACTCTGGTCGGTATACTTATCGTGAAGATCATCCAATGAGAGTCCTTCTTAAATCGGCAAAAGCTCATAACATAGTTCAAATTGATAATCTCGAGCTTGCCAAACCTAATAGCAGTTGGGATTATGATTCCTATTACAAAGTATTGCCAACTTATTATAACTCTAAGAAAAATATCCATTATATCGAGGGTTCTGTATTAGGTAAATATCCTTTAGAGATTTGGACAAGAAAAATTGTAATGCTTGAAGAAGGACTATGGATAATATCGGATGAAGTATCGATACAAGGAAACCATGAATTTAACCAAATATGGCATATCCATCCCCAAGCAAGCTATGAAAATAATACTCTAACAGTATTGGATAATACTTGGAACCTATCGTATTCTGGTTCAGCAAAAGTTGAAGATTTCCCATATTCCTCAAAATATAATGAATTACAAACAGGTAAAATGCTCACCTTGAGCAAACCTTTTAGTGATAACATATCTTTTACAACGACCATAGCAAATAGCAATTTAACAGTTAAAAAAATACCTATTCTTCAAAACCTAAATACTCCTGTAAACGATAATATCGCTGAAGGATGGAAAATTACAAATTCGGAACACGAATATTGTATTGCAATCTTTCACCAAGAAGTATTTACGGGAAAAAAGGTATTTTCATTAGATGGTGTACCTTTCCATCACCAAGCATTTGCAACAATTGATCAGCAATCATTAGCTTTGAAAAACTAATAATGAGGTAATACAAACATGAACAAAATTACTCTTTCTCTATTTAACGAAAAACACGAAATAGTTAAAACAAATTCTGATACTTATGATACTTATCTGGGATTTAAACGCGCTTTTGCTATGGGCGACTATTTTCAAATAGAAGTAGATCATGCACCATGTTATGTAGTCGTTCAATTAGATCCTGCTCTTTCTCCAGCACTATTGTATTTAAAAGAAAAAATTTGGAATTACAAAGTATTCTTTGATCTTCAACGAGAATGGCCTTATAGTAAAGGAGTATTTTCAAATCGTTTTTCATATGCTAAAGCTCGTTTTGCTAACCCCGAAGAGATATCTATGCGTCAAAATTTAGCTGTTAACTCTCACGATCAACATCATTATTCCAATGGCTTTCCTCATGCATGGGCAAATGCAGAAACTCGCAATTTAACTGTATTCTGGGCTAAGAATGCGATAGACGGGTATCTAGAAAATCATGGTCATGGCAACTTTCCATTTCAGTCATGGGGTATTGATGGTCGAGATGATGCTGAATTAACTATTGATTTTGGAAGGAATGTCAAAATTGATGGAGTGGGTATTGTTTTAAGAGCTGACTACCCTCATGACACATATTGGAAAGAAGCAACTCTAAAGTTTTCTGATGGTAGCGAACAAAAATTAACTCTTGAAAAAACTGATAAACGACAAAAGTTCTCAATTAATCCTGTTATTACTGATTCTTTGACCTTTACTAAATTAATAAAAGATCCAAATTCTGAAGCTTTCCCTGCTCTAACAGAGCTAGAAGCTTATGGATTTAATATTATTGATTAATTATCTAAATTATAATGAATACAAAAAAGATGTAATTAATGCTATTTCCTCGCATTTTCCGAGGAAGAGCTAATTACATCTTTTTTATTATCTTCTTTCTAGCAGACTTTTTGCTTTTTCCTGATAATCTTTAGCTTGTTTTTTGTCCTTTAATGTTTCATAGATATGAGATATTAGCATATAATAAGCTGCACGATTTTTCGGATCATCAACATGCTTAGATTTTTCGATTAATTGATCAAGTTTATCCGTTTCATCTAAAACTAAAATTTTATATGGGAGCTCAACTTCTCCTCTAATTTTTGAAAAATTTCTATTCTTTTCAAGCTTTGCATAAATTTCTTTAGCTTTTATTTTATTCGAATGATCAATATAGTACATTAATTCTCGTACATAAAAGTCTAACTTTTGCCTTTCAGTAAAATGAGCATTATTTGCTTCCAAAAAAAGGTTTTCTATTTTTTCTTGATCATTTCGGTATAGGTAAGAGTTCAATTTTAAAATTGTTCTATTATATTCTGGTATTGATCTAATAGCTTCTTTTTGATCAATAAGACGATCAAACTCTTTTGTTTTATTACTTATTGCAAGTGGAGTTAACTTATCTAACATTTTCTTTCTTTTATACTGACTATAAAATTGAATAAAGAAAGTTAATGCAACCAAGACCACTATAATTGTTAAATATATTGGATTCATTATTTACCTCCAAGCTTATTCCTACCTACTATTATTACCCATTACCCAGCGAATGAAAACCTTTTTAGTGATTTTTTTGTATCATATACAGTTACTATTATTTTTGATAGTAAAATTTTTTATAGTAACATTTATGTTAGTAAGGAGACCCAAAATGTCGAGTCATTATCTATTTGTAGCCAGGGAAAATGAACTTTCTCGTCTAAATCATTTATATCAATCTCCTGCTTTCCAAATGGCAATCATCTATGGGAGACGACGCGTTGGTAAAACTTCTCTGATTCGCGAATTTATTAAAGATAAGCCTGCTATTTATTCGCAAGGAATTCAAACTATTGCTGAACAAAACTTGAAACTTTTTTCGAATGATATCTCTAATTTCATAAAGGAAAATTCAAATTTAACACCCAGTCCTGAAAATTTTGCAAACTATCGGGATGCATTCACTTATATCCAAACAATCGCAGATCAATTAAGCCAGAAACTAATTCTAGTTCTTGATGAATATCCTTATTTTGCACAGTCCGAACCTGCTATTAGTTCTGAATTACAATACGTAATTGATCACATTTTTAAACCAAGTAGTAATATCATGCTTATTCTATGTGGTTCTTCAATGTCATTTATGGAAAAACAAGTTTTAGGCATAAAAAGCCCATTATATGGTAGAAGAACAGCCCAATTTAAAATTAAGCCATTTACTATTTTTGATACCAAAAAACTTCTTCCAAGCGTGAGCAATGAAGATTTGCTTGCTTATTATGGTATTACAGGTGGTGTTCCACAATACTTAACGGGCATTGATCAACATTTAAATTTACAAGATAATATCAAAGAACTGTTCTTATATCCTGATTCTCCTTTATTTAATGAACCAAGTGCCTTGCTAGAACAAGAATTCAATAAGCCAGAAATATATTTTGCAATTTTGACTGCAATCGCTAACGGTAAAAGTAAATTTAATGATATTTTTACAGCATCACATCTTAAAAACAACAGTAGCCTAGTTCGATATCTTAATGAATTAATCGAAATTGGAATCGTTCAAAGTAAAATGCCACTTTATTCTACGAGTAATAAACAAAAGATTTATCAAATAAATGATGGTCTTTTTAGATTTTGGTTCAATTTTATTGCTACTGAGCAAAGTGCTATTAATTCAGGTAGAACTATCGGGCTTGAAAAAAGAATTTTAGAGCAACTACCGGATTTTCTTGGATCCAGCTTTGAAAAAATATCTAAAGAATGGATCTGGCAAGCACCCGATTTACCTATTGAGCCAAGAGCAGTTACGAACTGGTGGGGTCCTAATCCAATCAAAAAAAGGCAAGAAGAAGTTGATATAGTTGCTCCGAACTATGATAATACCGAAGCAATAATTGGTGAATGCAAATGGCGTAGCCAAGCAAATTTAAATACCAGAATGATTGATTTATTGCAAGAAAGAGCATTACTAATACCTAAAATCAAGCGAGCTTATCTCTACTTTTTTGTAAAAGAAGCCAATCCTTCATTTTTGAAATATACCAATAAGCATCAAGTTACTGTAATTCAATACAAGGATTTTTTTGAAAGATAATTTTTCCTTTTTTGACTAAAAAACTGCTGATCCAGAAGATCACACACTTCTTATTCCTGCCTTCTCTGGTTTGGGGGCTCCATATTGGTTGCCAGATATGAAAGCTGCCTTTGTAGGGATGACAGCTACTACTGGTAAGAAAGAATTGGTCCGTGCAACTTTAAATTCATTGGTTTATCAAATTTGTGACATTATTACTGAATTTAAGGAGCTATTTCCTGATGTAAAATCTGAAATCCATACTGATGGTAGTATGATCCATAATAAATATTTGATGCAATATTTAAGCAATATCTCTCAAAGCAAAGTTGATATTTCAGATGTTTCTGAGCTAAGTGCATTAGGATCGACGATGAATGCTGAACCTAAATTAGTAGCACCCATCTCATCCAAATCCTATGAACAACGCATGACGAAGCAACAAGCAACAGACTATCGCCAAAAATGGTCTGATTATATCGAAAAATTATCCTAATCTATCAAAAAAGCAAGCAGATTTCCTCCTCACTCTGCTTGTTTTCATTAATAACAAATCCCAAAAAATATTCAGTATTCTCGAATTCTTATACACATATCTCTGAGCTAAATATATGGTTATTAAGTAGATCAATTTATTATTTTTGCATGATTGCCCTTGATTTTCACGTCATTTTTATTAACATAATCAGAGATCCGCTTTCGCGGTGACCTTTGTTAGTTTTTTAACAACTACTACGTAGATCGAAGTTTGTAGTGGTTGTTTTTATTTCCTTCCATTACAAAAAATGGAAGGCCAAGACAACATAAGCAATTGCAATTATCAATTGAGCTACACAAATCATTAAGATTGTTAGCCACTTGACAGTACAATCATCGCCTTGACAATTTCGACAACTTCCCCAATAAAGGAAAGCATCATTAACCTCCCTTCTATTCAGAATCTGCTTACTTAGAAAAAACTTCCATAGGCATCACCCTTTCGATTCAAGAGGCCACCACTATTCACTTTTCTGCTTTACCAATTTTAACCAAAACATCATATGATCATCAATAAAAATAATAACAAAAGTCACAATTTCTGTGGCTATTTTGCTTAATTCATAAATTGTTTAAAAAATCTTAGCTCATCTAAGTTACATTGCTTTGCTAGCTCATCTTTTTGATTAATATGGAAAACATGCTCACGCGGTTCATCTTCCGAACCATAGTCGTGAAATTCATGATCAATCCCTTTTTCAGTTAAAAACTTATCAAGAGCAAGACATTGTTCACGAATCATATCATGATTTGCTGTCATAACATACAATGGCAAAAGATTTTTGGTGATATAATCTTCTACCTTAGTTAAATCCACCTTTGCTTTATCTTGATGAGTAGCAAAGAATAATCCTGCAACATTAAGAAGATCTCCACCATCATCCTGCTTATAGTGATCAGTTGTAAAGCCACCACAATTTGTTGCAGCAGCACGAATGGTTAAAGTAGGTTTTCGTAGTCCAAACAGTCTCCGATAATTATCATTGGTGTAGATGGTGCTATATTGTGTTACCATTTGACCACCAGCAGAATCGCCAACGAGAAATACATTATTTACATCTAATTGATACTCATCTGCATGTTCTTCTAACCAGGTTAAAACCTTATCTAAATCTTCAATGTTAGCAGGGAATTGATAGTCTGGCGCTAAACGATAATTGAAGTTCACCACCGCAAAACCCTGTTTTGCTAGGAACAAGCAATAGAACTGATAAGTTTCTTTAGTTCCATAGAAAAATCCTCCTCCATGGATATTAATAATAACCGGAATCTTACCTTTATGCTCCTTTGGTAAATTCAAGTCCAATAAGTTGTAGTCGCCATAGGGGCCATAAGAAATATCATTAACTCTTTTTACTTCTGGTATCTCTACTGGTAAGCCTGCATCCCTGGCATCATCGCCTTTTTTCCACGCTTCTCTAAATTGATAAATCTGCTGTCTTTGCTTTTCTGTATACCGCATATTTTTACCTCGATTCTAATTAAGTATTGCTAGCTTGATTATAGCCAATAAGATAAAAATCAACCTGTCATCAGTTGATCCAAATTTGGCATTTGATGACTTGTTTAGATTACAGTTGCTAATCCATCTGCTGAATCTACTACTAATAATTCAACGAATACCGATACGTCAGCAAATATTCCAGTTATTGATTTAAGAGAAACTACAGATCCATCAAACGAAGATATCGATGATGGCATTTGCTATATTGATTATGGTTCTTGGACCGTTCAAAGTGGAAATAATATTTTTTTCAAAATACGAAGCTCCAATTATTGCTGGATATAAGCCTAATATTGTAGTAGTGCCTGAAATTACAGTAACTCCTGATAGTAGCAATTCACAAGTAGAAATCAGATATACTGAAGTGCCTAAAGCAGAACCTAAAGTTCCTGATACTGATCCAAGTCCAATAATTCCAGATTCTCAATCAAATTCTTGAGAAAGAACTACTCCAGATACTGTTACTACTCCAATAACTATTACATCTGAGACTTCAACAACTCCAACAGTTCTAGATAAAAATTCAGATCAAAACGAAAACTCTATTTCTAGAACTGCTACTAAAGTAATAAACCCAAGCCCTGATAAAAATACTATCGGAAGAAATTCTTCAATAACAAATAGTGTAGATAACACATCAACTAAACCTATTGAAGATAATAAGGAGTTCAACCAAGATAAAGTGTTGCCACAAACATCTCAAAAAGCGGACATCTTCCTCACTCTTTTTGGTACAACCCTTACTGGACTCGCTGCTTTACTTTGGTTTTCAAAAAACGTTCATAACTAATATTGCTCAATTGTATGTTTTTGCGATTGAGTTTTTATATATGAACGAAGAGTAAAAATAAAGTATATTTTATTTTTTACGAAATTTTCTTGAAATCTAAAATATACTTTATTTTTTGTATCTCGCACAAACTTTTATGAACTTTCACGAACTTTTACGAACTTTCACTTTTTTCTGTAAAAGTTATGAAAGTTAGCTATAATAGTTTTATACGAGGTGATATAAAATGAATTTTTTGAATTTTGATAAAATTACATCTGATTTCACATTTAGCAAGCCTGCTGAATCAATTAATCTTGAATACAAATCTACGTCATGGAAATTGCCAAAAACTTTCTGGGAAACCGTTAGTTCTTTTGCAAATACTGAAGGTGGATTAATAGTTTTAGGAATAACCGAAAACAAAAAAGAAAAAACATTTTCTATTACCGGCGTCGATAATGCAGATGATATTTTAACTCAATTGTTTAATGACAATAATAACCCTACTTGCCTTAATAGACCGATCATTCAAAATAATGACGTTAAGATTGACCAATATAAAGGGAAAGATATTATTCAAATCATTATAAATTCAGAGCCATATAACTCTCGTCCAATTACTGCTTTTGGAACTGCCTATGTTCGAACTGGAGATGGAGATAGAAAGGCTACAAATGATCAATTAAAGTTTTTTGCGGTAGAAAGTCAAACCGAAATAGATACTTATCTGCTTCCAAGTAGCTACACACTCGATGATTTAGATCTCTCGAGTATCAACAAATATCGTGATCAAATTTCTGAAAAAGGCATCGTACCACTGCAAGAAAATCTCGATACCAAAGAATTTTTATATTCTCTTGGTGTTTTTAGGAAAAATAGATCAAATAATAACCCTGAATATCAATTAACCGATGGCGGTCTATTATTTTTTGGAAAATATATATCAATAACAGATCGTTTCCCAAGATTTCAACTCGATTATCAAAAATATAATAGCGATACCAGTATTAATTGGATTGATCGAGTTTCCGCTGGTGATATGAACTTTCCATCTTTAAACATCTATAGTTTTTATAACATTGTTTTAGATAAGTTAATTGCTAGTGTACCGGATAAATTTATTCAAGATAAAAATCTAAGCAGGACAAGTTACTACTCTGATATTACATCTGCAGCTAAAGAAGCTTTAGTAAATTCCTTAATGCATGCATATTATGATGGTTCAGTTGGTGTTAAAATTGTTGATCGTCCTAGTTATTTTGAATTTACTAATCCCGGAGTCATGAGAGTAAGCAAAGAAGCATTTCTGAGAGGACAATATTCTTCAATTCGAAATACTGAGATAGCCACTCTTTTTAGAAGAATTGGTGTTTCTGAAACTGCAGCTAGCGGAGGTCCTAGAATTCTTGAAGCAGCCATTCGAAACAATTTAAAAGATCCTGAAATATCGATAGACTACAACATGAATACGACAAAGATCCGGATTTGGAAATCTACGACACAACCGCAAAAATCTATAGAATTAAACTCAACGCAGGAGTTTATTTTAAACTTTGCAAAACTGCAAAAATCATTCGATATTCAAGATTTGGTTTTAAACTCAGCCGAAAAATATGGTAAAGAAAGTATTTTACGGAAAAATGTTAATTTACTGGTTGATTCTAGATACCTTACTAAAGAAAAAGAAGGTCGAAAATATATTTATCGGTTGAATAATCAAAATTCATATCTAAATCAAGTAAAACGAATTAAACATCTTGAAGATAATTTACTAAATTAATATTGCAAAAAGACCAGTACTCTAGTCTTGAGCCAATCTAGCTCATTAGAGACCTGGTCTTTTTATTAGCAACTGATATGATGTGAGTAATTCACAATTTTTCAGTTGCTTCTATAGATTGATAAAACTGATCTGCTGATAATTCCTGTAATCCTGAAACTTGCCCATCACCCATTTCCATAATAATCAGTGAACCATCTTTTTTTCTTGCTAAATCAATTGTTATAAAATTGCTACAAATATTTTCACCAATTTTTGTAATCCGATCCCATTCTTCATCAGTTAAGCTTTTCTTTGTATCTGTCTTCCAATAATTATTGATATTTATGATTTGATTTTGTAGTACAAAAACTCGATATTCCTCAGAAAGTGGCATCCCACTTTCTGGATGATAACCAATAAATTTTAAAGGTTCATATTTTCTAAGAACAATCCCACCCAAAAGCTGATCACCTTGTAATCTGATAAAATTGGTCACTACTCTTTTAACTTCCTTTTGATCACCAATATCTTTGATAAAGGCTGCATCTTTCCAATAATGCTTTAGACTTTTAACGTAGTCTTTTACGATATAGGGTCCAGCTAATTTTTGCGCAATTTTAGTAATTTCATCGATATCTGTACCTTCAATCCAACAAGATTTTGGGGTTTCTTTTTCAAAATCGTGATACCAACCAGGTAACAAATGATATTTTTTATACTGATCAGGCGTGTTGATTAACCGCATGTTTTCTTCTTTAAGAGCTTGGTACAAAAAATCATATATCTCAGGCTTCAACATCCAGCCTCGATATATAATTTGTACACTTTTGTCAGACAAGGCCCCTTTCAAAAGCAATTTCTTATTTTGAAGGTCTTCGAAACTCACCAACAAACATTCATGGTGTAATCTTGCGACCACATACTCATTTTGATACATTGGATCAACTTTATTTGAATTTAATGGATCGCTACAAAAAAGAAATGCATACTTTTTACTCATTTATTTATCCTTCATTCATTACATGATAAGTTTCCATCTGAAAATATTTTCTATTTATAGTAATAATCATAAAGCATGCTATACTAAAGAAAAAGTCAGGTGATAATTTTGCATACAATAAAAAGCGCCAGAATCTATGGCAGTGAGAATATTTCCGGTTACCGCATTTTAGTTGATCGCGTTTGGCCAAGGGGCATTAGTAAAGTGAAGGCCAAGCTCGATTTATGGAAAAAATCGATTGCTCCAAGTACTGAACTACGCAAGTGGTTCAATCATGAAGACGAAAAATATCCAGAATTCAAGGAAAAATATCTTGATGAATTAACACACAATTCTGAATTACCCGATTTTATTTCTTTAGTTAGAGAAGAACTTGCAAAAAATGATGTTGTTCTATTGTACGGTGCCAAAAATACTGAACATAATCAGGCCGTAGTTTTGCAAGAATATTTGGATAAGGAAATTAATAGTGGTAAGTAAGCAAAAAGCCTCGTAGGAGGCTTTTTTACTTTGCTAGTTCTGGTGATTGTATGCATAAAAAGTTAACCAATTATATGCTCCATGACCAATTCTTAAAGCTTGAACCTTTTTACCATGTCGCAATTTAGTAACTGGAACATAATATGCTCCATTTCCTGCTCCGGCTAACCAACCATTTACATTAAAAGACTTCATTCCATGCCATTTAAACTCATATACTTGACCAATCGTATCATCTAAATGGTATATAGTAGACATATATTTCTTTTCTGGTAAGCTTTCAAGTTTACTTTCCAATTTATTGTATTCTTTCTTGGGCAACATGTAGTACAGCTTTTTTCCCCATACTGTATGTTTGGTAAGTTTAAAACGATTAATCTTCCCACTTTCCTTGTAATACCAGGTACCTCTCGCAGCTACAGGCGTTGTATATAATTTTTTAGCTCCCCAAGGAGCTGCTTCAACCTTTTGCGAATGCATCCCCATAAATCCAACTAATAATAAGGCTACAAATAACCAAAATCTCTTTTTCTTTATATTACTCTCCCACTAAAAATTTTTCTCTATATATAATAATACTTTTTACGGGATTATACTTACAATATTCCATAAAAAAGTGTCTAGGAAAAAAGTTTATTTTTAGTTAATTTTAGACCTTCACACAAAAGAAAAATCCTATTAAATCAAGGCTTATTAATACCAAGATTTAATAGGATTTGTTAATTTCTGAGTTATTTTCCAGACACTTTCCTTTACTTCAAATGCTTATCAAACCAATCGGTAATTTCATTCAACCGACGAATCCGATGTTTTGGTTGCCCGCTTCTTGATAATTCATGGTTTTCACCATGGAAGACACACATTCTAGCTTCAACGCCATGGGACAACAAAGCGTGGAACATTTGCGTACCCTCAGAAATTGGGCACCGGTAATCTTCATCAGAGTTAATAAACAAAGTAGGTGTTTCAACATTAGCGATATATTTCAGCGGAGATTGTTCCCATAATTTTTCCAAATCAGTATCGCTTGATCCAGCAACCTGATCATTTACAAAGTAAGGTGAAATATCCGATACATGTTCAAAACTAAGCCAATTGGCAATTGATCTTTGGGATGCTGCCGCCTTGAAACGATTGGTATGACCGATTACCCAGTTTGTCATAAAGCCACCATAGGAACCACCAGTAATTCCAAGACGCGCTTGGTCGATATCTGGATATGTCGCCAAAACTTTATCCGTAAAGTTCATCAAATCGTCGTAATCGATCGTGCCATACTTGCCACGAACATCACCATATTCATTATCTTGACCAGCTGAGCCATGAATATTGCAGAAGAAGACGAAGTACCCACGGCTTGCCCATAATTGCATTTCATGGAAGAAAACTCGTGGATAAGTAGCAAGCGGTCCTCCATGAACGTCTAAAATTGCGGGATATTTTTGTCCTTTCTGATAGTCTTTTGGTAACAGCACCCAACCAAGTTGTTCCTTGCCGTTTACATCGAGATACTTAACTTCCTGAGTTTGGGCAACATAGTAATCTTTAAGCAGGTCCATGTTGTGCGACAACTTAGTCAATTCACCATCATGGACTAAATACAATTCTTGAATTTCATCGGCTGCTGCCCCAACAAAATAAATTCCTGATTTGCAAACCTTAAATGATTGGATAGTTCCCGAAAATGCAAAGGTATCTTCAACTTTTTTACCATCAAAAGCTTTGATCTCACAATGATCAACAACAGTTTGTACGAAATAATACTTATCCTGGTAAGTATCACCCAAGTTGCCACCAACTGTTGCCAAATCAACCGCACATCGGTTTCCGGTTGCTCCATCATATGGCAAAACTTTTTCAAAACCATGCTCAGTTAACTTATAAAATTGCGGATATTCATTCAAGCCATAGCGTTCGTGCATTGAAACTAAACCATAGATTTGATGATTCAAGACAAATAAATCGCTAATATCACCTTGACCTGGAGCAAATAATTCAACCAAACTTGCATTCGCTAAGTCTACGCGATAAAGGCCATTGTCAAAATGCGCATCTTCGCTCTTATAACTAGTCCCCGTAACATACAACTCGCCCTCAAGCCAGAAGCAATCAACTAAGTTAAAGTATTTGTCAGTTGTCAATAAAGTCTTTTGACCAGTCTTTAGATCAAACAAATATAATTCAGTTCTTAATTTATTGATAATGCCACGTCCATTAAAGTAGAAAGGCAATTCATCAAAAACCTCATAATCTTTGCTATCAGGATCGGCTTCTTTTTCTTCAGCATACAGATCGTGCTTTACGGTCAAAAGCAAACGCGAATCATCTAGAACTTCCGCAATTTGAAATCCTTCACGATCAAATTCTGCAACCGGAACTGCTTCTCCACCATCTAATGGGAGTTGATAAAGATAGCTAGTTTTTTCTTTACCAGAACGATTCCCCGTAAAGTAAAGCGATTTCCCATCTTCTGCAAAAGCAAAATTGCTTTCCTTGCCAAAACTTGTCAATGGTTTTAATTTGCCATCTTGGTAGCTTTGCAAAGTAAAATCATAACCAGTTCGATCTTCTTTAGCTAAGCCTTTAACAAAAACTACCCTACCATCTTTAACTTGAACATTGCCTAGACTAGGCAAACGTAATAATTCTTCTTGAGTAACAGCCTTCATGAAAGCACCTCCAAAAATTAATTTTAGGTTAATTTTAATCTTTTTAAGGATTTTTGTCTATCAAATTATGGCTTATTATAGAAAATAATTTTCTTCGTTGATTGTAAAATCAAATTGAACACTTGGCAAAAATAAAAGCCCATTTGGACCTGTTTGATAGAATGTTAATAACCAAAAAACATCTATTGGAGCTCACAAATGGACTGCTTAAATTCTACCATACACATCAAAGGAAAGCACTTATCTTATCAAGATCAAATCGGACTCAAGGACGGCTATTCCTAACGCACTATTGCACGCGAGATTGGCTGCTCACCTGCTACTGTCAGCTATGAGGTCAAGCATGGCACCGTTGTGCTCTACAGCAGCAAGCACAGGGCTATAAAGCCGATCGCGGGCAA